>JABGPZ010000107.1 GCA_018644725.1 Phycisphaerales bacterium
AAGAGACACCCGCGCCAAACAATCCCGAATTTACAGAAACAAATTTACACTACCCGCCGCCGTCGCGATTGAAGTGCCATCAGGGCTGAGACAAACCTTATGCACATGATACGTGTGCCCTTTGAAAGTACGAATGCATTTCCCGGTCGTCGCATCCCAATATTGAACCAAATTATCGTCCCCAGCAGAGAAGACCCCTTTCCCGTCCTTCGCGAAACAAACAGACCGAACCGTACCTTCGTGAGCTTTGATGGTTTGGATGCATTTTCCTGTAGCCATATCCCATAATTTTACGTCCCCATAACCTCCAGAGACAACGCGCTTCCCATCCAGGCTGATTGCCAGCGATTCCAAAAGGGCGCGGTGAGCCTGGAGAATATACAAGCATTTCCCTGTAGCGACATCCCAAAGCCTCATGACGCCGCCCTTACATCCAGTGATCACTTTCTTCCCATTGGGACTAAAGCAAACCGCGAGAACAGCGCTTTCGTGTCCCGTAAACGTACGAACGCATTTGCCTGTAGTAAGATTCCAAAGTTTCAGCGTTTTGTCATAGCTGGCAGAAGCGGCATGGACACCATCAGGGCTCATCGCCACATCCGTAATGTAGTCCGCATGCCCTGTCATTGTGCGGATGCCCTTGCCCGCCGTGTTCGCGGCATGGGTGGCACCAACGCTCAAGGCCAACGCCGCCAGTGTGATTAGAATATGATTTGTATTTCTCTTGCTCATGAGATTCTCCGGGAACGAGGTCTCTTTTCGGGTCATGACACTCCCAATATGGGACGTGTATTATATTTATTTTGGAGAGATGGGCAAGTGTAACGATTGGGATTTTGTTTTCCCTCGCGACAGAATTGCGGTATCCTATGGGCATGGACGAAACTACATTACGCAATTTGTTGACGGGGCTGCAATCCGGCGAGGTGGATGCTGACGAGGTCGTTTCGGCGCTCCGGCGCGAACCGATTGAGGAGCTGTCCTCGGCGATGGTCGACCATCATCGTGCGCTGCGATGCGGCTGTGGCGAGGTGATCTATTGCGCGTCAAAAACGCCGGCGCAGGTCGTAGAGATTTTCACAGCGCTTGCGGCGCGCGGCGCAGTTTTGGCCACGCGGGCCGACGCCGATCACGCGGCCGCCGTCTTGGCGAAATTTCCCGCAGCGGTGTACCACGAGCTCTCGCGCACAATTCGACTGGGTGACGCACCCGAGCCACGCGGGCTGGTGGTGGTCATCGCGGCGGGCACGAGTGATTTGTCCGTGGCCGAAGAAGCGCGCATCACGGCCGAGTTCCTCGGCGCGAAGGTCGAATCGTGTTACGATTGCGGCGTCGCGGGGTTGCACCGACTCCTGCCGCACCTCGACGCACTCCAACGCGCCAACGCCATCGTCGCCGTCGCGGGAATGGAAGGCGCCCTGCCGAGCGTCGTCGGCGGAATGGTCGCATGCCCGGTCGTCGCCGTGCCGACATCGGTGGGCTATGGCGCGAACCTCGGGGGCATCACGGCGCTGCTGGCGATGCTGAACAGCTGCGCGTCGGGCGTGAGCGTAGTGAACATTGACAACGGATTCGGCGGCGGCTACTCGGCTGCGCTGATCAACAATCAGGCGGTGAAGTCATGAGCGAACTGACAAAAATCGAAGGCCCGGCGATGATCCAGGCCCGACCCGACGACAGCCACAAAGGCACGTTTGGCCGCGTACTGGTCCTCGGCGGATCGCGCGGCATGGTCGGTGCGCCGGCCCTGTGCGCGTCGGCAGCATTTCGCGCGGGCGCGGGACTCGTGCATCTGGCCGTGCCGGAACCCATTCAACTTTCCGTCGCCGTGCTGTGCGAATGCGCGACCTCCACGCCGCTGAGCGATGCGATGGGCGCGGGGGAACTCGCGCCGCTGCTGGAGGCCGCCACCGCCATCGCCGTCGGACCGGGCTGGGGCGTAGGGCCCGTGCAACAATCCGCACTGCTCCAAGCACTCGCCTGCGGCAAACCGCTCGTGATCGATGCCGACGGGCTGAACAATCTCGCGGCCATGCCCGGCTGGGCCTCCCACGCGTCGGCCCCGATTGTCCTCACGCCGCACCCGGGCGAATTCGCGCGCCTCACAGGCCGAACCGCCGATGCCATCGCCGCTGACCGCCAACTGGCCGCGGTGGAGTACGCAAAGGAAATCAACGACGCCGCCTACCACGCCGACGCCAACGTCACCCTCGTGCTCAAGGGCGCGGGGACCATCGTCACCGACGGCGCACAGGTCTACGTCAACCAAACCGGCAACGCGGGCCTTGCCACGGGCG
This sequence comes from Phycisphaerales bacterium, assembly GCA_018644725.1. GTDB lineage: Bacteria > Planctomycetota > Phycisphaerae > SM23-33 > SM23-33 > JABGPZ01. The sequence goes on from JABGPZ010000107.1 coordinate 2,298, forward strand.
GGACGGGCGACGTGCTGACGGGCTTGATTGCCGGGCGCATCGCTGCGGGCGAAACCGCATTCGAGGCCGCCGTCCAGGGCACGTTCGTCCACGGAATGGCCGGAGACATCGCCGCGAAAGAACTCTCCCAAACCGCCATGATGGCCACCGATCTCCTCGAAACCATCCCCCACGCCATCGCCGAAATCGCTCCGTAGGATTTACCCAAACAGCGGGCCGGAGGTGGGTTCGTGGGCATAGCCGTTGTCGCGGAAGAAGTCGAGGGCCTCTTGCGACGAGCGGAAGATTTTTGTACACGTCTCTGTGATGAACGGCGACGGTTCGCACTTCGGCTGCCAGATCACAAACACGTCCCGGCCAGTTTCGTGAGCGTGGTGCAGCTCGCGCTCGACGCCCGATGAAATCGCGGGCTTGCCGCCTGGCATTTCCGGCACGAGCGAGACGATCATATCGGCCTGGTCGATGAGCATGAAATCGCGGACATAGATCTGCCCGTCGATGTCGGGAATAATGCCGATGAACTCCTGCACGTCGAGGGTGACTTGCTGGTCGCCGGTGCCCGTGGTGAGATAGCGCTGGCCGGCCTTGGCGGCATCGACGGCGTCGAAGGTCAGCGGCTTTTCGGACTCCATGTCGGCCGGGTCGAAGCAGACAAACCACTGCTTCATCTGAGCGCGAAACTCATCGATCTCGGCCTGAACGTCTGGCAGGTCCATCACGTGGCTCATCGGGAACGAGAGGTAAACCTTCTTCATCTGCGGGCGGTGCATCAGCCGCACGACGGTCTCGACGTGTTCGTCCTTTTCGCCGCGCACGCAGATATAAAAGTGGCCACGGCGGCGCACGATCCGGCTAAGCATTTCCGTCGCCATGATCTCTTCCTCGCGCCAGACCATCAAGTCTTTCAGCGAGAAATCGCGATGCCCGTCGCGCACCAGCCGGCGATAGACCTGGTCGATGTTGTCCACGAGGACGATGTACAGGTCCGCGTCCAGCTCGGCCATGTGGTCATAGTCGAACGCAAAAAACAGGCCGTGATTCCAGCGGAACGTCGCGTGCGTGTTGACGATCAGACTCGGCGCGTCGTCGGCCTCGCGAAGGATGTCCTTGAACGCCGAACGGCGGATCGCTTCGAGCTGGCCAATCGGCAGGTCGAGAATTTTACCCTTCTGCACACCCGGCGTCTCGGCATACATCCGCTGGCCGACATGGGCGCATTGGGTCTCGAAGCCCTGAGTCGTCGCCAGCGCGGCGACGCGTTCGAGAAACTCACGTTTGTCCAGGCCGACCTGCCCGGTGACTACAACTTTCATATCACTACAATCCTTTGCTCTGTCATGATCCGTGGCCAGCTTAGCTGCCGGCGGTGAGTATGGTTTCGCCGTGGAGGCGGTGTTTGTAGGAACTGGTGAACGTCGCAACGAGGACGTACTTCTGGCCGGGCGTCATCGGACCCAGCCCGCCGAGCGTGAATTCGTAGGCGCTGAAATGGCGCTTCCAGTGCTTCTGGTTGACGTCGCCTTCGGAGAGGGACGATTCCCACGACGCGAGCTTTTCGCCTTTGCGCTCGGACTTGTAGGCTTGGAACGTATAGAGGTCGAAGCGAAAATCGCCATAGGCCTTGGTCGTGTCACCGTAGTGGTCGAGCGCCTGAAGGCGGACCTGCACACCCCAGCCGCTGTCGCCAAAGCTCGCAGTCTGTGTGAAGGGGTGGAACGAGAGGGTCTTGGGCAATTGCAGCGAAACGGGATAGGGAATCTCCACGCCAGAGTTCCGCGCCGGGCCAGCCTTGCCGCCCTTGAAACCCAAATCCGTACACCCCGCCCCAGCCAGCAAACCACCTGCCAGCGCCAGGCACGCTATAATCCGATGTAGTGCAATCATGTTGTCATTATAGGCCTGCGGGGAACTTGATGCAACACCTCACCCCTGCGGGGATAACAAAAAAAATGACCCACCGGCGGCGAAACCGGTAGGCCGTACTCGGGTGAGCGAGGCCGATGAGCATCGGCCATTGAATGTCGGTGGTTCCTGCTACCGAAATTCCCTCACGATCACTCGAGTTGTCCCTCATTCCTATCCTACTGGGAATAGTGTGTGTGTGTGTTATTTTCGTCGTCGGCGCAACATCGCGATCCCGCCGAGCGCCAGCAGACTCATCGTCGCGGGTTCGGGGACGGGGACAATGTTCGCCGTCAGCCAGGTTGCGTTGTCCGTGGCGGTCAAGTCTGTCGCGAATGACCATGTCTTGGAACGGTCCTGGTCGGCAATTTCCAGCCAATCTGTCCCATTTTTAAAATACCATCCGCTCGCATCATACATTCCACCAGACATAAATTCATCATCGCTACTTCCCGTTTCCGAGAAAATAGGGTTCGTCCAATATTCGTTGTAATTATTCCCAGACTGCTTGTCTTCCCAATAATTCGCTGTTCCATAATTCACACCGGTAAGACTCCACTCCCCTTCCGCATTTTCCACAAACACGCCCCCGCCAGAATCTTTATCCGCGAGGCCGATTTCGTAGTCGGTCTTACCCGTATTGTCAAAATCCCAGGAAATCACTTGGTTCGTGCCCACAGGCGATCCATTGAGCGCCGTCGGGACAGCCGCTTCGATCACATTCGTGCCCCACTGGAAGTCCTGCGTCGCCGAGCCTGTCCCGGCGGGCTCCCAGCCACCGGTGACTCCGGTTCCAGTGGCCTGGCCATTGCTGACGATGACGGCCGTCTTGCCAGAGGTCGCCCCTGTGTAGATCGGGGCGATTTGAGCAGCGGTAAAGTTCGCGCCTTCGAGCGTCACAAGACGTAGATCGCTGCTGGTACCGTTCCAGCTGGTGTGATCGTTGACGTTGGCCGTCGATTTGTCTTTGACGTAGTAGGTCTGGCCGTCATACCGGAAGGTCCAATCCTTAGCGTTCGTGGTACTCCCGTAATGCTTGGCAGTGAGAATTTGCGTCGGGCTGACAATCACGGCCGAGATGACATACTCGGACCCACCGCCCCACTGGCCGGTGTATTGCCAGCCGCTGTCGGCATAGTCACCCGTCGGTGCGGATTGATTGGGAGTTGGGTCTGCGACGTTGAGGATCCCCGCCTGGAGGAAGGAGACACCCCACAACAGAAGCGAGATCAGTGCCACGAGCATTTGCGACTTCATTGCTTTCATCAGCCTACCCTGTCTTTGAGTTCGTTTCGCTGGAAAAACCAGCAGAGCGTGAGCATGGGAACTCGGCCAACGGCCTGGGTGCTGCACAGAGCGGTGCGGCGGCTTGGATTTTGCCATTCCCTACATCGAGCAAAATCGCAGAGCGGGCTACTAATAATAAAGGCGGAGCTAGAGCGGTGAGCGGTGAGCGGTGAGCAAATTACTTATTCCTGCTGAGCTGAGCAAGAGTATTCTGCCATATTCACCCGACTCTGTCAAGTACGAGAAAGAAAAATAATGAACTTTTTTCGCCATTCGCCGAAAAACTGTTCTTTTTGATTTATCGGTTACACACTCGCGAGGGCAAAATCGATCCCGTCGGTTGCGAGATGCCACAAACACCCCACCGCCGCCACGCGCACTTTCCACGAGGGAACCGCCAGCAAGGCCGCATACGCCCCCGCCGCCCAGATCGTGTGGAGCGGGTGAAACCCAAGACTGCATCGACTCGGGTCGAAAATTGGATCGGCCAGCAGATGGTCAAGATCAATCAGAATCGTTGCGGCCATGATCGCGCCAGCCACCCGCCAACGATCGCGCCACAACCACCACGCAATCAAAAACGGAACTACAAAGTGAAATCCATAGTGAACCGTGTGCCGAACAATGTCCCAAAGAAAATCCATCAACGCAAACCCCTGCCCTACTGACACTTTTTGCAAGTGCCGAAGATCACGAGGCGGTGGGACGTTTCGGCAAACTCCATCCGTTTGCAGGCATCATGGATCAGACTGTGGATGGCCTCGTCGTCGAACTCGATAAACGCGCCGCAGGTTTCACAGATCATATGCTCGTGGTGTGGCCGATTGAAGACCGGCTCGTAGTGTACGTGCGTGTCGCGGTCGCGAATCTCGCGGACCAGCCCGGCCTCGACCAACAGCGCCAACGTCCGATACACAGTCCCGCGGCTGACGCGGTCGGACCCGCGCGAGACATCGCGAGCAAGCTCGTCGGCCTGGAAGTGTCCCCCGCGCTGGAGGGCGCGCTCGAGGACGATTCGGCGCGTTTCGGTCACGCGGTCGCCGCGACGCTTGATGAACGAGCGGAACTCGTCCCACGCTTCCTGCAAAAGGGTTTGGGTTACAGAGGATGTCGGGTCGGCAGTCATAACTTCTCCTTCGATACTCGCGGCGGATGGCAATTCACGAGGCCCAGCGGCCCCGAACGGTTTCTCCATCATAGGCCTCTAATTGAGACGCTGTCCAATAAAGAGATTTTCGCATCCCAGGCGTTGATTGTCAATCCCCTAGGACGTATAAATGTCGGCTGTGCCCGATTGCGGGCGAACTACAAATCACAGGGCCTCGGCCCGAACCCATTCCCAAGGAGAATCCTATGGCCCATATCATCAGTGACGATTGTTCCAGCTGCGGCGCCTGCGTCGCCGTCTGCCCCGTTGAATGCATCGCCGAAGGCGAAGGCAAATACATCATCGACGCCGATGCTTGCATCGACTGCGGCGCTTGCGTTGGCGAGTGCCCCATCGGCGCGATTTCCGCTGGCTAATCCCAATCCAAACGGATTTCGAGTACGTCGAAACGAACCTGCGCCGCCCTCTCTTTGGAGAGGCGCACCGCGACAGTCTCGTTGAGACCTGCTCACCAAACGCCCGTGATCTTCGGATCGCGGGCGTTTTCTATTGGGAAGGCCAATCCTCGTATAAGAAAAGTGGGCTATCGGCGACAAACGTCGCGAATCGCTCCAGAATGCGCCTACAATGAGGTGCGACCGAAGAGACACCCCCAAACCCGGGAGACCATCATGAAGTGCAAATCGATCCTGACCCTGTTTATCGTGTTCGCCGTCGGAACAGCGATTCTGTCTGGATGTGGCGGCAAAAAGACCGCCGATCCCGCCACACCCGCCGTCGCCAATACCATCTGTCCAATTATGGGCGGCAACGTCACAGCCAATGCCTCGGGCGAAAACTATCGCGTGTTCCAGGCCAAGGGCGTGGGGTTCTGCTGCCCGGGCTGCTCGGACAAGTGGGATGCGCTGAGCGACGCGGAAAAGGTTGAAAAGCTCAAAGCGATTGAGTAGCCATTTCGCGCACCGCAGGCCAACACCACCCATCGTGAGAAAGCGCAAACTCGCACGATAACACTTGCAATCCGCGCCCGGAGGATTACAATTCGATCTCGGCAGGATTCGGTCATGGCTGAATTTGTCATCATGCCGAAACTCGAAACCCGCATCACTCGACTCAATCCATCCCGGGAGTTTGCCAATCATGACTGCAACCATTCCTTTCGACGTTCTCATCATCGGCGGCGGGCCCGCTGGCTATGTCGCAGCGATCCAGGCCTCCCTTCTCGGCGGCAGCGTCGGCCTCGTCGAGCGCGACGCCTTGGGCGGGACGTGCCTCAACCGCGGATGCATCCCCACCAAGAGCTATCTCAAGAACGCCGAGATCATTCACGAAATTCGTGGCGCAAAAAAACGCGGCATTGAGCTGGCCCTCGATTCGCTGACGGTCAACATGAAGAAGACCCGCAGCAACAAAGACCGCGTCGTGCGCAAGCTGTCAGCCGGCGTGGGCCTGCTGCTCAAATCCCACGGCGTGGAGGTCTTCAAAGCCTCGGCCGTCATCAAAGACACCTCGTTCGCCGTCGAGCTTGACTCCGGCGAAACGCTCTCCGCGAAAAAGATCATCCTCGCCGGCGGCAGCGAACCGGCGGTCCCGGGGTTCTTGCCCGCGTCCGAACGGGTCCTCGATTCGACGTTGATTTTGCAGCTCACCGAAGTGCCCGCGCGGCTGGGGATTCTCGGCGGCGGCGTGATCGGCGTGGAAATGGCCCGCGCATTTTCCGCGTTCGGCAGCGAAGTCACCCTCGTCGAAGCGCTCGACCGCGTCGCGCCGTTCCTCGACGAAGAGGTCTCCGCCGAGCTGGACACCGATTTGCGCAAGGCCTGCAAGGTGGCAGTACACACGGGCACGAAGCTCCTCAGTGTGGACGAAACGGACACCGGCCTGACGATGCGCCTCGAAAACGCCGACCCGGTCGACGTGGACGCGCTTTTGGTCAGCGTCGGCCGCAAACCCGACCTCTCGGCCATCGCGAATCTCGACGTGAAAACGGACGGCGGCAAGGTCGTCGTCGACGCGCACATGGAAACCTCGATCCCCGGGCTGTACGCCCCCGGCGACATCAACGGCCAGTGCATGCTCGCCCACGCCGCGTTCAAAATGGGCGAAGCCGCCGCGCAAAACGCCATGGGCCACGACCACAAATACGACGGCCGATTTGTGCCGTCCTGCATCTACGGCCACCCCGAAGTCGGCGTCGTCGGCCTCACCGAAGCCGCCGCCCGCGAAACCTGCCCCGACCTCGCCGTGGGAAAATTCCCCTTCAGCGCCAATGGCCGCGCACTCGCCAGCGGCACCCCCGAGGGCTTCGTGAAGATCCTCGTCGATCCGCAATATGGCGAAATCCTCGGCTGCCACATCGTCGGCGCCGGCGCGAGCGAACTGATCAACGAGCCGGCCGCGCTCATGGCGCAGGAAATCACCGCCCACGAACTCGCCGACCAGGTCCACGCCCACCCCTCCTGCTCCGAAGCGATCATGGAAGCCGCCGCCGATGCCCTCGGCCGATGCCTCCACCTGCCAAAAACCGAATAGTCAGGCTCAACCACCTCCCCCTTCCCAAAATGACCCTTGGGAAGGGGTTTTCTTTTTCGCCAAAGCAAGGTATGCTATTCTACCCCGTTAGCCTCTAGGACTAACTCACACAATCCCAATTCCCCTTTTTGGAGATCGACATGACCCTGACCCGTCGCAACTTCCTGCAATATGTTGGCATCGGCGCCGCCGCTGTCGCCGCCCCGAACCTCACCTTCGCCAAGGCCAAGGCCGGCGCACCGAACCTGCTGATCATTCAGACCGACGAGCACAACTTCCGCACGCTGGGTTGCTATCGCGACCAGCTGCCCAAGTCTGAAGCATTGATGTGGGGCCCGGACGCAATTTGCGAAACGCCGCACATCGACTCGATCGCCAAAGAAGGGCTGATCTGCAACCGCTTCTACGCAAGCACGCCGGTCTGCAGCCCCTCGCGCGGTTCGCTGGTCTCCGGCCAATATCCGCAAAACTCGCCCGTGACCAACAACAACGTCCACCTCGGCGACGACGTGATCACCTTCGCCGAAATTCTCCGCCGCGAAGGCTATGCAACGGGCTATTCCGGCAAGTGGCACCTCGCTGGCAACGCGAAACCCGGCTGGGCTCCCAAGAAGAAGTTCGGCTTCACCGACAACCGCCTGATGTACAACCGCGGCCACTGGAAAAAACTCGCCCTCACGCCCCAAGGCCCGCGCGTGGACACCGGCAGCAAAAACTCCTACACCTGCGCAGGCGCGACGAAGAAAAACTTCACCACCGACGTCCTGGCCGACTGGACGATCGACTTCATCCGCAAACACAAGAACGAACCATTCTGCTACATGGTCGCCATCCCCGACCCGCACGGCCCGAACAGTGTCCGCGCGCCATACAACACCATGTACGACAAGATGAAGTTCACCGCGCCCAAGACGATGAGTAAGAAAGCCGCCGCTGCGCCAGACTGGGCCAAGCCCCAAGACAAGACCTTCAGCGCCGGTATGATGAAGAGCTACTTCGGCATGGTCAAGTGCATCGACGACAATGTCGGCCGCATCATCGCCGAACTCAAGAAACTCGGCATCTACGACAACACGATCGTCATCTTCACCTCCGACCACGGTGACCTGTGCCACGAACACGGCAAGCACAATAAGGGCAACCCGCTGGAAGGCTCGGCGAAGGTCGCCTTCGTGCTGCGCTACCCCAAGACCGTCAAGGCCGGGACCGTCATCGACGAAGCGCTGACCTGCGTGGACTTCCTGCCGACCGCGCTGGGACTGATGAACGTCAAGACCGCGGGCAAAGAAGAAGGCCGCGACGCGTCGAAGCTCTTCACCACCGGCAAAGCACCCGCCGGGTGGGAAGACTATGGCTTCTTCCGCTCGACCTGCAAAGACTCGAAGACCTGCCCGAAATGGCTGGCCGTCGCGACGAAGAAACTCAAGTTCGTCGTTGGCCCCCAATGCGAGCCGTGGCTGATCGACCTCAAGAAGAACCCCAACGAGCTGACCAACTCGTTCGCGGACCCGGCCTATCGCGAAGAACTGCGCGCCATGGGCAAGGCCCTGCGCGCCTACTGCAAAGCCTATGGCGACTGCGCGATCAAGAACCCCGCGATCAAAGCCGCCATCGACTTCGCAGCCGACGGCAATGGGAAATTCGTCGCACCGAAACCCGTCGCACCGAAACCCGTCGCGGTAGAAGCCAAACCCGCCGCGAAGACGAAATGGGCAAAGAAAGCAGCTAAGAAAGCCGCTAAGAAAGCGGCAGAGTAGGCCATCGAGCCCGACCCGCACCCATCAACACAAGCACACCTGCAAGAGCAATTCTTGCGGGTGTGCTTTTTTGTCACCATGACGGCAGATATTCTTCCCCCGCAGATTTTGAACCCACTGGATTTTTGACGCACAACGCGATACAATCCCCTCTCCATACCGGAGTGGTGGAATTGGCATACGCGAGGGATTTTCAACTAACCGAATAACGAATAAGCCGGAGTGGCGGAATTGGCATACGCGAGGGATTTAAAATCCCTTGACCGGTAGGTCATGCGGGTTCGAGTCCCGCCTCCGGCAATGATTGGCATCTACCCTTATAAAGGACATTGATATGGCATCGTTCAAATTGAATCTGGCAATGTATGACGGCCCGGACGCGGCGACGATCGCGGCCGCCATGGAACAGTATGGCCGTCCCGAGGACAGCGAATATGGCGTACTGAATTTTTCGGCCGCCGAAGAGGCCGTCTTCGCGACGATCATCCGGCGCGTGCATCAAGCCGTGCCCCAGCTCGACGAAGAATCCGAAGAGCTGACGTCCCGGCCTATCGAAAAAGTCACACTGCTGCCGGTGGGCATCTACCCCGCCAAGCAGCGCCTCGAGGTCTACGAAGGCGGCCCGGCGGCCATCGACTATGTCACGAACTTCCTCGCGAACGAACTCGCGCTGGCGGTGGTGGTCAACCAGATCGAGCTGGACGTGGCGACGGCTGTGGAAAAACTTGAAAAGAACACCCAGCGCTTCCAGCTCAAATCGATCCGCGTCAGCGAGTACGCCCACAACAGCTACATGATGGGCCCCTACGCGCCGAAGTTCCTCGACACCGCGTCGGGCATGGAATTCCTCAACGAGTACGTCGACTTCTGCACCTCCGCGCAGGTTCGCTTTCAGGGCCCGCGCGGGCGCATCAGTGTGACGGTCTCGCCAAAGTCCTGCTTCCGGTATTCGCTGAGCGAGGAAGACGACAAGCCCCACGTCCAAAGCCTGCTGCGCCAGTTGCTCTAGCGCCGACATTCCAACCCGCGGGGAGTCCCCATGACCACACTGCTAATCGCCTTCGGGAGTTTTGCCGCGTTCTTGCTGGCCTATCACACCTATGGCCGATTCCTCGGACGGAAAATTTTTGGCCTCAACGTAGACAACGTCACCCCCGCGCACACCCTGCGTGACGGGAGCGACTTTGAACCCACGCGCAAGTCGATCCTCTTTGGGCACCACTACACGTCCATCGCGGGGACCGGCCCGATTGTCGGCCCGGCGATTGCCGTATTTTGGGGCTGGCTACCGGCGTTGCTGTGGGTGGTGTTCGGCTCGATCTTCATCGGCGCGGTCCACGATTTTGGCGCTCTGGTGCTCTCGGTTCGCAACAAGGGCATGTCGGTCGGCGCGCTGGCGGAGAAATATCTCTCGCGCCGCAGCCGTGTGTTGCTGCTCTTGCTATTGATGCTGACGCTGACGATTGTGCTGGCGATTTTCGGCCTGGTAATCGCGGCCGTCTTCGCGATGTACCCATCGGGGGTAGTCGCGGTGTGGGCGTCGCTGCCGATCGCCATCGGCCTGGGGCTCTGGGCGAAAAAGACGACCGGCTCGATCCTTCTGCCGTCCCTGCTGGCGGTGGGCGCGATTTATACGATCATCTATTTTGGCAACCGATTCACCTTCGACATCCAGAGCGTCTTCGGCCTTTCGGGCTGTAGCTCGCCGTGGGCATCGCCGGTGGTACTGTGGACGATCATCCTCTTTGTGTACTGCTTCATCGCGTCGGTGCTGCCGGTGTGGGTGCTGCTTCAGCCGCGCGACTACATCAACTCCCAACAACTGTTCGTCGCGCTGGCGCTGCTCTTGGGCGGGATCGTCGCCGCCGCGTTCACTGGACAAAGCGATCTCGTCGCAGCCGCGCCCGCCATCGCCAAAGACGTCCCCGCCGACGCGCCGCCGATTCTGCCGTTCCTGTTCATCACCATCGCCTGCGGGGCCGTCAGCGGATTCCACTCGCTGGTCTCCTCCGGCACGAGTAGCAAGCAACTCCACTGCGAAAGCCACGCGCGCGCCATCGGCTACGGCTCGATGCTCGCCGAAGGTGCACTCGCCGTCGTGGTGATCCTCGCGTGCTGCGCGGGCGTCGGCATGGGAAGTTTCGAGAAAATCAAAGCCACCGACGGCGCAATCACCTGGGTTCCAAAAACGGTTCCTGACCCAGCCGCCCCCACAGGCAAAATCGCCCTCACCGGCCAGGCCGCATGGGAAGATCGCTACAAGCTCGAAGTGCCACAAAAAGACGGAACCACCAAACCCGGCTGGGGCGGCATGGGCCTCGGCGCGAAGGTCTCGGCCTTCGTCGAGGGCGGGGCAAACTTCATCGTCGCCCTCGGCATCCCGTTCGACCTCGTCATCCCGCTCGAACTCGCCATCGGAATCCTCGGCGTGATGGTCGCGTGTTTCGCCGCGACGACTCTCGACACGGCCACACGTCTCTACCGTTACGTCTTCCAGGAATTCGCCGAAACGATCCACTGCCCGCCGCTGAAAAATAAATACGCCGCCACGTCCGTCGCCGTTGCATCGGGCCTGTCGCTGGCGCTACTCGCGGGCGACACCCCGGCCAAGGGCGGACTGACCCTGTGGCCGATCTTTGGCGCGACCAACCAGATCCTCGCGGGGCTGTGCTTCCTGCTGATCGTCAGCTATGTCCTGCGCCGCAACAAGCCCGTCTGGTTCCTCGCAATCCCCGCGGTGCTGATGCTGGTGCTGCCGACGTGGGCGATGTGCGACCGACTCATCGTTTGGGCCAAGGCCGAAAAATGGCTCCTGGTGACGATAGGCGGAGCGGTGCAGATCATCGCGATCATCCTCGCCATCGAGGCCGCGCGCGTGTTCCGCAAACTTCGCCGCGAGAAAAACACTACCGCGTAACCGCTTTGTGGGGTACACTATACCCATGCATCCAGGCATCGTACGCCATCTGATTTCGCCCGCGCTTGAACGGCTTTGCGGCCGACGAACCTTCCAGGTCTATCGTCAGCTCGCCGAGTCGCAATGGTTTGCGCGTCACGAACTCCGCCATCTCCAGCTGAGAAAACTGCGCACATTGTTCGACATCGCCAACGAGCACACCGACTATGCCGCGTTCGCAAACCAGCCCGCGGATTTCAAACTTCACTCGCTCGACGACCTCCGCGCCCTGCCGCTGCTGAGCAAAGATGACATCCGCGAACACCTCGACGCGCTGACCAACCGCAATGTTCCCGGCGGGCCGATTGGCTATCGCACGGGCGGCTCGGGCGGCAAGCCGCTACAGTTCTATTTCGACAAACGTCGCCAAGCCTTCGACAAGGCCGCACGCATGCGCACCCACGACTGGTTCGGCTGCGCCCCCGGCTGCCGCGAAGCGTACGTTTGGAACGCGCCGGTCGAGTTGAGCAAACAGGACCGCGTCAAACGTCTGCGCGACTGGATGACCAACGAGACCCTTCTGCCCGCGAGCGAACTCTCGCCGCTGACGGTCGGCTGGTTCGTCGGGAAAATGCGTCGATTCCGGCCGCGCTGTGTGTTCGGCTATCCCAGCTCCATGGTCCAACTGTGCGAGCTTGCGGCCGATGCTGGCGAAGACCTGCGCGCGCTGAATCTCGCGTGCGTATTCTCCACGGCCGAAACGTTGCTGCCACACTACCGCGCCACGCTCGAAGAGGCGTTCGGCTGCCCCGTCGCCGACGGCTATGGCAGCCGCGAAGCGGGGTTCATCGCCCACCAATGTCCCCATGGCTCGATGCACATCACCAGCGAAAACGTCATCGTCGAAATCGTCGACCCCGCCGGCAACCCCCTTCCGCCCGGCGAAGACGGCGAGATCGTCGTCACGCAACTCGACTGCCACGCGACGCTGTTCATCCGCTATCGCACGGGCGACGTTGGGCGGCTGTCCGCAGGCGAATGCAGCTGCGGCCGCGGGCTGGACATTCTCGACGCCGTCCATGGTCGCGTCAACGACTTCCTCATCATGCCCGACAGCCGACGCGTCCACTCCTCCGCGCTCCACGCCGCGCTCAGCGGTCTCGCGGGTATCGAACAATTCCAGTTCCACCAAACCGCCGACGGCGCGGTCGAAATGCGCCTCGTTGCAACGTCCGACTTCTCGGCCGAGGCCGCACTTCGCGAAAATCTCCAGACCCGCCTCGGGGGCGAAACCCCACTGACGATCACCCGCGTCGACGCCATCGCGCCCAGCCCGAGTGGGAAATTTCGATACATTATCAGCGAGCGAAATTTCTAAGAACTGCCGCCGCGCCGCGTTTCTGGTGGAACGAGCGAGAGAACCCGGGATAAATCAGCGCCTGAACAATCTCAAGTCCTTCCGTGACAAGGCCTAACCGCCGCCCGAAATCGTGAACTTTTCTTCCCCTTTTTTGCGAAATCCCATTACAATATCGCCATGCTTTTCAAACGAAACACATCCACTCGGCGCCTGGACCCGCGACGCAAGGGCCCCACCGAAGCGCCGCTCTATACTCGCATGCTCGCGCGCGAAGGCGCATGGAACCTTTGGCTGTTGCTCGGGGGCTTTTTGCTCTGCGTGCTGCTGCTGGACGTATGGAATTCCGACTCGCCACAGCGTCACCGCAACCAGTACCTCCCCCACGACATTCACGCCCGCGTCGACGTCAAACTCCTCGACAAAGACTCCCTCCGTGCCGCCGCGCTCGATGCCAAATATTCCACCGCCGCGACCTACAAAATTAACACGTCGCTGCTGGACGGAATCACCGCGACGCTGACCAATGCCCCCGCGCAATTCAAGGCCGCCAAGTCGCTGGAAACCCTCGACGCCGAACTCGCCCAAAAACTCCAGCTCACACCGCTGCCCGGCTGGGTCAAGGCCCTGCGCGAACAAATCCTCCAACGCGATCAACTCCGCAAAGAAGCGGCTGAACTCGCCGAAAAAGCCCGCCTGCTCAAGCCCGAAACCGAGACCGACACCGTCCTCAAAGCCAAAGCGGCCGAACTGATCGCCAAGGCCAAAACCCTCACCGCCCAAGGCGACAAACTCGCAGCCACCATCGCGCCAGAGCAAACCCGCCTCGACACCTTTGATGCCGACCGCAAAGCCATCGCCGCCGAGTGGAGTGCCCAGACCGAAACCAAGGCCCGCGCCAACCACGACGAAACCCTTCAGAATTTGCGCGCCGAACTGCAAACCTGCTTCTTCGTCCTCGCCGAAGAACTCTCCCGCCAACAGCCGCGCAACGTCAGCATCAACAACGGTCAAGACAAGCCCTACACCCAAAACATCAATACCCTCGTGGGGCTCTCCGACACCGCCAACCTGCGCCGGCGCGTCAAAGATGTCGTCGAAGCCGCGAAATTCCCCAAGCCCATCCGTTCGGGCATCACGGCCTATCTCTCCGAGAAACTTCTCCAAACGCCGTTGTACCTCTATGACGAGGACAAAAGCAAAACCGACATCACCATTGCCGTCAAGCGCATCCACACCAACCCGCCCGAAAGCTGCTTCCAAACCTACGCCGCCGGCAGTGTGCTGGTCGCCGCCAGCTGGCGTGGCGAGCAAAACCAGACCGACATCAAGGGCCTTTCCGACTCGGACCTAGAACTCTTCGCCGCCGAAGAGGCCGCCTACCAGGCCGCGCGAAAAGACGGTAGCCTCTTCACCGACACCCCCGCCGCAGGAAGCCTGTGGTTCAATGCGCGCTTCGGCGACTGGACCCGCCGCATCGGCCGATTCGTACTCCTCGCGCTGCTCGTGGGCATTCTCGTTCTCTACGTCGTCTTCTACCAAAGCCCGCTGCTGGACGAATTGTACCGCGCGACGGCCCTGGCGGCGCTGCTGATTGGGTGCCTCGCCTCGGCGGTCCTGCTCACCGGCATCCTTCAATACAACATCCACATCGTCCTGCTGCCGATCTCCATCACCGCGATCATTCTCGCCATCGCGTTCGACCGCCGCTTCGCGCTCTCGCTGGGGATGATGCTCTCGCTGCTCACCGCGTTCCTCCTCCAGGGCAATATCGAATTGCTGCTGCTGTTGGTCGTGGCAACCTTCGCTTGCGTCTTCCCGCTGGGCGAAATTCGCACCCGAAGCCGCCTGGCGATTCTCTCGATCCACGCAGCAGGAATTTGCCTCCTGGTCGAATTCATGATCTCACTGCTCCAGCACAAACCCAGCAGTTTCGCCGGCCGTGACAGCTTTGTCGCGTTTGCGAGCGTGGTGCTCGCGGGGCTATTGACCCAGGCGCTGCTGCCACTGATCGAACGGATTTTCAACGTCGCCACCGGCAGTACACTGCTGGAATGGTGCGACGCGTCCAAGCCCCTCCTGCGCCACCTCGCGATGACCGCGCCGGGGACCTACAACCACTCGCTCCAGCTCGGCGCGATGTGCGAATCGGCAGCCGAGGCCGTCGGCGCGCGCGGGCTGCTCGCTCGCGTGGGGGCCTACTACCACGACATCGGCAAGACCTCCAAGCCCCACTACTTCACCGAAAATCAGGTCGGAAAAAATGCCCACGACCGCATCAGCCCCTCGATGAGCCTGCTGGTGATCATCGGCCACGTCAAAGACGGGCTCGAACTCGCGCGCCAATATGGCCTGCCCCGCCCGCTGCGGGAATTCATCGCCACCCACCACGGCACGAGCGTGATGCGCTATTTCTATCACACCGCCAAACAACACGCCGAGGCTGAGGGCGTCGAAATGCCCAACGAGGCGCAGTTCCGCTACCCCGGCCCGAAACCCAAGACACGCGAAGCCGCGATCCTGATGCTCGCCGACGGCGCGGAATCGTCCGTGCGCACCCTCAGCGAACCGACGCCCACGTCGATCCGCACGCAGATCCATCGCATCATTACCAGCCGCCTCGAAGACGGCCAGCTCGACGATTGTGACCTGACCCTGCGCGAAGTCCACCAGGTCGAAGAGTCCCTCGTCAAGAGCCTCTGCGGGATCTACCACGGCCGCATTTCCTACCCCGACGAAAAAGAAAAACCCTCCGCCGACGAAAACACCAACGGCAATGGCAACGGCAATGGAAATGAAAAAATCCAATAGCAATGGCCACGCCGACACCGCAGACCGATAATACGAACGACATAACAAACACACCCGCAGGGATGAACCCGCGGGTGTGTTTTATTGTATGATCTTTTTTATTCTAAGGCCTACAGCCTAGTTCCCTAGCGCCCTACTTTTTCACTTTTTTGTTTTTCTTCGGCTTCTTGTTGATTATCTTTTCTTTTTTCGGCATAGGTAGCGGCGTGAGGCCTTTGAATTCGGGATTGATGCAGTTCTTGCCCCATCGGGTCATGGTCGCGCGCAGGCCTTCTTTGGACTCGCCATCGGCGGCCTTGTCGTCGGTGTCCTTCAACCAGCCCTCCAGCGCGGCGCGATATTCATCGAGCACCTTCTTGTACTTCGGATCGGTCGCGAGGTTCTTGATTTCATTCGGATCGGCCTGGAGATCGTAGAGTTCTTCGGGTGCGCGTTTCTCCCACCCAGCCGCCTGGGCCGGGGTCAGCTTGCCCTCTTCATGCATCTTCTTGAGCGTCTTGAACGGCTCGCCCTTGGAGCGGTAATTGTGCTGATAGAGCACGCGGTCGGTGAGGAAGTTGCGGATGTAGTGGAAGCGCTCGCCCATGACCGAGCGAATCCGCTCGATGGTAAAGTCGCAGCGATCGCGGTTGGAGAAGATGTACTTCCGGCCGTAGCCCTTGGCGAACAGGTCCTTCGAGTCCATCCACTCGGGAATGTCGATTCCCGCAAACGCCATCGACGTCGCCGTGATGTCCAGCAGGTTGATCAGGTCTTTGCGCGTCGTGCCGCGGAGTTCCTTCGGCAGCGCGCCACCAGCGATAATCAGCGGCACATGGAGGCCTTCGTCATAGCAGAACTGCTTGGCGCGGGCCATTTTTCCGCCGTGGTCGGTGAAGACAAACAGGATCGTATTGTCCCACTGGCCGGCGGCTTTGATCTGCTTGACGACGTTGGCCGCGTCGTAGTCGCTGCAGAGCATCGTGTCGTGATGATGCGCAATTTCGTTACGAATCTGCGGAATGTCGGGATACTGCGGCGGAACGGTGACGGTCTTGGGATCGGTCGCCTTGACACCGCCGACGAAGCGCGCCTTCACCCGGTTACCGGACTTGCCGCCATGGGCCTGAATCTGCCCGAAGAAGGGTTTGCTCTTCGCGTTGGCCTCGGCAATCGAGCCTCCGCCCTTGCCGCCATAGAAGCTCACCGTCCCGGGCTTGGTACCGAGGGTATAGACGGCCTTGCGGTCGTAGTTAAAATTGTAGTCGTCCTTGCCCTTGTTGAACGCGTTGTAGCCCGCCTTGCGGAAGAGCTCGGGCGCGGTGCAGACCCCCTCGGGCAGGTGAATCTGTGCGCCGGGGTGGCGGCTGGAACGGTGATCGTGGATGCCAGTGCGAATCGAGTAGGTCCCGGTGACAATCGCCGAACGGCACGGGCTGCACACGGGCGTGGGGACGTAGCAACGCTCAAACCGCACGCCGTCTTGGGCGAGCGCGTCGAGCGCGGGGGTCTTGACGAGATTGCCGCCAAGGACTTCCGGGTAGCAGCTCCACCACGGGTGCTGATCTTCAATGAAGAGCCAAACGATGTTGGGTTGCTTGGTCTTGGGCGCGGCCGAGAGGATCGACGGCATTGCGGTAGCGGCGAGGGTCGTCCCAACAGTGGTCTTCATAAAGGTTCGGCGAGTTTGCATAGGTTTCTCCTAAGGCCAGCCAGCTATTTCTGCGGCTGTTCCAATTTGTAAGTGCGGTCATAAAGCTTCGTGTTATTTTCCAGCCAATAGTGCTCGGTGCGGAACATGGGATGGGCGGTCTGCTTTTCCCAGTTAAAGAGGTCTTTCATCATCTCCTTGACGACGGCAGGATTCTCGTGCGCCAGGTCCGTTTTTTCGGAGATGTCGGTCTTGAGGTCGAAGAGCATCGGCGGGCGGTCGGGCAGGACCACCAGCTTCCAGTCGCCCTTGCGAACGGCCTTGCCGGGCGGGCGGAACCAGAACAGCGCGGTGTGCGGGGTCTCTGTCGTTTTGCCCGTGACATACGGCATCAGGTCCACGCTGTCGATGACGTGGCGGAGCGCAAAGCCCTGCTCGCGGTTTTTCTTTCCGCCACCGAGGCAGCTGACCTGAATCCCGAGCGATTTTTCAATCTCCGGGACTTTGGTTTCGCGCTCGACGGCAAGCGTGTTCATCAATTTTTGCGGATCGCTCACGCCCGCAGCACCCAGTGCCGTGGACATGATGTCCAGCGAGATCACGGGCTTGTCGTAGACTTTGCCCGCGGGAATTTTCCCCGGCCATTGCATCGCGAACGGGACGCGGATGCCGCCCTCGAGGAGCGTACCCTTCATGCCATTCAGCGGCGCATTGCACGAGGAATTTGTCAGCGGCGTGCCGCCATTGTCGTTGATGAAGACCACCAGCGTATTGTCGGCGATGCCGTTTTTCTTGAGATTGTCCATGACCGTCCCAACCATGCGGTCGAGGCCGAGGGTCATGCCGCCGAGAATCTTCCGGCCCTTGGCGCCTTTGAGATCCTTGAACTCCGCGAGGTCTTTCTTGGTGGAGTGCATCGGCGTGTGAACGGCGTTGGGCGCGAGGTACATGAAGAACGGTTGTTCCTTCTCCTTGCAGTCGTCGATGTACTTGCACGCCTCGAGGCCGAGTTGGTCGGTCATGTAGCCGTCGAACTTTTCGATCGTGCCGAGGTCGCGCTCGCACTTGTTGACCCAGTAGCTGCTGCCGCCGCCACGGAATCCGAAGAAATCGGTGAACCCGCGCTTGCACGGATGGTACTCATCCTGATGGCCAAGGTGCCACTTGCCCAACGCGATTGTGCGATAGCCCTGGGACTTCATCGCGTCGGCAACGGTGACCTGGTCGACGCGCATGCCCTTGCAGGCCGGGTCGTCGCCGGGAGACGAGCTGCCGAGATTCGTGATGAACCCGAAGCGCTGTTGATAGCGACCCGTGAGCAATCCCGCGCGGCTGGGTGCGCAAACACTCGCCGAGACATAGCCATTGCTGAACCGCACGCCGCCCTTGGCGAGGGCATCGATATTCGGCGTGGGGAACTGCTTGCTGCCGTGCATCGAAAAATCGGCATAGCCCGCGTCATCGCAAATGATCACGAGGACGTTGGGTTTGTCGTTCGACGCCTTGGCGGGTTTGGGCTCCGCCAGTGCCAGTCGGCCAAGGCCAACCGCGCCAGCGGTCAGCGCTGTCGTGCGAAGAAAATTACGTCGGTTCATTATTCGGTCCCTTTGGGTTTCTTGGTCTTCTTGGCCTTGCGGGCCTTGCGAGCTTCCTTGAATTCCTTGGGCGGTTTGGTTTTGTCTTTCATCGGAATGTCCACGCCGCCAAGGAGATAATTCTTATTGAGGACGTGCTCGCCCTTGAAAATGTCGAGGCATCGCGCGGTCAGCTCGGGATGGCTCGAAGAAATGTCCTGGGTTTCCTTCAGGTCATTCACGAGATTATAGACTTTGATTTTGTCACTGCCGCCCATGCGGAGCGCGCGATAGTCGCCGACGCGCAGCGTCTGCCAACGGCCAAGTTCGAAGTAGAGGAACTCGTGCTTCTCTTGGGTCTTGCCAAGCAACGTCGGCAGGAAACTGATGCCATCGGTGCCGTCCTTGGGGTCTTGGCCGACCAATTCTCCAATTGTCGGCATCACGTCGTAGAACGCGCTGATGTGATTCGTCACGATTCCAGGCTTGATCTTGCCCGGCCAGTACGCGATCATCGGCACGCGGTTACCCCCTTCGTAGGGCGTGTATTTTTTACCCTTGAGTGGGCCCGATCCGTTGAAGAAGCCCAGCGTTCCGCCGCCGCCGTGAGCGCCATTGTCGGACGCGAAAATCACGAGCGTATCTTCCTCAAGGCCGAGTTCTTTCAGTAGCGCAACGAGCTTACCGACATCGCCATCCATGCGACTGATCATCGCGGCCTGGCATTTCTGCGACGGCGTCCAGCCCTTCATATCTTTATACTGCGCCAGGTCGGGAACCTGGAAGGCCGTGTGCGGAATCGTGTAGGCGAGGTACAGGAAGAACGGGTTGTCCTTGTTCTTCTTGACAAACCCCAGCGCCTCTTCGGTCAGCAGGTCATGGGTATATTCACCATACTTGCCATCGGGATTGTCGGTGCGCAGCTTCGTGGACCCATCGCCCTTGAGCGGAACCTTGGTCTGATTGCGCCAAACGTGCGTGGGATAATAGCTGTGTGCCAAGCGTTGGCAGTTGTACCCGAAGAAGTGATCGAAGCCCTGATTGTTCGGGTCGCCCGTCGAGGCGGGATAGCCCAGGCCCCACTTGCCCATGGCCCCCGTCGTATAGCCCGCGCGCTTGACGAGCGTCGCAAGGGTTTCGGTGCCCTTGGTGAGCGGGAAGTTGCCTTCGAACTTCAGCGGCTTGTTGTTGCGAATCTGCGCGTGGCCAGCGTGCATGCCCGTCAACAGAATGCAACGGCTCGGCGCACACAGCGCACTGCCGGAATAGTGATCGGTGAACTTCATCCCGCCCTTGCAAAGCGCGTCGACCTGCGGGGTCTTGATCTTTTTCTGCCCATAGCAGCCAAGCTCGCCATAGCCAAGGTCGTCACAGAGAATGTACACAATATTGGGTTTGCGCGTCTTGGGAGCAGCCATCGCCGGGAGCGAAGCGGCCGCAAGGCCCAGAGCCGTGGTTTTGAGGAATGTACGCCGTGTTGTCATGATCAATATCCTTTCCAGAATAATGGGTTATTTGCCAAATCAGAGTACCCCTTTTTCAGGTAATTGCAACCTGCAAAATGGGAAATGTTATTGATTGCGGCCATATTGGCGGCGGAATTCTCCGGGCGAAAGCCCCTCTTTTTGCCGGAAGAGTCGGCTGAGACGGTGAGCGGTCACCAAGCCACACTGCTGAGCAATGGCTGCAATCGGCTGGGTGCTCGAGCGCAACAGGAGCTTGGCCTGGGTGAGGCGCAGCCGCGTGAGTTCTTCCAGCGGCGTACAACCGAGGTGAGTTTTGAAGAGGTCCTGCAACCGCCGACGCGTCAGATCGGCAACGCCTTGAAGGTCGCTGATGGTGATCGGCTCGCGAAAGTGATTTCGCAAATGGGACACTGCCTTGGCGAGTCCGGCGTGAGGGATCGCAAGTTCGGCCGTGGATTCCCGCGCGGAAACCCCCAGCGGTGGCACAAGAATCGGCTCTGACGGCGCGGAAGATCCCGCCATCAGTGAATCCAGCAACCCCGCCGCACGATATCCACGCTGCTCGTAGTCGGGATTCACACTCGAAAGCGTCACATAGGACGCATAGACCTGCAACTCGTCATCGCCCATGCCAATGATGCCGAATTCTTCCGGCACGGCGCGGTCGATCTGGTGACACAATTCCATCACCCGAATCGCAACCATGTCATCCGCGCAGAAAATCCCCGTCATCGGCGGCAATGCCGCAAGCGCGTCACGAAATCCCGGTTGCTCCATAAACAGCAACTGCACGTCGGCCCCGGCCTTTTTGCACACGGGGAAAAACCCATCCAGCCGGAGCGCCCCAGTGTGATACTCGGGACGCACCCCCACACCCACGAGTGTGCGATAGCCGCACCCGAGGAGATAGTCGGCCGCCATCTCGCCAATGGCGCGATTGTCTTCCCAGACCTGCGGATAGGGGAACTCGGGCCGCGGCGAAAAATTCACCACGGGCACGCCCGCTTCAGCCCGGCTGGCAACGTATTTCGCAAGTGGCGAATCCACGCCAAACAACGACACAATCATGCCGTCATACTCGGCCTGGGGATTCAGCTCACGAAAATAGGCGTAGTGCCCGTCGAGCATCCATTCGTTCTGACGTGCATATTCCAACACGCCGCGGTGGACATCGGCGATGTAATAGTCCTGTCCGAGAAAAATCCGGGGACGACGGGATTGAGGTTTGCGATGTTCCATTGGGAAGGTTAACGATCCACCTTGGGAATTCTTGCAATTCGCCAATGAGAGGATCGGCTATTTTAATTGTATCCCATTGTAAGAGCCAGACTGGACATCGTGCGTCCATATTCAGCAAACTGTACCCCTTGTGGGTGCGATTTTTATGTCAAGTGTTCCGTGACCCCGTCGGATCGCCAGCTCTGCACTCGCAACAAAGCCGCAGGTCACGCGCGAATCATAATTTGTCCGTTGACCCGAACCCCAAAATTCGCTAGTGTTCCTGTATGAATCGACGAACCTTTCTCCATACCGCATCGATCTCCCTGCTGGCGAGTCAGCTTTCTTCCGCAGAGCCCCCCGTCGCGCCCGCCGCCCCTGCTGCGGTGCTGACTGCGGATGACCTCGCCGATGGACCGACCTGCCTAGGCCGCCCCATCACCGACCGCAAGGCATGGGACGCCTTGGACAAAACAAAATTCGCATGGGACATTCGCAAAGCCGCCTTGACCGCTGCCACCGCCTCCGACCCGGACCTCTCCAAAAAAGCCTACATGGCATACTTCGTCCCAGGAAATAAGATAAACTACCAATCTCGATACAACACCGCCAAGATGCGCCTGGCGACATTTCTGTATGCCGAATGCCTCGACAACAAGGGGCGCTATCGCGAGCGAATCGCGCACTACGTCAAGCTGCTCTGTGCATTGAAAACCTGGGTCCCCCCCACCAAGGGAGTCGGCAACAAAGACTATGACGGCAAGCGCCTCTACATTGGCCTGGTCTCCTCGGGTACGGCCGCATTGCTGGCACTGGTTCATTCCACTCTCGGAAACACTCTGCCCGAAGACCTGCGCACTCTGATCGAGGACCGCATCAACGAACGAATCCTCGTTCCCTACATGCAAACGCTCTCGGGACAATGCACCACCCTGTGGTGGCGCGATAGCTCCAGCAACTGGAATGCCGTTTGCCATGCCAATATTGCCATCGCCGTCTTGGCCGTCCTCAAGAACCCCGCGCTTCGCCTCAAGGTGATCCAGGACATTCACAAATCAAGCCAACTCTACCTCAAGGGCTTTACGCCCGACGGCTGGACCACGGAAGGCCCCAGCTACTGGAACTACGGCTTCCGGCACTATCTCCTTCTCGCCGAGACCCTGCACATTGCCACCAACGGAACAATCGATCTCTATGCCGGCGACACTGCCCGCCACATCGCGAGCTTTGGGCGCGGCGGGTTGATCGACGGATATGTCTACCCCAGCTTCGCCGATTGTACCATTCAGGCCGGTCCCCCGAAAACCATGCTCACGTTTCTCGACAGCGTGTACGCCCCCACGCCCCCAAAGGCCCTCCTCTCTGGAAGCGGACGGGTTTTGCCGATGCTCTACCTCTTTGGCTCCCGCGCGAGACACCCCCACCGCGATTGGCCCGCGCCAAACGCCTTACCAATCCGCACGTTCTATCCCGTGCCTCAAGTCTACATCGGCCGCGGCGCGGAAACTCTGACCTTCGCCGCCAAGGGCGGACACAATCAGGAATCTCACAATCACAACGACCTCGGGTCGTTCCACCTGCTCAAGCACGGCTCGTTCATCGCCCTCGACCCCGGCGGGGAAATGCCCAACAAGGATACCTTTGGCAAAAATCGCATGAAATCGGATGCGCACAATTCCCTCGGCCACAGCGTTCCGCGCATCGCCGGACAGCTTCAAGCCTACGGGAAACAATTCACCGCCAAGCTGGTCTCGAAGCAATTCACCCCCACCCTCGACACGTTCACCCTCGACCTCGCCGGTGCCTACAACGTCAAAACTCTCACCGCCCTGACGCGCTCATTCACCTATGACCGCACCAAAGACTCGCTGGTCGTGGAAGATCAATTCAAGTTCTCCCAGCCCGAGATGTTTGAAAGTGCGCTGATCATTCTCGGGACATGGCAAATCGCGGACCACAAAACCATCCTGATCCGCCACAAGAACCAGAGTGTGCGACTCACCATCGAAACCACGGCCGCGCTCACACTCACCGAGCAGACCCTCAACGCCAAATATCGAAACATCAACCCGGTGCGACTGGCCTTCACGCTCAAGGACAAACACGCCGCTGGCACGGTCCGGTTTACGTTTCACTAAGGAAAAATGGAACGATCCTGCTCTGTATAGAACATGGTTATCTTTCTTGTTTTCTGTGTTTATGTAAGCGCCGAAGGCGCGACAGTGGATAGCCGGGGGCGTGAGCCCCCGGAAAGCGGTCTAACCAATTGAGCCCTGAAAGGGCGACAGAAAATCACCTGTTTACTGTCTGCCGCCCCTTCGGGGCTCGACTGAATTTCGCACGGGTCCGGGGGCTTACACCCCCGGCTATCGACGGCCGGCCTTTCAGGCCTCAATTCATACAAACAAACAGAAAGATCTCGTCATGGAAATTCCATACATGGGGAGTCTTGATGTTCTATACAGAGAAGACAGGTATCTGAAAACGAAAAAGAAATGAGGAAAAGAGGACAGGGCAAAGGGTACCCGTCTGCTCTATATAGAACATTAGAAAGATATATTTTTCCTGTGTCTGTTTGATTGTGATGCGGGCATCTTGCCTGCGTCTGTCTTTGTTTTCTAGAAAAATAGAAGAAAACCCATGCAGGCTGGAAGCCCGCACCACAAATACACAAACATTGAAAACAAAGAATCCATGTTCTATACAGAGCAGAACGATCCCCGTTTTACACTAGCCTTTGCGGCCGGGGCGCTGGGAGGGTTCGACATCGTCGAGCTTCACTTCCATTTCAAACGCGCCGTGGAGGACGACGGCTTTGCCTTTTTCGACGTCCAGCCGGACCAGTGTCGCCATGGTGCGGAACGGAACGACGTACACTTTTTCGCCCGGAACAAGTTTCGCGAGACGGTCTTTGTTTGCGGTCGATGCTCGCTGTTTCCGCTTGGCGTGACGCATGGGCTTGTCGTCGTGCTGGCGCGACTCGCCGCCGCGGCCTTTGTGGGCGGCCTCGCTGAACGGGCCTGTCTGCGGGAACAACTCGCTACACGGCAGGCCCAACGCCTCCCCGTTCGGCAACTCGATTTTGGCGACAAACTTCGCCCAATCGATCTCCAACAACTTCGCTCGTCCGGGTTTGCGATTGATCGTCACGGTCCCGTCCACCTTCGCCCCAACGAGCGCAGCACGCCACGCCTCGAAATTCTCCTGCTGGGTCTTGTGATTGCTCGCCACGCGCCGCGCATCACTCAACACACGCTGGGCCTCGTCGAGATGCCCCTGCGATTCTCGCTCAAGCAGCTTGGCCTTGGTGTGGATCGTGCGCAATTCTTCGCGTGTGGAACGCTGGCCGAGATCAGGCATCAATTCGATCAGCGGCACTTCGCGCTCGATGCCGCCAATGTCCAGCAGCGCAATCTGCTTGTGCAACTCCAGCCGCACCAACGTCGCCGGACTCCCCGTCAGCGGATCGTTGACCGCCCGCCCGGGCTTCCAATCTGCCAGCGTCGCCAGCCACGTCGCGAACTGATCGCGCAACTGCTTGACGTCGTCGATTTGCTGTTCGAGCGCCTCGGAGTTCGCGAGATATTCTTCCTTCTGCTCCGCCGCATCCGCCAACGCGACCTCGGCCTTGCGCCTCGCCTTGCCGGTTCGCCGCAGAGCCTTGCGAAATTCCTTGCCGCGATTGGCATGGTATTCCCGCGCACGCCGCGTGATCGCCGGGGGCATGCCGAGCTTGTCCGCGACCGTGATCGCGTGGGACTCGCCGGGCGTACCGAGCAAAAGATGATAGGTCGGGCGCAGGGAGTCCGAATCGAACTCGACCGACGCGTTGTCGACGCGCTCGTGGTTGATCGCGTAGGCCTTGAGCACCGACAAGTGCGTGGACACCATCGCGAGGCATCCGCTCTCGAGCAGCTCATCGAGCACCGCCCGGCCGATCGCGCCGCCCTCGTCGGGGTCCGTGCCGCTGCCGAGTTCGTCGAATAGCACGAGGCAATTCTTCGGGCGCACTTCCAGACGATGAAAGATCGATTTCAGTCGCTCAATGTGGCCGCCGAACGTACTGAGCGATTGTTCGAGCGACTGCTCGTCGCCGATGTCGATCAGCACATCTTCCAGCAGCGGAAGCTGTGCGCCGCGCCGCGCGGGAATCGGAATCCCGCAGTGCGCCATCGCCACCAGTAGCGCGACGGTTTTCATCGCAACGGTCTTGCCGCCGGTGTTGCTGCCCGTGATGACCAAAATGTCGTAACTGCCGCCGAGGCGAACGTCGATGGGGACCACGCGACGCGGCTCGGACTCGCGGGCGAACTGCCACTCCAAAAGCGGGTGCCGCGCGTGATACACTTCCACCACCCCGCCGGGCGCAATCTCGGGCGCGTGCATATCGTTCTTGTAGGCCCACTGCGCTTTGGCGGAAATCAAATCCACCCGCGCCGCACACCGCAACGCCGTCTTGATCGAGTCTTGCCGGCGCACCAATCGCGCCGACAGATCCGCCAACAGCCGCTCGATTTCCGCGCGCTCGTCTTGACGGAGATCCACGAGGCGATTGTTCAGCTCGACCGATTCGTTGGGCTCGACAAACATCGTCGCGCCGGACTGGCTCGCGCGGTGAACCAGCCCCCCACCGAGTCGGCCGACGTGGTCGGCGCGCACCGGCAGAACATAGCGGTCACCGTGGAGCGTGAACGTCTCGGCCGTGAGCAGCTTGCGCACCTCGCTGCGGCGGAGGTAACTCGTGATCACTTCGCGGACGTCATATTCAATGCGGCGCATTTCGGCGCGGATCTTTTTCAGGTGCCCCGAGGCGTTGTCGAGAATCTCGCCGTCCGGGCCGACGACCCGGCGAATCGCCGTCACGTCCGGTCCGAACTCACCAATCGAGCGCATCTGATCGCGCAACAGCGCATAGCCCTCGGGCAGTGCTTCGAGGAACGCGCGCAATTCGCTCAGCGCTTCGAGCGTCGAGGCAATCCGGGCAAAGTCATCGCCATCGGCCCCGCAGCCGGGCATGGCGCGTTCGAGCGGTTCGGTAATGTCGCCCACGCCGCCGAGGGGCGCCGTACCCACCGCGCCGAGCACATCGACCATCTCGGCCGTCTCGCTCTGCCAGCGGCGGATCGTATCGATCTTCGCGGACGGCACAATTCGACCTGCCAGCCGACGGCCGACGGCCGTGGCGCAGAACGTCTGCACAATCTCCCGCACCGCAGGAAACTCAATCTTGTCTAACGTAATCTCATCCATCGCGGCCTATCCTAACCGCCGGGCGCCATTGTTTCAAATCCAATTGCCACTCGAGCCTCCTCTGGGCGTGCGAATTTAATCGAAATCCGAACGGGTGACGAACACGGGATGAAAAAAGTGGAAAGTTTCATGCGCATGGGGTAAAAATGCCGATATAATACTCGACCACGGTTGGGCTGTGCCTAAACCGGGGGCGGAGCACGTCTCGGCTGACGAGGCGCACCGTTGCAACCAGAAAGGATTCAACATGATCTTCGATAAACTCCTCGGCATGTTCTCTACGGATATGGGCATTGACCTTGGCACCTGTAATACGCTGGTCTGCGTCAAAGGCCAGGGCATTGTTCTCAACGAACCGAGCGTCGTGGCCGTCCGCCGCGGCACGAACCGCGTTCTGCACAACGGCAACGCGGTCGGGATTTTGGCCAAAGAGATGCTCGGCAAGACCCCCGGGTCGGTCACGGCCATCCGCCCGATGAAAGACGGCGTGATCGCCGACTTCGACATCACCGAAGCGATGCTAAGCTACTTCATCCGCAAAGTGCACCGCCGCCGGAGCCTCGTCAAACCGCGCGTGGTCATTGCTGTGCCCTCGGGCATCACGGCCGTCGAAAAACGCGCCGTGTACGACTCGGCCAAACGCGCCGGAGCCCGCGATGCCTATCTCGTGGACGAACCCATGGCGGCCGCCATCGGCGCCGAGTTGCCCGTGAGCGAACCGACCGGCTCGATGATCGTCGACATTGGCGGCGGCACGACCGAAGTCGCCATCTTGTCCCTCGCGGACATCAGCGTCTGTGAGTCGATCCGCGTAGCGGGCGACGACATGGACGAAGCGATCGTCGCGCACATGAAGCGGACCTACAACCTTATGATCGGCGAGCAGACCTCCGAACGCATCAAAATTGAATGTGGCTCGGCGTGTCCGCTGGAACAGGAAATGACGCAGGAAGTGCGCGGGCGCGACATGATGTCCGGCCTGCCGCGCAAAGCCGTCATCAGCTCCGAAGAAGTTCGCGAAGCACTCAAAGAGCCCATCGGCCAAATCATCGACTGCGTCACGCGCACACTCGAAAAGTGTGAGCCGGAACTCGCGGCCGACCTCGTCGACAATGGCATCACCCTCGCTGGCGGCGGCGCGTTGCTGCGCGGCATGGACAAAGTCCTCGCCAACGCCACCGGCCTCGAAGTCAAACTCGCCATCGACCCGCTGACCTGCGTCGCGCGCGGCACGGCCGTCTATCTCGAAAATATCGACCACTGGAAAGACATCATGGAGCACGAAGAAGAATTTTAGAACTTTCCCCTGATCGTTTGTCGCCGAACGTGACAAGCGGTCCGAGCTTGATCCAAATAGAAAAACACCCGCCGGAACAATCCTGCGGGTGTTTTTTTGTTTTCGATTCCGACCATCGTCGCAGCTACTCTTTGGCGACATCGTCTTTGGTGTAGGCGGTGGATTTCCACTGGACTTCTTTGCCGGGGAGGTGACGGGTCATCGCCGCGACGAGCAGGCCGCAGGCCATCACGCTAGCGGGCGGATACAGCAGGCCCACCCACAGCGGATTGCGGATCATGTGATAGTATCGGCCGATGAGGGACATCTGTCCAGCCATTGCGACCGCGCCGACAATCAGCGCCCACGTCGCTGCGGGGCCCGTGAGGAACCAGCCCAGCAGCAGCGTCGTGATCGGGACCGGCCCCATCAGAAACACCAACAAAAACGAGACGATCAGCTTCGGCAGCGAATGGAACGTGCCGAAGAAAATACGCACCCAGCCGTTGCAAATTTCGCGCAGGTTTGTGTACATCCGCACGCGATAGAGGCCCTCGGCGCGGCGCACGACCAGTCGGCCGGAAGAGTTGTGTTTCACGAGCTTGGCGATTTCCATGTCTTCCTGGAGTTCGTGCTTGATTGCCTCGTGGGTGCCGATTTCGTCGTAGCACTCGCGGCCAAAAAGCATGAACGCGCCGTTGGCGTAGGCGTGGGAACGGTTGGGATCGTTCACCTTGTCGGGCTTGAACCAGATCATCATCACGCCGCTGCAGACGGGCTGGAGCAATTTTTCCCAGAAGCCCACCATCTCGAGTTCCGGTAGCATGGTCAGCATTCCGCAATGGGGTTGGCGGCGGAACTCTTCGGCCGTGACAGCCAGCGTGCGCGCAGAATCCTGATGGCAATCGGCATCGGTGAACAACAGCAATTCCCCGTCGGCCTGTTGCGAGGCAAGGTGCATCGCGTGGGGTTTGCCCTTCCAGCCTTCAGGCAGATCGGTAACGTGGATCACGGTCAGTCGATCGTCCTCGGCCGCGATGCGATCGAGAATTTCGCCCGTCGCGTCGCCGGAGCGGTCGTTGACGGCGATCACCTGAAAATCGGGATAGTCCTGCGCGAGAAAACTCCGCACACACACCTCGATGCAGTCGGCTTCGTCCCGGGCGGCGACGCACACACTGATGCGCGGAGCATCAGGGCCGTCGGGGCCGGGGTTCGTCGGGCGAATCACTTGCCCGTCGCGCTGCTCACTGTTGACCAGTTGGTGACGCGTCCACCAGATCAGGCCCGCCAGTGCGCAAAATCCGTTGAGAATCCACAGCCCGGTCATCGTTGGCCCCCTTCGCGCCAGGCGCCCAATGCCGCAAGCTGGACTTCGCGCGGAGACACATGGTGACTCGCGGCGGCGGCGGCACAATCGGCAAATTCGCATTTGTGGCTCACGGGCGTTTTGCCGCGCAGGCCGACCTTGATGCGGACCGCGCCATATTCGGTTTGGACCGTATCGAAGCGCCGAAGAAGTTTGCGCCGCGACACGCTTCGCTCGCGTACGCCGAGGGTGCCGCACTGGCCGAAGAAAATATCACGAATCGCCGGCGCACGGTTCACGTCGCACAGGCACGACAGCACCCAGCCCGGACGAGATTTTTTCATTGTCGCGGGCGTCGCCCACGCGTCCACGCAGCCCGAATCGAGAAGCGCTTCGATGGTCGCGCCGAGAATTTCGCCCGTCGTATCGTCCACGTTCGCGGACAGCTCGAGCATCGCGTCGGCTTCACCGTCGGCCGAGGATGTTCCCAGAACGATTCGAAGCAGATTCGGCACGGCGCCATCATCGCGGCTGCCTGCGCCATAGCCCATCTCGGAAATTTGCATCGCCGGAAGTGCACCCTGGGACTGGGCGAGCGCCGTAACGAGGGCGGCACCGGTGGGCGTGGTGGCCTCGCCCGAGTTGGGCCCGGCATAGACGTCAAACCCGCGCACCAAGTGCGCCGTTGCGGGCGCGGGCACCGGCATTATGCCGTGGGCGCATTTCACCGTGCCACTGCCGAGGGGGATCGGTGAGGCCTGAATTTCGCTGATGTCCAACAGCTCCAGCCCGATGCAGGCGGCGACGATATCGACGATGGAATCAATCGCGCCGACCTCGTGAAAGTGGACCTGTTCGATGGGGCAGCCGTGGGCCTGGGCCTCGGCCTCGGCGAGGCGATGAAAGACCGCCTTGGCGTTCTTCGTCACGGATTTGGACAAGGTCGATTCGTCGAGGATGGCCACAATGTCGGAGAGGTGGCGATGGACATGCTGCTCCTGGGTGACGCGAACGTGGAACTGCGTCCCGGCCATCCCGCCACGCTGAACGGCCTCGGCCTCGACGGCAAATCCTTCGAGCGCCAACCCCTCAAGCGCCTCCTGCAAGGCCGAAAGCTCCAGCCCCGCATCCAGCAACGCGGCGACGAACATATCGCCCGCGAGACCGGCAAAACTGTCAACGTAAGCAATCACTCGTCAGCCTCGCCGTCGGTCCATTCTTCGTCGTCCCCTTCGTCAAATTCGTCCCCATCCAATCCGCCTTCTTCGGCGTCGAGCTCTTCGTCCCATTCGTCCTCGTCGCTCAGCACGACAGGCGCGGTGAGCTCTTGGGGGACCACGGGCGAAGCAGGAATGTCCGATGCGGGCGCGGTGTCGCCGTCTTCGGACGTTTGCTGCGCCGTTTGCTCGGACTCTTGCTCTCCCTCGGCGGACGCCTGACCATCTTCAAAGAGTGGCGTTTCGTCCTTGGGGGTGGGTGGTTTGCTGGCGGGGCTGCGAAGCTCATCCGCCTTGGGCAGGTCGGCGAGTTTGGCGAGGCCAAAGACCTCGAGGAATTTCTTCGTCGTGCCATAGAGCATCGGCCGGCCAATGACTTCGGCGCGTCCGACGATTTTCACCAACCCGCGCTCCATGAGATTGCGAAGCATCTCGCCGCTGGCGACGCCGCGGACGGCCTCGATGTCGGCGCGGAGAATCGGCTGACGATAGGCGACGATCGCGAGGGTTTCCATCGCAGCCTGGCTAAGGCGGTTGGACTTGCGGACGTGGAACAGCCGACGTAGCACGTCGAAATATTCGGGCTGGGTCTGAAGCTGATAGCCGCCAGCAATTTCCACAATACGGAACGTGCTGTGGGTTTCCCCGTAGCGTTCGTTGAGGGCCTTGATGGACTGCTTGATACAGCGCTGGGGCAGTTCGGAAATCGTTCCCAGTTTGGCGGTCGACAGAGGCACGTCGCTGCTGAAGAGCAACGCCTCAACCGTCGCGGCCATTTCTTCCGAGGCCATATCGAGCTCGGCGACGGCCTCGTCCAGCGTGGGGGCGTCATCGGCCTCGACGGCGATTTCGTCCGCTGGCGCGTCCGCCTCGGTGGGAAGTTCGATTTCAATTTGATCCTGAATCTCGTCGGTCATAGATGCTCCTGTTTTTTACAGAGGACAGATTGTACCAATTCCGACAAAAAACACAAGGGTTCTTTGAATAATAGCGTTTCGACTTTGAGTATTGTATAATGCGGTCATT
>JABGPZ010000084.1 GCA_018644725.1 Phycisphaerales bacterium
CCCGCTCACCGCTTTTGTTTCACTCACGTGTCACGTTAGAGACTTGAATCCGCCACATAAATTCAGAAATGACATAACCTCCTCTCCAAACTCAACCTGAAACAAGCCCCATTTTGCATTGGATTTTCTGACAACAGCGGCCCTGTTGGACCTGGCTTGTCTTTGCCCTGAAAGGGCAACAGGATGTAGCCGGGGGCGTAAGCCCCCGGTAGAGTATCTTAAGAAGCAAAGCCCTGAAAGGGCGAAAGGAAAATGTAGGAAAGATACTTCTTTCGCCCCTTCGGGGCTCTTTTTGTTTTGCCACATTCCGGGGGCTTACGCCCCCGGCTAAACCCTTTCGCACCTCCGGCGCTTGATACAGTCCCGCTGCGAAATGATCAATCCCCTCTACTCTGCCATGAACGTACAAAAAAAACACCCTGCCGAATGGACAGGGTGTGTTTTAGAATGTCTTGAAATGTCTTTCGTTTCTTTGGCGGCCTTACTCTGTTTGAGTTTCTTCCGCAGGCGGCGCACAGGGCGCATCAGCGGGAACGGGCGCACGCGGCAGGTCGTGGACGGCCGGGCCGCCATCGGGCGCACACATCGGAAGCTTGCTGCCGGGCGGGGCCGTCGTCCGGTGAATCTTGCGGAACAGAAGCCGCATCATCCACACAAACGTCCGCCGGACCGTGAACACCAGCCCCCACATCCCAAAGAGCTGCGCGAAGAAATCGGCGAAATGCATCATCGTCTTGCGGGCCATGCGCCGGCTTCGCTTGGTGCGGAATGGCGAATCCTTAAGAAGGGCCGGCTCGAGCGGGATGTCGGTTTTGGAGAACACCAGCGAGAACAGGCAGCGCACCACATTATAGAAGAAGAAGTAGGCCAGCAGAATGTTGAGCTGTTTGCGCCACGGTTTTTTCGCGCGGCTGGCGACGACGTGGTTTCCGTCGATGATGTAGTTCTCAACGGGCGTTTTGCCGACCTGTTTGTAGGCCAGGCCCGATTCGAAGGTCTCGACGTACAATTTCGAGCCCACCGCGGGCGTGAGCATCATCACCTGCATGGTAATCGCGCCGGCCTTGCGGAGCAGACGAACTTGGTTCAGCAGGCCTCCCTGGCTTTTGAAGGTCACCAGCGGCTGGGTGTCGTGGTGCATCATCATGGGCATCGGGAAGATGCCATTGCTCCGCAGGAGCTTGAACGCTTCGACGGTTTGGTCCTCGCCCTGGCCTTTGCGGACAAGTGCGCCGGACATGTCTTCCACGCCCAGCCAGAGCCCGCCGAGGCCAGCTTTGCGCAACAGCGGGAGATGGTCTTTCATCTGCAGGACATCGTGGACGGTCGCCTCGGTACCCCAGTGGATTTTCCGGTGCGGGCGCGACCCGGCATCGATCTTGCGCGAAAGTGTCTCGGCGATCGAGAGGGTCCGTTCCTTGTCATTGAAGAAATTGTCGTCCGCGCCGAAGTAGACGCGCATGTGATAGGCGTGGTAGAGTTGTTCGAATTCTTCGGCGATGCGCTCGCCGGATTTGGTGCGATATTGGCGCTGATTGTACGCGGGGATCGGGCAATAGGGACATTTGAACTTGCAGCCGAGGGTCAGCACAAGCGAGCCGACGGGGCTGTATTTGGAGACCTTGTTGGCGGGAATCGCCGACAGCCCAAGGGTGGCCTTGCGGCTGGGCAGTTCGAGCAAGCCATAGCCAAGCACGGGCGATGGCTGTTCGTCGAGGTCGCCGAGGAGCTTTTGAATGCCGGTATCGACAAGCTCGCTCGCAATATTGTCACGCTCGCCGCGCGGATAGACCAGCCCGGGAATCGCATCGAGGAGTCCTTCGTCACGGGCACGATAAAACGCCGATCGCATCGATTCGCCTTCGCCGCGGATCGCGAGCAGTACTTCCAGAAGACTCAGGAGGACATATTCTTCGCCGGTGACGGCCACATCGGCGCCCCAGGGATTCGCCGGGTCGCTACTGAACACGCCCCACGGCTCATAAATCGTTTTCGGGCCGCCCGCGATAATCAGAGGCCGATGCGCGGGGTCGATCCGGCAGGCATCCTGAATCAGCTCGATACACGGCGCGGTGTGGATTTGCATGCTCGACACCATGAACAGATCGGGAATTCGCCCGTCCAGCCGCATTTGCGAGGGGCGGAACCGGCGGTTCCACTGCTGGAGGACGATGCGCGTTTTGGGGAATCCGGCGTCGACCATGGCCGAGCCGATTGCGCGTACGCCCGCAGGGGCCATCCGCACGTCCGCACCAATAAACGGCAGCATCCGCGTGCGGTGATCGAACGCATACGCAATCACCGTCGCCAGATCATGATGCGCAGCCATCGCCTGCAGACGCAGACGCACCGACACCAACGCTCCGGGTTGTAATAGCTCGTCGCCAGATGCGCGAGGGGGAAGTTCCATATCCTATCGCTCCAAAAAAGCTGAGGACCTCTTCGGCCTGGCGATTGCCTGCCGACCATCCTCAAGCACCCCATCATACTCCCTTTGAGCGATCATGTCCACCCAACAACAAAAAAGCGCCCCCGAATCGACCCCAGAGCATATTGGGAAATTCTCCCTTCGATTTCTCCCATAAAGAATTTGCAATTTATCGAGAACAAGGTAGGCTGGTAATCGTCTAATGGGAGACACACCTCTGCAACCCCTTTTCATGTAAGGAGAAAACCATGAAACGTAGCAGCCGTACCTACTTCGTTCTGGCCGTATTGATGTCCCTCGCAAGCCTCACCATGGCAGGCACCATCGGCTATCTGGAAGACTTTTCTCTCGCCAAAGATCGCGACGCCGCGCTGAAGCAGCTGATCCCCGGCACGCAGGATTACTACTATTTCCACTGCCTGCACTATCTCAACACCGGCCAAAGCGAAAAGGTTCCGCCGCTGCAAAAACTCTGGTCCAAACGCTATGGCGAGACCAGCCAGTTTCGTGAAATCCGCCATCGCCAGGTGCTCCTGAGCTACAAGTCGGACCCCAAAGCCGCGCTGGCCTACCTGAAACTCAACCTCGGGTTAAGCTTCAATCATCAGCGCGAAGAGCTCAACAAAAAACTCACCCTCCCCACCACGCTCGATCAATCAAAGATCAGCTTCGCGACCCTCGCCAAACGCGCCTACCGCGACAGCTATCACAGCGTCTCGGGCTTTACCCGCGCGAGCTATCCCTGGCTGGCGACCCAACCCCTGCGCGAAACACGCCGCCGCGACCTGCTGCGCAGACTCGTCCGGCCAGACCTGCCGGGCCTTGTCAAACTCATCGCCGCCGACCTGGACTACAAAGACTCCCGCGGCTTTGGCTCGATGTCGATCCATGCCAAGCTCACCCGCGCCCAGCTCGACGAGCTTGTGAAACTCAAGCCGGAGCTGAAACTCAACTCCAACTTCATCTACGCCTCTCTGCGACAGCTCGCGCCGAACCCCGATGAAGACCGCCGCTACAACAAGGCCGTCATCAAGGCCCACCTCGACCGGCTGTGGAACTATGTCTCGACGCTCCCGAGTTCATGGAACTCCCTCAAAGCCAACGTCCTCTATCATCGCCTCGTGTTTGACCGCAGCCAGGGCCTCTATGACCGCGAACGCTTTTTGCGCTACATTCAGCTCCCCCGCCGCGACGGACTCTGCAACGTGGAGCTGTACAAAAAGATTTCCCGCACCAATTCCAGCTCATTCGTCAATCTCAACAGCAACTATTCCTCCTATTGCGGGCTGGGATCCATCCGCAACGACAACGCGCTCGTGCGCGACTATCTGATGAACTTGTTCCGCGACGAAACGACCTGGAAACAAGAAAAGTACACCAACTATCTCCGCGATACGTACCTCAAGCCGATCTTCGCCGAGACAAAAATCCTCGCCGGCATGGGCGACATGGAACAGTGGTACTCGTGGCTGTCGCCGAGCGCCTACAAAGCTCTCAAGGCCCGCGTCGATCTCGACTTCGCGCCGTGGAACCCCGAAGTCTATGGCCCCGATGACAAGGTCAAACTCGAGCTGTACGTGAAAAACGCCAAGACCCTGCTGGTGAAGGTATTCGAAATTAACGAGCTGAACTACTACCGCGCCACCGGCCAGCAGATCAACACCCAGATCGACCTCGACGGACTCGTCGCGAACTATCAGAAAACGTACACCTATACCGATCCCGCACTGCGGCGCGTCAAGCGCACCTTCGAGCTGCCCCAGTGCAAAGGCCGCGGGATTTTCGTCGTCGAGTTCATCGGCAACGGCAAATCCTCCCGCGCGATCATCCGCAAGGGCAAGCTGAATTTCCTCTCGCGGACCTCCTCGGCCGGACAGGTCTTCACCGTCCTCGACGAACAAGGCGATGTCGTCAACGACGCCTCGATCCATCTCCGAGGCCGGGAATACGAAACCGACGAAGACGCCCAAATCCTCATTCCCTACTCCACCAACCCCCGCAACGAACAGATCATCATCCAAAGCGGCAACTTCGCCACGTTGGCATCGTTCCAGCACCTCGGCGAATCGTACCAACTCAACGCGGGCATCCACGTCGAACGCGGCACGCTTCTCAAGGGCGAAACCGCCAACGTCACCCTCCGCCCCGCGCTTCGCATGCACAACCGGGATGTCTCGCTCGATCTCCTCGAAGAGGTCCATCTCACCATCTATTCGACCGACCTCTACGGCATCACGTCCACGCGGAAGATCAAAGACATCAAGCTCCACCACGACAAAGACACCCTCTGCGAATTCAAAGTCCCCAACAATCTCCAG
>JABGPZ010000037.1 GCA_018644725.1 Phycisphaerales bacterium
TCTAGTTTTTTGGGCGACCATGGCAAAGAAGAAAATCGAATTTTCGATAAATTTGCAAATATTTCTAATTAATAATACCCTAATTACAAACCCGCCTATATTGCTAACAAACCGAATTCAATACAGTTACCACAACCCGCGTTTTTTGCAATCCCGCTAGTGAGGTTTGACGCGTGTCCAGAATCGGCCATGCTCGCGCTCGATTTCGACGGGAATGTCATACGCTTCGGTCAGGACATCGGACGTCAGAGTGTCGGCAATCGGCCCGGCCGTGAGAATTTTACCGTGCTTGAGGATCACGACGTGCGTGAAAATCGACAACAATTCTTCGACGTGGTGAGTGACATACACCAACGATTTTGCGGACTTCGTAAATCCTGGCTCGTGGATGTGCAGCAATGTGTCAAGGAAGATTTCCCGCGAGGGAATGTCCAGGCCCACGCACGGTTCGTCGAGAATCAGCAATTCCGGGTCGAGCATCAGAGAGCGCGCGAGGAGGGTTTTGCGCTGTTCGCCGAGGCTCAGCAGGTGCCAACGGCGATCTTGAACTTCGGTGAGATGGAGCAATTCCATCAGCTTTTCGCACTTGATCGCATTGAGGTCGGTCGGAGTTTCAAACAGTCCCGTCGCGGCAAACGCGCCCGAGAGGATAATTTCCTGTGCGCTGTTGCCGGTGCGAATCATCGGATCGAGCGCGCTGGAGGCCCAGCCGATGCGCATCCGCAGATCACGCAATTCGTGCGAGCCGGCCGGGTGACCAAGGCAGGTGACCTTGCCCTCGGAGGCCCATAGATAGCCCGTAGCGATGCGGAGCATGCACGTCTTGCCAGAACCATTTGCGCCGAGCACCGCCCAGTGCTGCCCTTCGCGAACCGTCCAGCTCACGCCGTCGAGCAACACATCGTCGCCCCGGCGAAGGGTGACGTCTTCCAAACTCAATATGGGTTTTCCAATATCCATCGTTTCGATCCTTTGTGGCATTTTTTTGGGAACAGTGCGTCTATTTCCTTTGAATTTCTCGTACCACTCTTCATAATACTACCATATCGAAGGACCAAAAGAAAACCCCCAACTCGGGTTTGCTCCCCTTGCCCAGGACGGCCATGCTTGATGCCTTGATCCAACTTGCCAGAACCTACCGCCGCTTCGACGCGAGCTATCTCGTGGACGAGACAGTACTTCTCCGGCTGGTGAATCTCGCGCGCCTGAGTCCTTCGAGCGGAAACAAGCAAGCCATCCGGTTTGCGCCCGTGAACGACCCCGCCGACTGTGACGCGATTTTTGAGTCGCTGCTGTGGGCCTATTCTCTGCCCGATTGGCCTGGCCCGGCTCGCGAAGAACGCCCCACTGCCTACATCGTCCTGCTGCGCGACGACGCACTCGGGGCCGATGTCTCGCACGACGCGGGCATCGCCGCCTGGAGCATGGTCCTCGGCGCGACCGAGCGAGGGCTGGGCGCGTGCATCTTCGCCAGTGCCGATCAGGACCGATTCAGGAAAATTCTTTCCCTGCCGCCTACAATGAGCGTCGAATTGGTCCTCGCCGTGGGCAAACCCGTCGAGGAGGTCGTCCTCGAAGAAATGCTCCCCGGCGAATCGTTCGAGTATTGGCGCGACGAAGCAAATAGTCACCATGTCCCCAAACGGCGTCTCGAAGACGTACTCTGGAATTATGAGCAAGACACACCCAACCCTGACAATTGACCTGAACCACGGCGCGAAAGTCCTCGAGGTCCCCACCGGCCAAACGTTGCTTGCAGCGCTCAAGGCCCAGGAGGTCCACCTCGCCAGCGCGTGCGGTGGCAAGGGTCTGTGCGGATTTTGCAAGGTCAAAGTGCTTTTCGGCGCCCCCGCCCCTGGCCCGGTCGACAAGCAGAAACTCTCCGAGGACGAGATCACCAATGGGATGCGTCTGGCCTGTCAGATGGAGCTATCCCCCGGCGCGGACCTCGCGATTGAAGTTGCTGGCACGCTACTCCCCGCACGCTCATACCGCGCCGTCGTCGAACGCATCGACCCGCTGACCTACGACATCAACCATGTGCGCCTGCGCCTGGTGGACCCCGCGGCGATGACCTTTGAACCCGGACAATATATCCAACTCGACCGCCCCGCCTCGGCCGAGTGTCCCGGTGTCAGCCGCGCCTATTCCATGGCCTCGCGCCCGAGCGAAACCGACATCGTCGAGCTGATGATCCGCCGCGTGCCCAACGGCATGATGTCGGTCTGGGTCCACGAGTGCCTCGCCATCGGAGACGAAGTGTCCCTCACTGGCCCCTTCGGCGAATTCGCGCTGTCGAGCCGAAAATTGCCGATGGTGTGGGTCGCGGGCGGCAGTGGCATGTCGCCGTTCTGGTCGATGGTCCACCACCTCCGCGAGATCGGAAACACGCGGAAGGTCTACTTCTTTTTCGGCGCGGTCGCCCTGCGCGATTTGTTCCTCGTGGACGAATGGCGCACGCTGGAGGCCGAACTGGACTGGCTGGAGTTCATCCCCGCCATCAGCGGCGGCGAAGAGAACTGGGACGGCGAACGCGGCCTGATTACCGAAGTCATCGCCCGTCACCTCCCCGAGATCCCCAGCCCGCTGGAGGCGTACCTGTGCGGCTCGCCGGGCATGTGCAACGCCGCGTGCAATGTCCTGACCGACAACGGCGTCAATGAGCGCATGATCTTCTTCGACAAATTCGCATAAAATAAGAGCGGCCCGGATGGGCCGCCCTGTTGGACTGTATTGCGTTGATCGGCGCGAGGCCGAGACCTCTCTGATTCTCTATCTCTATTCGGGCGTGGCGGGCGTCTTCTTATTGCCCTTCTTCTTGCCGCCCTTTTTCTTACCGGCCGTGTTCTCCGCCTCTTTCTTCTTGTCGTTCTTTTTCTTGTCGCCCTTTTTCTTGTCGCTCTTATTGTTACCGCCTTTTTTCTTGTCGCCGTGGCCGCCGCCCGTGGATTTCCAATCGGGGTTCAGCGGCGCCGTGTCAATCTTGACATCATCGGTGGGCATGAACTTTGCGAGGCGTTTCTTCACATCATTGAACTTGGGATTTTTCGCAAGATTGGTGTGTTCGTAGGGATCGTTATCGTGGTCGTACAGCTCCTCGCTACCGTCCCTATAGCGGATATACCGCCAGCGGTCGTCGCGCACTGCGTGATTCTTGAACCCTTCGGTCGTCAGCGCCACGCCGTCGTACTCGGCCTTGGGATTTTCCAGCAGCGCACGGATCGATTTGCCCTCGACGTGATCGGGGGTCTTCAACCCCGTCAGGTCGCACAACGTCGGATAGATCGTCATGAAGTCCACCGGCCGGGTGCAAATCGCGTTTGTCTTCGTCACGCCAGGCGCGACCCAGATCAGCGGCGCGCGCGTGGCTTCTTCCCACAGCGTGAACTTGCGCCAGTGATCCTTCTCGCCGAGATGCCAGCCGTGATCGCCCCACAGCACGATGATCGTGTTGTCAGCGATGGGCGACTTGGCCAACGCGTCGAGCAAGCGACCGATATTCATGTCACACCACGCCACCGTCGCGAGATAGGACTGGATCGCGGTCTTCCACATCTTCGTTTTGATCATCTTGGGATGGTCTTGGGGATTGCCAATTTTCCGGCCGATGGGCGGCACGTCGTCGAGATCGTTTTCGAGGTATGGCGGGAGTTTGATGTCCTTCAACGGGAACATCTCGTGATATTTGTCCGGGACATCCCATGGCAGGTGCGGCTTGCTGAGCCCGCACGCGAGAAACAGCGGTTTGTCGCGCTTGGTATTCATCTGCTTGATGCAGAAATCAACCGTATGCCAATCGCCGATCTCTTCATTTTTGATGCTTTTTTTGCGCGGCGTGAAATAGCCTTCAAACTTCCCCGCCCCGGCGGTGGGGGATTTCGGGCAAGGCGGATAGTAGCTCCACTCCTCGCCGTAGACGGTCTTTTTCCCGCCAGTGCTGGTGTGATAGGTCTTGCCCATCGCGGCGGTGTGGTAGCCAGCCTGCTTGAACGTGTAATTCAAACACACGCCCTTGGGAATGTGCTTACGCCAGGAGTCCTGATTGTGATAGCAGCCGCTCGTCGCCGGGCGATAGCCCGACCACAGCGACGCACGCGTAGGCCCACAAGCGGGCGCAGCGCAGTGTGCGTTGGTGAACGAGACACCCATCGCAGACAGCCGGTCAATATTCGGCGTTTTAGTCTGCGGGTTGCGGCCGGTATACCCAATCCAGTGGTTCAAGTCGTCCACGCAAATAAACAGCACGTTGGGGCGGTCCGCCTTGGAGGCCGAAATACCGTTCGCGCTCGCCAAAGCAAGTGCACCCGCGCCGAGGGTCGCTTTCATAAATTCGCGTCGTTGCATTCGATTCTCCTTATAAAGTCGATCTCGATCTCTATGTCCCAGTGCCAGGCATAACGCCCATTCAACCCTGTTATTTCGCCACCGTCAGCAGAGTTTCGCCGCCGGTGTACATCAGCCCTGCCACCGCGCCGGTCATCAGACACGCCAGCGTCGCCGCCAGCAATGCCCGCGGGGCCAAACGGGAAAATTCGCCCCGCCGCTCGGGCGCAAGGCCGACAAACGCGCCCATCGTAATCGCCGTCGCGGGAATGTGCGCAAACCCGCACAGCGCATACGCGGCAATCACGGCCGTGCGCGGCGAAACCGTCGTCGCCGGGTCTCCGATGGCCTTGGACAGAGCGATATACGACGGGATTTCCGTCGCCACCGCACGCTCGCCGAGCAGCTGGCCAACCCATTGCACGTCGCCGCTCTCCACACCCAGCAACCACGCGAACGGGTAGAACACCCAGCCCAGAAGCGTCTTGAGCCCAAAGCCCTCCACGCCGCACAGGCCCATCGCGCCGCCGAGGCAATAGTCAACCATATACAGTAGCCCGAGGACCGCCAGCAGCAGCACCGCGACATTCACGCACAGCCGCAGGCCCTGGTGCGCGCCGTCGATGAACGCGACAATCGCGTTGTCGGCTTTGTCCACAACAGGCCGCACATCCATCCCCAGCGTATCGGGCGTCTCGTCCTCGGGGCAGAGCAATTTCGCCATGACCACCGCCGCCGGCGCACTCAACAGCGACGCCGTGATCAGATGGCCCGCGATGTTCGGAAACACGTTGCTGAGAAAGCCGACATACACCGCGAACACCGTCGAAGCGATCGTCGCCATGTAGGTCGTGAAGAGCATGCACAGCTCCGAGCGCGTCATGGTCTTGAACGTCGGCCCGGCCATCATCGTGCCCTCGACACCGACGAACACACTGCCCGACACGCACAGCGATTCGGCCCCGCTGATCCGCATCAGCCGCGTAAAGACCTTCGCCATCTGGCGGATGATCCACGGCAGAATTCCCGCGTGATACAGCAGCGCCATCACCGCCGAAAAGATGATCATCAGCGGCAGTGCCTGGGTGGCGAGGATGAATTTCGTGCCGTCGGGATTCTCACCCAGGCGGCCAAAGACAAACGTCATCGCGCCGGTGGCCGATTGCAGCAGACCCACGACGGCCGTGTTGACGTGCAGCATCGCGTCGCGGCAGAGCGACGAGTGGAACAGCACACCCGCCAGCAGCAGCTGCAAGCCCACGCCCCAGACGACCACGCGAACGTTGACGTTGCGCCGATTGCTCGATAGCGCCCACGCGATGAAAACAAACGCGACAAGCCCCAACCCGCTGATCAAATTTAAATGCGTCATACAGGCCCTCCCTGTGTCCACAGGCGCAAAGTGGAATGCTTATTTCTGGCGGCCTTCGATGGCTACGAGCAACACGCCCGCCGCGATAATCAACCGCGCATCCACGCCGGCGGTGTCGGGCGCGAACGTCATCTTCAGCTTCTGGACGAAGGGGTTGAAATTCTGCTTGAACGATGCGATCAACGCGCCTGTGTCGGTCTTGGCGTGGAAGCCTTGAGGGAACAGGTTCGTCAGAAGTCGCCGCACCATCGCCATGAGGGCCGAGTCCTCGGTGATCTGAATCGTCATGCCGTCAGCGGTCTCCATCACCCAATGGTCACGGAGCATGCTCTTAAAGCCCTTGCGCTTGAGCACGCCAAGCGTCTCGCCCGTCGCGGGGTCTGTCACTTCGTAGGCCGAGGAAAAATCGATCACCTTCGTCGCTTTGATCACAAGCCGCTCGGTGGTGCACGTCTCATCGGTGTACAGGCGGATGTCTTCTTTGAGCTTGAACGCCTTTTGCTTGCTGAAGGCCATCAAATTGCCCGCTTCATCATAGATGTGGAACGCGGCGCCAAAGAGCGTAAAAATTTTGCGACGAATCGTGTAAGACTGTTGATTGGTGATTTGCTGCTCCATGGGGTCCCCTTGCTGCTATGTGTGATTCTCCATTCGCCACGCGCGCGACGACCATTTCAATCATACGGATTCGACTCATCCACACAAGCGATTTCTCCTGAGTAAGTTCCGACAAGGCGGTGCCATTTTTTTCCGTGGCCGGGGCGGCGGCGGACGGTGAAGCCCGCATCGCGCAATCCGCGTTTGACGACCCCCGCGGCCGTGAAGGTTGCAATCGTCGCGCCCGGTGCGCTGCGGGTTGCCATCGCGGCGAACACCTCCGCGCGCCACATGTCCGGATTTTTCCCCGGCGCGAATCCGTCCAGCAGCCACGCGTCGATGGGCGGTGTGTCCGCAGCGATGATCTCCGCGACCTCGCCGCAGCCGTAGATCAGCTCGACGTCTGGCGCGACGGCCCAGCGCGACAGGCCGGGCAGGATCGATTCGGGATAGACCGCCAAGAACGCCGCGAGTTCAGCCGAAAGCTCGCCCCAGCCGCCCAGCGCCTCGGCGACGACCGACCGGGATACGGGAAACTTCTCCGCCGCAAAATAGCGCAGCGTCGCGCCATCGGGTGTCTCGGCCGTGCGCCACGCCGACAGCGTCGCGAGGAAATTCAGACCCGTGCCGAAGCCCGTCTCGAAGACCGTGAACGGCCAGCGGCGATTGGCCGCCCACCGATCGGGAAAATTGCTGCCCTCGATGAACACCGCGCGACTTTCGGCGAGTCCGTCGGCCGCGTCGAAATAGACATCGTCGAATCGCGCGGAGACCACCGCGCCATCGTCGCGCACAGAGCAATCGGCAAGTTGAATCTCCTCGTCGGACATGGTTCCATTGTGCCCTTTCGCGCCCGCGATGCAAGCCCAAACCACGCAAGGCCTTGCCCGCGATGAAATTTTTCGGTACGATATCGGGATGACTACGAACCTTGAACAACTCGCTGCGGAAATTTTGATCGTCGAAGATGAAGTCGCCCACGCCGAAGCGCTCGCCGAAGGTCTCGGCCGGGTCGGCCATCGCTGCACCGTGGTCCACGACGGTGCCGACGCAATCACCAAGCTCCACCAGGCCGCCTTCGACATCATCATCACCGACCTGATGCTCGGCCCGGGCCCCGACGGGCTCGCCGTGCTTGCCGCCGCCCGCGAACATGCGCCCGATGCGAAAGGGATTCTGATCACCGCGCACTCGACCGTCGAGACCTGCCGCACGGCCCTGCGCAACGGCGCGTTCGACTACATCGAAAAGCCCCTCGACCTCGACGACCTGCGCGGCGTGGTGGCGCGCGCTGCCGAGCTGTCCGCGCAAAAAGGGCCCCTCTCCGTCGTCCGCGAACCTGTGGAAACCACCACCGGGTTCGAGAACATCGTTGGCCAGTCCGCACCGATGACGGCCGTGCTTGACACCCTCCGCCGCGTCGCACAAAGCGATATTGCCGTGCTATTATTGGGCGAAAGCGGGACCGGCAAAGAGCTCTTCGCCAACGCCGTCCACCAGAATTCCCCCCGCGCAAACAAGCCCTTCGTGGCGATCAACTGCGCGGGC
The DNA here is from genome assembly GCA_018644725.1 of Phycisphaerales bacterium. Lineage (GTDB taxonomy): Bacteria > Planctomycetota > Phycisphaerae > SM23-33 > SM23-33 > JABGPZ01. The sequence continues at coordinate 7,841 of JABGPZ010000037.1, forward strand.
CTCAGCGAAACCCTGCTCGAAGACGAGCTGTTCGGCCACGTCCGCGGGGCCTATACCGGCGCGACGAGCGACCGGCCGGGGCGCTTCGAACACGCCGACGGCGGGACGCTGTTCCTCGATGAAATCGGTGACATGCCCGCGGCCATGCAGGCCAAACTTCTGCGCGTGCTGGAGAATGGAGAGGTCGTCCGCGTCGGCGCCAACGAGCCGATCCGCGTCGACGTGCGCATCGTTTCGGCGACGAATGCCGACCTCGCCGAGAAGGTCGCCACCAAGGAATTCCGCGAGGATTTGTACTATCGCATCAAGGGCGCGCCGCTGACGATTCCGCCGCTGCGCAAACGGCGCGACGACATCGGCCTGCTGATCGATCACTTCCTGCAGCTCGCGACCCAGCGGTATCCCTCGCCGGTCGAGTCGGTTTCGCCCGAGGCGCGGCGGCTGTTGATGGCGTATTCCTGGCCGGGAAATGTGCGGCAGCTGCGCAATGTCGTGGAGAATATGATCGTGCTGTCGGCCGGGGCGGAGGCGGGCGTCGATGCCCTGCCGGAAGAAGTTCACACCCGACCCGCCGTCGCGGATGACGACCTGCCGCAGCTCGCCGGCATCAGTATCGCCGAGGCCGAACGTCAGCTCATCAAGAACACGCTCGAACTCACCGACGGCAAACGAGAAGCCGCCGCGCAACTCCTCGGCATCGGCGAACGCACATTGTATCGAAAGATCAAGGAATACGAGTTGTAGACAACCCAATGACCGTGAATTGAATTGTAGGGGCGACCCTTGTGGTCGCCCTGATGCGATGGATGAGGGGCGGATCACGTCGAGAGATGTTTCGACTCCGCGCTGTCGCGCTCCGCTCAACATGACATAGAAATAAAAATCCCGCAACTTCAGCGGGCTTTTTTATATCTTCCGGGGAGTAAAGAAGAAAGCAATGGGCGTTTCTAAATAGAATAGAATCTTTTTTGTACGGATTTAAGTGTGTTATATTTCAGTGGGTTATAATTAGAGAGATTGTATACAGTACGAAAAATATACGGATTACTTCTTGACATCCCGGCCTCGGGGCCTATGATGTCCCACAGTTCAAACGGGAGGCGTGTAGCCGCCGTTGGACGCAACCCGGCCACGGCCGACCACAGAGAACTCATGACCCACACGACAAGCACAACCCGAAATTCGAACGCCGCGCAGGCCACCCCTGCCCCGGCCGGTCGTGCTGCGTCGGTTCTCGCCCTCGCCCCGATGATGATGTGTATGTGTATGACCATGCGAATGTGCATGATGTGCAACATGATCGAGTGCGACACGATGGGCATGTAACGCGGCGGAGCAAAACCGCCAGCCCCCCACACGCCACCCGATCAACGCACTGCGACGATCGGTTTTTTTATCGATGCCGCACGTCGCGACGCCTTCGCCCCACGATCCCCAAAGCAGCGCCCTACAATGAATCATGGCAAATCGCACGATTCGAGTACGAATAGCCACCACAAGACAAACCGGAGACCCCCATGACCGACACGACACACCAACCCACTCCCCCGCCGATCGAAATCATCGAGCAGCTCACCGCCTACCGCGCACAGATCGACGGCCTGTCAACTGGGGACACTTTGCGCTGGGCCGCGCGCACTTTCGGAAAGAACGCCGCGCTGGCGACCTCGCTCGGGGCCGAAGACCAGGTCCTCACCGACCTCATCGCCCGCGTCGCGCCGCAGTTGGGCGTGTTCACGCTCGACACCGGACGGCTGTTCCCCGAGAGCTACGACCTGATCGCCGAAACGACCAAACTCTACGGCCTGCCGATTGACATCTACTTCCCCGAAGCGTCGGCCGTGGAAACACTGGTCCGCGAACACGGCGTGAACCTCTTCCGCGACAGCGTCGAGCTTCGCAAGGCCTGCTGCCGGATTCGGAAGCTCGAACCCCTCGCGCGGGCACTCTCGACCAAGGCGGCCTGGATCACTGGCCTGCGTCACGAGCAATCGCCCACGCGCACCGACTTCGAAGTGATCGAATTTGACGCCGTCCACGGGATCTACAAGATCAATCCCCTGCTGGCCTGGAGCGAATCGGACGTATGGGACTATGTCAGCAAGCACGGCGTACCGACCCACGCCCTGCACACTCAAAACTATCCCAGCATCGGCTGCGCGTGTTGCACGCGGGCTGTGGAACCCGGCGAAGACGTTCGCGCGGGGCGCTGGTGGTGGGAAACCCCGGACCAAAAAGAATGCGGCCTGCATGTCGTGGACGGCAAACTCGTCCGCCGCAGTGACTAGCCGAAAACGCAACCCCAAGGAGACATACTCATGACAACGATGGACCAACTACAACTCCTGGAAGCCAAAAGCATCCACATCCTGCGCGAGGCCTATCGCGAATTCGGGAACCTGTGCATGCTTTGGTCGATCGGGAAAGACTCGACGGTGCTGCTCTGGCTGGCCCGCAAGGCGTTCTTCGGACACGTCCCGCTGCCGCTGGTGCACATCGACACGGCCTACAAAATCCCCGAGATGATCGAATATCGCGACGAGCTGGCGCGCAAGTGGAAGCTGAACATGGTCTACGGGCAGAACACCGAGGCCCTGAAGAACAAGCAGACCTTCCCCGACGGCAACGTGGACCGGATTTCCTGCTGCAAGAATCTCAAGTCCAACGCGCTGAAGAACACGCTTTCGGGCGAGTGGACGCGCTGGCGGATGAACCACATCACCGGCGAGTACGAAAAGGACGCCAACACAGAGCCCTACACGGGCGTGATCGTGGGTGTCCGCGCCGACGAAGAAGGCAGCCGCTCGAAAGAACGCTACTTTTCGCCGCGTGACAAAGACAACGATTGGGACGTGGACGATCAGCCGCCGGAACTGTGGCGGCAATACAAAACCGACTTCGCGCCGGGCACCCACGTCCGCATCCACCCTCTGCTGGACTGGACCGAGCTGAACATCTGGGAATACATCCAGCGCGAATCCATCCCGATCACATCGCTGTATTTTGACCGCGGCGAGGGCAAGCGCTATCGCTCGCTGGGTTGCTTCCCGTGCACGAGCCCGGTGGAATCGACGGCGAAAAACGTAGAAGAGGTCATTGCGGAACTGCGCGGCGGAAAGTTTACGAACATCGCCGAGCGGTCTGGACGAGAACAAGACAAAGAGGACGGCGGGTCTCTGGAATCACTCCGCCGAGATGGGTACATGTAACCATGAGCGCGACCACACAATCACAAACCGACGAACCCCTCGCCAGCGCGGGCCGTGTCCAAATGGACATCGTCATCGCCGGGCACGTCGACCACGGAAAATCGAGCGTCATCGGACGATTGCTCGCCGAAACGGGCTCGCTGCCGGACGGAAAGATCGAACAGATCCGCCTGCAATGCCAGCAGAACTCCCGGCCATTCGAGTACGCCTTTTTGCTCGACGCGCTGAAAAATGAGCAGGCCCAGGGCATCACCATCGATGCCGCACGCTGCTTTTTCAACACCGACCGACGGCACTACATCATCCACGACGCGCCCGGGCACATCGAATTCCTCAAGAACATGGTCACCGGTGCCGCGCGCGCCGAGGCCGCCCTGCTGGTGATCGATGCCGACGAGGGCATTCAGGAAAACTCCAAGCGCCACGGCTATATCCTGTCGATGCTCGGGATTTCGCAGATCGCGGTTCTGGTCAATAAAATGGACCTGGTGGACTATTCCGAGAGCGTCTTCGAGGCGATTGAAGACGAGTATCGCCGGTTCCTCGGGCATCTCGGGGTGACGCCGACGGCGTTCATTCCGATCAGTGCGCGCGAGGGCGACAACATCACCGCCGCCTCGGCGCGGACGCCCTGGTACACGGGCCACACAGTGCTCGAACAGGTCGACTCGTTTGAGAAAGACTCCGGCCATCTCGACCAACCGTTCCGCCTTCCCGTGCAGGACATCTACAAGTTCACGGCCGAGGGCGACGACCGACGCATCATCGCCGGCACCATCGAAACCGGCAGCATTCGCGTGGGCGACGCCGTGCGATTCTACCCCTCGGGCAAACGCGCAACGGTCGAGAGCATCGAAGAATTCAACGCCCCGCCGCACAGTCACGCCTATGCCGGGCAAGCGCTGGGTCTCACGGTGGTCCCGCAGGTGTACATTCGCCCCGGCGAGCTGGTGGTCCGCGAGGATCAACCCGCGCCGCACTCGGGGCGGGTGGTGCGCTCGAACGTGTTCTGGATGGGCCACGCGCCGCTGACCAAGGACCGCAGCTACAAACTCAAGGTCGGCAGTTCGCACGTCACGGCCGAGCTGGTCGAGATTCATCACGTCCTCGACGCATCGGAAATCGACAGCCGATTCGCCAAAGAGCAAATCGAACGCCACGACGTCGCCGAGGTCACACTGAAACTTTCCCGCGATGTCGCCTACGACCTCAACAGTGATATCGACCTCACCAGCCGGTTCGTCATCGTCGATGAGCAGGAAATTGCTGGCTGCGGCGTGATCCTCGAAGGCGAGAACTCTGCACAAAATGACGGCGAGTTCCAGACGTTCACCATCGCCATTGGCGCTGGCGAGGGCATCGACGCGGACCTGGTCCTCGACGAAACCACCAGCCCGCAGGAAGCGACGAAGAAAATCGTCCGCGCGTTGCAAAACAGCGGTCTGCTGCTCGACGCATCCAAAACGCTCTCGCCCCCCGGCGAAGGCATCTAACCGACGGCCAAAAAAGAAGTAAGAACGACCTGTCCACATTCACGGAACCTCCTCATGAAGCCACACATCAAAACCACACCGACCGACCGCCAACGCAAGCTGATGGGGTATATTCCCATGCGCGAGCCGGGCGTGTACTCGATCCGGTTGCACTGCATCGGCGGCGCACTCACGGCCGAGAATCTCGTTGCACTCAGCCAGATCGTCACGAAATATGGCACGAGCGAGGTCCACGTCACCACGCGTCAGAGCATGGAACTCTCAAACATCCCTGCGAAACATCTCGAAGCGATGCACCGGGACCTGACGGCGGCGGGGCTTAGCCCTCGCGGAAGTGGGCCGTGGCTCCGCAGCATCATCTCCTGCCCAGGAACGCGCTGCCGCAACGGCCTGATCGAAACAACTCCGCTCGCCAAGGCTCTCTATGAAGCCGCCGGCGAACGCAAACTGCCCCACAAATTCAAGATCGGCATCACGGGCTGCCCCAACGACTGCGCCGGGGCGACGGGCAACGATTTCGGCGTGATGGGCATCCTCCGCAAAACCCTCCACGAAGACCAATGCATGCACTGCGAAGCGTGTGTGCGGTTCTGCCCGGTCAAAGCGCTCTCGCTCGACGGCAACAACTGCGTGAAACTCGACGAACAAGCCTGCGTGGACTGCGGCAAATGCATCTCGGCGTGTCCGGTGAACGCGTGGGAATCTGCCGGCGAGGCCTATCGCATCACCCTCGGCGCCAAGGGCGGACGCATCCCGCTGACGGGGCACGTCTATCCCTATCCGCTCGACTCCGAGGAGCAGGTCATCGCGCTGCTGACTGCAACGCTGGACTGGTACAGCCGCCACGGACAATCCAGAGAGCGCTTCGGCGCGACCCTCAACCGCATCGGCTGGGAACTGTTCCTCGCCGACACTCCCCGCCCGGTCTCGCCGGACAATCATCTGCCCCCGAAAGGACATTGACCATGGAATCTCATAAGCGAACCATCGCCAAAGCCCTGACCTGGCGGGTGACGGCCTTTTCGATTACGACCGCGCTGGCATGGTGGATCACCGGAAAAGGCGAGCTGGCTGCGTCCATCGGCCTGCTCGACTCAATCATCAAGCTCGGCGCGTACTATGGCCACGAACGGCTGTGGATTAAGCTCCCCTTCGGCCGAGATCCTAAAAAATGGACCTACGAAATTTGAGGGATCACACGTCGCTCTAGGATTGCATTCTGGAGGAAGGATAACTACAATACAGGTCTGAAACTGGATCGAAACAGCACCGTCGAAGGCGGCGGGGTTGTTTTCGTATAGCCACGCCTCACGTCGTCCCGCAAGACGACGCACAAGGCCGGCCACAAACCTGACGAAAGACCGACATGAAATCCTTCTTCCGCTCCGTAAAATACATCCTGCCCTACAAAGGCCGTCTGATCGGCTCGCTGATCTGTGTGCTGCTCATCGCCGTGCTCTGGAGCGGCGGGATCGCGATGGCCCTGCCGGGTCTGAAGGTGATGCTCAGCCCCGAAGGCCTGCACGGCTGGACGTGGAGCTCGCTGACCAACGACAAGCTCGAAGGGACCTTCGTCGTGCGCGACGTGCCGCCGATGTACACCGATTCGCTTTCGACGGCGCCGTCCAAGGCCGGGGCGCCCAAGCCGCCGACCCTCCCCGCGTTCATTATCGATATCGTCACGCTGAAAAATGAAACCCCCACACCCGGCGGCCTGGTGAAAAATCGCTGGATCGTCGGAACGGTTGACGACGCTGGCGTGCCCCACCTGAAAAACGGAAAAATCCTCCAGCGCGAACTGGCCAAATCGGACGCAAAAACGATCAAACTCTATCTGTACGACCGCAACGAAACCGACGCGAACAAGCGCTTCTCCACCGCGACCGTTACCTGCGGCGAGATCAAAACCATGAGTTCGGCCCTTCAATACGCCTGTAACGATTTCCTGCCCTATTTCGGTATTGAAGAACCCAAAGACAAGGCAGGACGCTTTCCAATCCTCTTCTTCATCCTCCTGCTCGCGGGCGTCGCGACGATCTTGCGCAACATCCTGCGTGTCGCTCAGGAATACATGGTCCAAACGGCCGTTTTCCGCGGCATCATGGACATCCGCATGATCAACTATGAGGTCGCGCTCCGCTTGCCGGTCACCTTCTATAGCACCGACGGGACGGCCGACACCACCAGCCGCTTCATCGCCGACTGTGCCGAGCTTCAAGGCGGCCACAACACCCTCTTCGGAAAAACCCTCGTCGAACCTGCCAAGATGCTCGGTTCGGCCATCGCGGCCTATATGCTCCTGCCCGACTACACCCTGGCATGCTTCATCGCGGGCCCGCCGGTGTTCCTCATCGTACGGATGCTTGGCAAAATGATGCGCCGTGCGACGAAATCCGCCCTGAAAGACCGTTCCGAAATGCTCGGCGTGATCGACGAAACCCTCAAGGGCATCCGCGTGGTCAAGGCCTACACCATGGAAGCCACCGAACGCAAACGCTTCCGCGCGGTCATCAAAAAGCTCTACAAGCAGATGAAGAAAATCGCGCTCATCGACTCCTCCAGCTCACCCTTGGTCGAAACAATCGGGCTGAGTGTGGCGTTGGTGGTCGCGGGGATCGCCGGGCGCGAAGTGCTGATGGACCGTCTCGACCCGGAACTGTTCCTGACGTGGATGATGATGCTGGCGGCGGTCTTTGACCCGCTCCGCAAACTCTCCAAGGTCGCCACGCGCTTCCAACGCGCCGATGCTGCGGCCGAGCGCGTCTTCGAGCTGATGGACCGCGAGCAGGAAAAGCACCTCCCCGCCGCCGAATCGCTGCCGATCCACGCTGACTCGATCGAATTCAAAAACGTCACCTACACCTATCCCGAAAAAGACGAACCGATCCTCAAAGACATCAGCTTCACCGTCGAACAAGGCAAAAGCTTCGCGATTGTCGGGCCCAACGGCTGCGGCAAAACTACCCTGCTGAGTCTCCTGCCGCGCCTGATGGAAGTTGACTCCGGCACGATCACCATCGACGGCAAAGACATCGCGACGCATTCGCTGCGGTCGCTACGCCGCCAAATCGGGATCGTGACGCAGGAAACGGTGCTCTTCAACGCGACGATTGCCGAGAACATTTCCTACGGTCTGCGCCACCCCAACCCCGACGCCGTTCAGGCCGCAGCCGACAAGGCCTTCGTCACCGACTTCGCCATGGAAATGGCCGACGGGCTGGACACCATGGTCACGCCGCGCGGGGGTACGCTTTCGGGCGGCCAACGCCAGCGCATTGCCATCGCCCGCGCCATTCTGCGCGACCCGTCGATTTTGATCTTTGACGAAGCGCTCAGCCAGATCGACCCCGAGTCCGAGCAGAAGATCACCGAGGCCATGGGCGAATTTGTCCAAGGCCGCACGACCTTCATGATCGCTCACCGCTTCCAGACCATCCTCGCCTCCGATGCGATCATCGTCATGGACGACGGGCGCATCGTGGACATCGGCGCCCACAGCGAACTGCTGGAACGCTGCAGCCTCTATCAGACGCTCTACAACACGCAATTCGCGCACGTGCAAGACAACTAGCCTCAACCCGTACCGAGACGAGAGTCCATGAAATCACGCCGGGCCATTTTACTGTGCCTCCTGCTGGGCGCGTTGATGGGTGGGTGCCAACCGCTCATGCTTGGGACTCGTCCGCAACCAAAGGGCCTGCCCAGCGGTGTAGCGGTGTTCACTGGCAGTGAACGGTTGAGCGAATTTTCGCCTGCGACGTCCGACCCGTCCGCGCTCACCCCCAAGCGCGAGGCCGTGTTCCTGAGCAGTGCCCGCAACGAAACCACCGCATTCCAAGCGCTGTTTTCGGCAAATCGGTCTCAGACGCGCTATACATTTACGCCGTCGGAATTGCAGATGGACGGCGGACTGGAAACCACCCTCCCCGCCTCGGCCATCACGCTCTATCGCGAGCTGCCGGTGCAGATCGATTCGTTCCCGGCGTGGCAAATCCGCCAAACCGCCGCCGCGCTGCGTGCGGGCAAATGGTTCGATAAACTTTCGGCCATTGACGGGCCGGTCCATGTCGCCACCGACAACCGCCTGGCGATTTGGTGCGATGTGCGCGTCCCCGCCTCGGCAAAAGCGGGAATCTATCGCGGATCGATCCGTGTGGACATGCGCCCGGGCAAAACCGTGTACCTGCCGATCCGCCTTCGCGTGTGGGCGGCAACTCTGCCCGCGACACCGACGATTCTCTGCCTTGGGCAATTCGACCATGCCCAACTGTTCCGCCATTTCCTCGGGCGCGTCCCGACCGCCATCCCCGCAGCGGGAACCCTGCGCCGGTCGGACATCCACGCCGTACGCGACGCGATTCAGGCATTCTGCCGCACCGCCAAATCGCATGGTCTGAGCGTGTTCGACCAGGGCCTTCGGCCGAAACTCGCGCCGGACAAAACCACCCTTAGCGCCACGTTTGACCGCTTCGACGCGCTCGTTGGCCCGTTACTGACCCCCAAAAACGACCCCCACGCCCTGATGGCATGGCCGGTCTCCGTGACGACGACCTGGCCCGATGTCAAGCCGTTCGGCTCGGCCGCCGCTCCGGGCTATGCCAAGGCCATGGGAGCGATTGTGCGCGCGTCCAATCGCCACTTCCACCTCGCGGGAATCCAGGATCGCCTGTTCGCATTCCCCGCGCCAACCCCCGCCGACCAAACGAACTTCGCGTCGCTCGCGTCGCATCTCCAAGCCGCCGACCGCGACCTGCCGATCCTGTCGCTCACGCCCCCCGCCGACGCAACCCACTGGAAATACATTCACATGCTCGCGCCGCCGGCCGAGCAGTTCTCGCCGCAGCTCGCAACGCGCCTGGCCCCCTCGATCAGCCCGCTGGCGGGGCTCTATCTCCGCCCGTCCAATCCGCCATTTTTGCCGCCGATTCACCCCCTCGCCCAAGGCGGCGACGTGCGTGCGCTCTGCTGGTTCACCAAGAAATACAACGCTCGCGGGATTCTGCTGGGCAACGTCGTCGCACCCCCCGCAGCCACGCCCCAGCTCGACACGCTGTTCTACCTCGACGGCCACGGTGCGACGGCACGGATCTGCCCGTCGGTTTCGCTCAAATTCCTCCGCACGGGCATGGCCGACCTGGCCTACCTCCGCCTGCTCGAACGCAGCAAACGCGCCGATCTGGTTCGCTCCATTCTCAACACCATGACCCGGTTCGCAGGCAGCGCGGCCGCAAGCGCCACTCCCCACGTCCCCCGACTCGGTGGCTGGGTCCGCCGGGCGGCACTGTGGCAGCGCATTCGCCTTGTTCTTGCGGAATCGGCCACCAAGACCGGTAAACCCCAAACGCCGCAACAACACCAGGCCGACCTGAAGCTCTGGCGACAAATTTGCGACGCACTCTGCGAAATTGATGTCGAGCAGGTTCATACGCGGATCCTCCCCGCCACCGTGAACTCGCCGTCCAAGGCCACCCGCGTCGAAGTCGCTGTGACCCTCTTCAATCAGTACCCCACCGAACAGGCCTGTTTGCTCTCGCTGGCCAATCTGCCGAAATCCGCGCGGCCTCTCAGCAAGAACACACCGGTCTCCAACATTGCGCCTCTCGAGCGTCGAACCGTTCACCTTGCGTTTGAGCTCGACACGCTCCCGATCACCAGCGAGGGGAAAATCCCCTTTGGCATCCAACTCCAGCAACCCCTCGGCAAGACCACGGTCCATGCGACCTCAGCGGCTGTTCTCATCGCCAAAACGGCCCACCGCAAACCGACCATCGACGGCAAACTCAACGACTGGCTCGCAGTCCCCGCGAACACGGCCGGCGGGTTTGTCCTGCTGGGCAATCGCGGACGAACCGCGCGCCCACAAGCCCAAAACGCGACAACCGTCCAAGTCCTTCAGGACCAAACGCACCTCTATTTCGCGTTCCGCTGCAACCACCCCACCCCCAACCACCTGCGCCACAAGCCCACCAACCGCCTGCACTACCAGCAGCTTCTGGCGGTGGGAGAAGAATGCGTCGAGCTGCTTTTGGACCCCGGCTGCGACGCCAAGGCCCCCGAAGACCTCTACCACATCGCCATCAAACCTTCCGGCGTGGTTCTCGAAGAGCTGGGCATTGGAACCACCCCGCCGCTCGGGCGTCACCGCCGCCTCCCGCTGAGTTCGACCGTGGCAATCTCCCGGACCCCCACGGCCTGGATCGCCGAATTACGAATCCCCAAATCGGCCTTCGGGGTCGATGGAAAACAAACGCGCTGGGGGATCAACCTCATGCGCCACTGCACCCCCAGCCACGAAGCATCCAGCTGGGTTCGCGCCACGCATCACTTGTATCACCCCACGAATCTCGGAACGCTGTTTGTATTCCCGCCCCCAAAACGCTAAACTGAAGGCCCAACCCTTCTCTTCCACCCAACAAGGAGAATCCTGTGTCTGCTAAACATAACCTGACTCCCCAACAAATGAAGCAAGTTGCAGCGGCCAAGCGCGCTGCCGCCAAGAAAATGAGCAAAGGCAAAGGCGTCGCCATCAAAACCAAGGGCGGCAATAAAGGCAAGTCCTATAGCGCCAGGCACAACGCGCAACAGAAAAGCCCGGTCCTTCTGATTGTCTCCATCGTGGGGATCCTTTTGATTGTCGGGATTGCCTGCAAGATTATCTTCCTCCCGAGCTACTCCAGCCCGACGTTCTCGATGCAAGGTGGATTCCTGGACAACATGCGTCCCGACCCCGTGTCCCTCAAGGCCGTCCTTGGCTCACTGCCTAGTGGTTCAGGAAACGCGGGAGATGACTATGAGGCCGGATACAAATTGTACAAGGAGAATCAGAGGCAGTTCGAGGACATCCACGAGGACGTCTCCAGCAGCGGCGACCTCAACAAGGCCGACTTGGCCCTGTGCAAAAATCTCTACGAGATCGTGCTTCGGGGGACGCAGAAAAAGAAAATGCGCTTCCTCGTAAGTCAACTCAAGTATCTCAAAGACCCAGTCAATGATGTCGAACGGTTCCCGGCTGGCATGAAGATTGTGCAATATTCCAAGGACCTCCGCCATGTCAGCATCGTTCACAAACTGGAAAAAGTTCTCACCGGTCTGGATTGTCTCCGGATGCACTATGAGGAAAAAAACCCGGCAAAAGCGCTGGAAATCACCAAAGCGCAAGCCATCCTTTCCTGGCATATGGTCAACGAACCTTCGCGCATTATTCTTCTGAAACTCGGCATGGCATACTCGAAGGCATACACCAACAACCTGATTGACCTCTATATGAAGACTGGCGACAAGACCCGCGCGACTGCGGCCACCAACTATCTGAATGAAATCCAAACCGCCGCTGGCCAATTGAACGAAAAAATCGCGAAACTGTTCAGCCCCGAGAACACCGGCGAGGGCAGTCTTTCGGTTCCTGTAGGCGACCTGTTCTATGTCATCGACAATGACGAAGACCCCGCCTTCCGCGCCGAAGCGCTGGTGTTCCTCACCATTGCAAAATATAATGAACGCAACAATGGCAACCGCGGGAATATCAAAAAGATCGAATCGCTCATCCGCGAATACAGCAACAGTGGCAATCCGATCCTCAAGGCGGCGGCCCGCACAGCACGCTTTGGTCTAATCAAAGAGATTCAGCGTGGCCACATCAGACCCACTGCCGCTGACGACGAATGAATACCTTCCCCGTCATGTTGATTCTCGAGGGACGCCTCGCCGCCGTCATTGGCGGTGGTGCGGTGGGCCTTCGTAAAGCGCGCGCTCTGCGGGAAGCGGGCTGCCGTGTGCGTCTGGTGTCCCCCGTTGCGGTTTCGGACGAACTCGACGAAGGCGTCGAGGTGATCTGCGCGCCCTATGCGCCGGAACACCTTGACGAGGTCGACCTGGTGTTCGCGTGTACCTCCTCCAGCGAAACCAACGACCAAATTGCCCGCGATGCGCGTCAAAAGCGCATTTGGGTCAACGCGGCCGACCAACCCGCTGCGTGTGATTTCTACATGCCCGCGACGGTGCGACGCGATCACGTCGTCCTCGCCATCGGCACGGGCGGGGCAAGCCCGGGACTCGTCCAACACCTCAAACGCCGCGCCAAAGACATCCTCCCCGACCAGGTCGGCCCATTCGCTGCCCTGCTCGACGAGATCCGCAAGCAGCTCAAAGCCGACTTGCCCGACGAACCCCACCGCCGCATGCAGATCATGAACACCCTCAGCGACGAAACGGCGCTGGACGCTTTTACCGCTCACGGCCCCAAGGCCATCCGAGACGCACTGGCCGACCTCCTCGCGGGCAAGACCGTTGCGTTCCAACCCGCCAAATCTCCCAAGGGAAGCACTCCCAAGGCGCTGTTCTTGCGGATGCTCCTGATGGCGGCCGTGCTGGCGACAAGCGCCTGGGCCCTCGCCCACGCGACCCGCTCGCCGAAGCTTCTTCACAAAGGGCACATCCTTGCTGCACTGCACGCGGCTGGGGGAATCCTTTTCGCAGCCCTGGTCGCGCTGAACTATCTCCGCACCGAGCGACGCCTGCGCACCCACGCACTGGCGCTGTTCGATCAAAAATCTGCCAGCCTCGAAACCTTGCACCACTGGATTCGCCGTGGGTTCGTCTTTGCGGCAACCGCGCTGAGCGTGTCCCTGCCGCTGGGGCTGATCTACGCCCATCAAATCGGCATCAAACAGTGGATGGCCAACACGCTGGCCCAGCCGAAGTTCCTCGCCGCCTTCGTGGTTTGGGGACTCTACCTGTTCGCCGTGGCGCTGGCGGTCCGCCCGAAATTCCGAGGCCGACAATGCGCCCAACTGGCACTGGCGGGATTCACCCTCACCCTTTTCCTTCTGCTCGCCTCCTGGCTGAGCGCCAATCACTGATCGAACGATATGCGTATTCTCTGCACAGGACTGAACCACACCACCGCGCCCGTCGCGGTCCGCGAACGCATCGCATTTTCGCCGCTGGCGACGATCGAGGCGTTGCGTGATTTGCGTACCCGCTATCCCCAGAGCGAATTTCTGCTTCTGAGCACCTGCAACCGGACCGAGTTGTACACCATTCGTCCGCTTCACGAAAAACCCTACCCCGAAGACCTGCACACTTGGCTGGCAGAATTCCAGGACACGCCGCTGGCAGAGTTTGCGCCCTCGCTGTACACCTATGCCGACGACGATGCCATCGAGCATCTGTTTTGCGTGACGGCCGGGCTGGACTCGATGGTCCCCGGCGAGGATCAAATCGTCTCCCAAATCAAAACCGCCCTCCAGCTTGCCTGTGAACAGGATGCCGCTGGGGTGGATCTGCGCGAATTGTTCGACCAGGCCCTTCACGTTGGTCGCCAGGTTCGCCAGGAAACCGGAATCGCCGAGGGCAAGGTCTCCGTCGCATCCGTCGCCATCGACGCCATCGGGCGCGTGTTTGAATCGCTTTCGGGCAAGACGGTGTTGTCGGTCGGCGCGGGGAAAATGAATGAAATCGTTCTCCAGCAAATTCGGGCGCTGATGCCCGAGGCCTTGCTGGTGACCAATCGCAGTGCGGAGCGAGGACGCGAGTTGGCCGACTCCTGCGGCGGATTGTTTCGTCCGCTTCACGAACTCCCGGTGTTGCTGGGTTCGGCCGACGTGGTGATCACCTCGACGGGTTCGGATCGGCCAATCATCTCGGCCGAGCACATCCGCCAAGCCCAAACCACGCGCGATGAACGGCCGCTGTTGCTGATCGACCTGGCCATGCCCCGCGACATTGAACCCAACGCCGCCAAGCTGGCAAACGTCTTCCTCTACAATTTGGACGATCTGGAATCCGTCGTCGCCCAAACGCTCCAGAAGCGCAAAAAGCACGTCAAGGCCGCGCGATCCATCGTCCGAAAACACCTGCGGGCCTACACCCATTCCGCGCATGCCGCCCACATCACACCCACGATTGAAGCCCTGTATCAACGCCTCGAATCAATCATTGATTCTGAACTTGTCCAGGCATCGAACAAACTCGAAGCCCACGAGGACGCGGCCGAGGATCTCGCAATTCTTCAGCGAGCACTTCACCGCGCCTTGCGGAAATTTGTCCACCCCGCCGCCAACTATCTCCGCAGCAACGCTCGCACCGCCGCCAATCACGCGTCCACGCTGCGAAAACTCTTTCAGCTCACACCCGAAGACACCGACCCCGCGGATGGTGAATAATGCCCGCACCCAACGAGCCATTCAATCTGTTCATGTATGGGACGCTGGTCGACCCGCTGATTTTTCGCGCAGTCCTAGGCGTCAAACTCGTCCTCGATTCGACCTTTGCCGACGGTAAAACCGCGTTTCATCCGATCCCCGCGATCCTGGATGGCTACAAGAAAATCTCGCCCGACCGAACCTACCTCTATGCCGTGCGAGACAAGCAACACCGGATTCAGGGCTATCTCGTCCGCGACCTGCCAGCGGACATGTTTGAAAGCCTGCTTCACTATGAGGGGAAAAACTACAACCGCCGCACCCTGAAAGTGCAGACGGCGGAAGGACGATTCCCCGCGCTGGTCTTCATTGCCAATCCCAAACGCATCGACTATACCTTTGGCCACGCCTTCCGCGATCCGCTCAAGCAGGAAATCCTGCTGGATCAGAAAATCGAAGCGGCCATTCGCGAAACCGAGCAAGACCTGTTTCACACCGATGAAGAACTCACCCGTCGCGCCATTGCCGAGCTTGCGGGCGATGCCATCCGCGATATTCAGCGCCATCACTTCGAGACGGGCGGGATCAGCGATTTCGCCATTCGCAACACACTCCGTGGCAACGCGCCGCTGGATTATGACCGCATTCGCAATGACCCCGAGGCCCAGGCTCTCGCGCCGAACTATTTGCAATTCGTCATCCGCCAAGTGATTCTCAATCAGTTTGAACAGAAAATCCGAAAAGAATTTCGCTACGAGCTCAACCACCTGCCCAACCCGTCAGGCCGCTTCCACGATCGCATCATCAGCACACTGATTGCGCTGCGGGTGCTGAATCGAAACCGCCAAACTCTGGAATCCATTACGATGCAAACCGTGGACGAGTTTGACTTTCCCACGTCCCACTTGATTGATTATGTCCGCGTTGCAATCTCCCATGCCGACAACCTCTATGACTCCAAGGCCGCGCAAACACAGCTCAGCTTTGTCCGCCGGCACATGGGATTTGGCCATATTTCGCTGGGCGCGGAATTGGAATTTTCCAATGTGGGAAACGATGTCATTGCCCTCGGCGACAAAAAACTCCTCGCCGACCCCCACTATGACGGATTCCTCTATTTCTACGATTTCGCGCTGCATAAACTAACGTGGCGCCTGGGCGGACACATCGACAATCACCGCGAGAAAATTCATGGAACGCCCCGCCGCGGGTTTTTCGAGGTGGCGCTGGGGAACCTGTCCATCGAGGCCAACATCTCCAAGCCCATCACCTCCGACCCGTGGATTCTCAACCAACTCATTCACCACACGCGGCAATTCTATGATTCGCTTACGCCCCACTCGATTCACCTTTCGCTTCAGCCGCGCAGCCAGCACAAACCCGACCAAAATCGTCTTCTTCCGCTACCGATTCTTCAGTGTCTTTTTGCCATCGCCGGGGATCCCATCATTGACCCCGAGACAAACCGGCTTCACATTCGCCGCCTGACGACCGATGAAATCATCACCAGAGAACCGTCGCCAAGTTTCCTGTTTTCGGAAATTTCCAAGCGCTACACCTCCCGCACCGACGGCATCACCTCCATGCCGGGCAAGCGCCCGCCGGGGACCTATGTCCAGCAGTTCCGCTTTTTGCGCCTCTCGCCCGATTTGAATTATGAAGTGATCGCATTGGCTCTCAAGGGAATTCAGGTCGCGCTTCGCCCCGGAACATTCCTCAAACCCGATCAGTACAAGCAAAGCTCGCGCCACCGAAAACGATTCGAACGTCTGCTGGAATGGGGGAAAAATCCAACACTGATTTCCCCGCAGGATATTGAAGATTTTCTCAAACACGTCGAGCAGGGTCTGGCAACGGAAAAACGTGGCGCAGCCGCCCACACCGAGGCGTATATCGCCTGGGCGCTGAATCAGCTAGAACGCATGCTGCGAAAATTCAATAAAACGGTTCACGAATTCTCCGACTAACCTCTGAATTTACAACGACTTATTGAAGGCCGTCTCGCTAGGCATGTCCGCCCCGCAATACAGACATTGATCTGACCGCGGCCCGACCGGGCGATTGCAGGCGGGACAATTCCGCACACGAAGTGTCAGTTTTCCATCTTCCGAGCCATCGCGAAGATCGATTTCACGCATCTTGGCGATCAAGTCTTCTTCGGTCAATGTCGTCTGGTCGCGAATCAACTCCCACATCGCCATGCAGGCCATCGTCAGCTTGTCGACCCGACGCGCCAAGGCCACGTCGTGCCCTGCCATCGGATTGGCCGGACCAGAATTCGAACCTCCAGAGTCCACGGAGGCCGCCCCCAACGCATCCCCGATGGTCAGCCCCAATCCAATCACGTTAAATGCATTCAACATCGATTACTCCTTCCCCGGCCATTCGCCGGAATAGACTTCCGTCGCTGGCCCGTCCATCAGGACATGGTTGTCATCTTGCTTCCAGGTAATCGTCAAGTCGCCGCCGGGCAAATGAACAAGCGTCTGGCGAGCATTATTGCCCGTCAGAACACCGGCCACACACACGGCCGACGCGCCCGTACCACACGCCTGGGTAATTCCGCTGCCGCGTTCCCAAGTCCGCATCGTCACCTCATCGGCCGAGTGGACTTGTACGAAGTGGACGTTAATCGCCTCGGGAAATACCGCGTGCGTCTCAATGCCCGGGCCGATGGCTTCCAGGTCCAACGCCGCCACGTCGTCCACATAGATCACAGCATGGGGGTTGCCCATGGATACGCACGTCATGTCCCACGTCCGGCCATCCGCCTCAAGCGGGACATTGATGATCGTTTCGCCCTCCAGCGTCGCGGGGATGTCGGCGGGCGCGAGCCCAGGCTCGCCCATATCCACGCAGGCGGTATCAACGGTCCCGTCCTCGGCCAGTGTCAGCTGAATCGTCTTGATCCCGCTGAGAGTTTCCACGCGGATCGGATTGACTTTCGCCAGGCCGTGATCATAGGCATATTTCGCAACGCAACGAATTCCATTGCCACACATACGCCCTTCGGATCCATCGGCATTGAACATGCGCATCGTCACGTCGGCCGTCTCGGACGGTAGAATCAGAATCAGGCCATCACTGCCAATGGCAAAGTGACGATCCGAAACTGCGATTGCGGTCGCCGAGGGATCCTCGACGTTCGTTTCGAATCCATTGACATAGACGTAGTCATTTCCAATCCCGTGCATTTTGGTGAACTTCATTTCAGCTTCCTTTCAAGCCCAGTGTAGGCGCATACTATACCATGCCACCGGGGAAAAATAAAACCGGAGAATGCAATGAATTCACATTCTCCGGGGAGCGATTGGAACAAGTTGAGTCAAGTCAAGGTTATGCGAATTGCATTTCTGCCATGCGACTGCCCAGGCGCGCACGCAGACGTTTCATGATCGAGGAGTGCATTTGGCTGACGCGACTTTCAGAGAGGTCCAGCGTTTCACCGATTTCTTTCATCGTCATTTCCTCGAAGTAATACAGGACGATAATCAATCGTTCCGCACGATTCAAACCGCGCGTAACGACTTCTTTAAAGTCTTTGCGGTCCATGACGGAAACCGGATTGACGCTGTTTTGGTCTTCGATCAAATCGATTTCGCGGATGTCGCGGCTGGAATCCGTCTCATACCACTTGCGATTGAGAGAAATCACGCTGGCGGCAACGGCATCTTTCTGAATGCGGTCGAATTCCGACATCGGCACCTTTAGCTGCTTGGCGAGTTCCTTACGAGTGGGCTTGCGGCCATGCTGTACCTGGAGTGTCGAGGTCGCGGCATTGACTTTGCTCGCCCGAGAACGAACCAGACGCGGCACCCAGTCCAACGCCCGCAATTCATCAAGAATCGCACCACGAACGCGCTGGGTACAATACGTTTCGAACTTCACGCCGCGGCCAAGATCGAACATCTTGATCGCGTCAATCAGACCGAATGTCCCGGAAGAAATCAGGTCATCCACATCCACGCCCCTGGGCAATTTTGCCAGAAGCCGCTCTGCCGTGTACCGCACAAGCGGAAAATAGTGAACGAGAAGCTGGTTGCGAGTATCTTCCGAAGCCGTCTTCTTATACGACTTCCACCATCCCTGAACAATTTCCGGCGTCGCTTTTTTTGTTGCTGTTTCCATGGTTCGCTCCTTCGAATGTAAGATGCCATCCTTGGCAGTGGGTTATCCAGCAGTGAGCATTGTTTTGCGTATCTCCGCCAAAGAGTGTTTCCTCTGGCGAAGGGTTGAAATTTCGTCAAGCCGAGAGAAGACATCTTCGCCATACAGGCGATGCCCCCCCTGCGTCCAAAGTTGTTCACGGATCAATCCCATGACGGTATAGTTGTGGACCGTCTGTCGGCTTACCCCGGAATACTCGACAACTTCGCCGATCCTGTAATACTTCACAGGCGGTGCTTTTCGTGCAGGACGTGATTTGGTTTGTTGTTCAGCCATCTTCCTCTTTGCTTTACGTTTTATAAAATGTACAGTGAAACGGAGGCTGCGTCAAGGTAATATCCAAATATTTTCAAAAGAATCAAAGTTTTCCTCAAGTAGTCGCATATCTCCCCTGTTTCAGGTTGTATTTTTGTTGGGGATTGTTATGCTATGGGGGTTAAATTTCACAACGACATTTACTTTACCGGAGTTCCCGGTCTGAAAGGATTCGAACACATGAAGATTGCAATTATCCGTGGAGATGGGGTCGGAACAGAAGTCGTCGCCGAAGGGCTGAACGTCCTGGAAGCCGCAGCCGCACAAACTGGATTCACCTATTCCCTGACCGAATTTCCCATCGGCGGGCAACGCTATCTGGACCAAGGCGGCAATCCCGCCGCGCCGTCGATTCCCGTCGTTACAGATAAGGAAATTGACGAACTGCGGAGCTTTGACGCAATCTTCCTCGGTGCGGTCGGCCATCCCGACATCGCCCCGGGCATCATCGAAAAAGGTATGCTGCTCAAACTCCGCTTCGAGCTGGACCAATACATCAACCTGCGCCCGGTGACCCTCTTCCCAGGCGTCACGACTCCCCTGGCGAACAAGACGCCCGAGGACATCGACTTCCTCGTCGTCCGCGAAAACACCGAAGGTCTCTACGCTGGCTCGGGCGGTGTACTCCGCGAAGGGACCCAACACGAAGTCTCCACCCAGGAAATGATCTCGACCCGTCACGGTGCCGAGCGCTGCATTCGCTTCGCATTCGAACAGGCCGTCGCGCGCAAAGCCGCTGGCTATGAAGGCAAAGTCACCCTCGTCCACAAGACCAATGTCCTGACGTTCTGCGGCGGAACCTGGAAGCGCGCCTTCGACGCTGTCGCGGCCGAGTTCCCCGACATCAAACCCGACTACAACCATGTCGACGCCTGCTGCATGTACATGGCTACCACCCCCGAATCCTACGACGTCGTCGTTGTCCCGAACATGTTCGGCGACATCATCACCGACCTCGGAGCCGCCATCGCCGGCGGGATGGGCATGGCCGCCAGCGGCAACCTCAACCCCGACCCGGCCGCCAATTCCGTCAGCATGTTCGAGCCCGTCCACGGTTCGGCGCCCGACATCGCCGGCCAAGGCAAGGCCAACCCCGTCGCCGCCGTCTGCTCGCTGGTGATGCTCCTCGATCAGGTCGGCCACATCACGAACGATGCGGCTGCCATCGAAACCGCCAAGAAAATCGACGCCGCCGTCCGCACCACCTGCGCCGCCCTCTCTGGCCAACGCATGGACCGCCTCGAACAATCCACCGCCCAAGTCGGCGAGATGATCATCGCTGCACTCTAGCACGAAACCTCCCATGATCACTGCCCACGACATCCAACTGGCAGCCGAGCGCATCGGCCCGTATGTGCTGAACAAGCCCATGCGGACCAGCAAGCTGCTCGGCGATCTGTGCCATTGCGATCTCCGAATGAAGCTCGAGAATTTCCAGGCCACCGGTTCGTTTAAGGAACGCGGTGCCGCCAATAAAATTCTCTGCATCAGTGACGAGGAAGCGAAAAACGGTGTCATGGCCGCCTCGGCCGGGAACCACGCCCAGGGCGTCGCCTGCGCGGCTCAACGGCGCGGGATCCATGCGACCATCGTCATGCCCGTCGGCACTCCGTTGATCAAGGTCGACGGCGTGAGATATTGGGGCGGCGAGGTCGTCCTCCACGGCAAGACCTACGACGAGGCCTACGCCTATTCCCGCGAGCTCGCCCAAGAGCGAAACGTGGTCTACATCCACCCCTTCGCCGACCCCCTCGTCATCGCCGGCCAGGGAACCATCGCCAAGGAAATGATGAACGACCCGCTCGGCGAAGACCTCGACGCGATCCTCGTTCCCATCGGCGGCGGCGGACTGATCGCGGGCGTCGCGTGCTACATCAAGGAACTGTACCCCCACGTTCAGGTCATCGGCATCCAGGACGAATCCGCGCCCAGCATGGCCGAGTCCATCCGCGCAGGGAAGATCGTGGAAGTGCCCACGAAGAAATCCATCGCCGATGGCATCAACGTCCGACGCGTCGCCGAAGAAACCTTCGACGCCGTTCAGAAGCATGTCGACGAGATTGTCACCGTCAGCCCGGATGAAATCTCCAACGCCATTCTGATGCTCCTGGAGATCGAGAAGATCATCGTCGAGGGCGCGGGCGCGGTCGGCATAGCCGCCCTGCGGAACAACAAAACCCCCGCCCTGAACGGGAAAAAAGTGGCCTGCATTCTCTCCGGCGGCAACATTGACTCGAACCAAATCTCGCGGATCATCACGCGCGGCCTGCTCGTCGGAGGCCGCATCGCCGCGCTGGAAGTCCACCTGCGCGACGCGCCAGGCGCGCTGGAAAACCTCACGAAAATCTTCCACGCCCACAGCGCCAACATCCTCGAGATCAACTTCCAACGCTTCGGCCTCGCCAAACTCGGAGAAGTCAAAGTCTCGGTCACGATTGAAACCCGAAGCCACGAACACGTCCACGAAATCCTCCACACGCTCGAGGAAAATGGCTATCCTACGCTCTACGACGGACCCAAATTATAGCGGTCCAGCTTCCTATTTCGCCTGTCTTAAGACGGGAATTTGTCCTATTTTGGACGTAAATTCGTCAATGTCGCCCTCGAAATCGTCGATATCGCGTCGAAAATCGACCCTATCGCCTCGAAAATCGGGGTTTGCATCCCCAAAATCACCGATTTCGCCGCGCTGATTTCCGATCCTTCCGCTCCGCAAGCGAGATCATTTCGCATCCGCAACCCGATGACCACTCCCCCGCCGCGCCCCAAATCCGGAGTAAAAATAGGGTGCAATATCGAAACAATCATTGCTGTATAGCGCACTTCGATTGTGCGTTGAAAAAAATATCGCCGTTTCAGACCCCTCAATTCGACTTCAAATTGGCTACCAATTTGCTACCAATCCCCTCCATTTTCCAGTTTGACGATGTGGCCCATATTCTCACACGTCGGTCAATTGGCTACCAATTTGCTGCCCCCCCCCACGCCCTTCTTTTCTGTTTTCCTTGTTTTTTGTTATCTTGAGCGAAGCGCCGAAGGTGTGGCAAAGTCCACAGCGCCGAAGGTGCGACAGTAAGTCGGGCTACTTGTTGCCCGCCCTACCCGGCTTTCGCTTTTTCCAATTCTTCGGAAAATAATTTCTTGATTTCCGCCGCACTTTGCTCTCCCGGCAAGAGCTTGCGCCCCGTCTTTCCCAAGGCATCCGCAATATCAGAAAGCCGATGAATTTCCTTTTCTAACGCATTGTCATCAATACCAAAGACGCTGGGAGCCCAAATACGCCAAACTCCATTTTCATTCTTCATGACAATAGGCTTTGCGACACCACTTACTTTTACTTTAGCCACGTTTCCGTCAATCGATATTTTCGCATCTTCCAAACCCTCCAGCAGTGCATAGGAAAAGTTCAGATAGGGTGAAACTCCAAACTCTTTGGCTAACTTTTCCGCCGTGACTTTATTCCAAAACACTTCAACCTTCATAAAAAATGGAATCATCTCCCGATTCAAATTCTGCAATGATTCAAAATATTCTTTCTGAGACATATTTGCGTGACAAAAGCAATCCACATATCGATCCGGGAAATAACCTCCTCGGCCGAGAAGATAAGCAACCTCCCGAAGAGTTCCCTTGGGTGTACTACCCGCGCCAAAAAGATGTTTCGCCAGCTTCCCCTTCTCCATAACTTCCACCAGAGGAGTATGTTTTGTGCCCCCAATATAAATATCATACATGGAGGAGTAGTCCTCTTTTATATACAAAGACTTTAGACCCTCAGGCATTTTTTGGTTCTTTTTAACAAAGTCAAGCAAGGCCCTTCTAACAATGTTCCTTATTGTGAATTTTGATTTCTTTGTAGTACCTGTATTCTTTCCAAGGAATTTCTTATACTTCTCTTCCGCATCTGTATTCGCTTCAGACAGTAACTTCTTGATTTCTGAAAGCGAAGTTTTTCCCCCGGTTTCCTCTTTGAGCAACAATCGTGTTTTGTTCATAAATGCACTATGGGATTCAAACAGTATCTTCAGATAATTAATGGTACTATCATTTACAAAGGCCATTGAATAATCACATAAGTACCATTTCCCATCAATCTTTTGTAGCGGAATCGGTTCTGCCTTCTTCCCCAAAACAAGACCCCAGTCACCTTTCGTCAAACATTTGACACCTTCAAAGAGATGCAGTAACCTTGCCCCCTGAAAAAGAATAGTTTTCGCAAAAATACGATCCCATTCTTTTTGACCATATTGACTGACAAAGACCTTTTTGAATGTTGAACACTGAATCGAAAAATCAAAAGAAATTTTCATGTATTCCCCAGCGAATTCTCCATTCCCCTCTTTTGCATGACATGAAACCCATCCCTTGGGATCATTCATAGAAATCGCCTTTTCCGCCTTTTCGACAGTCTCTTCAGGAGTTATACCCCCTCCCAAAGAAATAGTATTCCCCCCAAGTGATATAACCATTAGGGTTCTTTGAATAATAGCGTTTCGACTTTGAGTATTGTATAATGCGGTC
>JABGPZ010000073.1 GCA_018644725.1 Phycisphaerales bacterium
GAGACTCCCGCGCCAAACAATCCCGAATTTACAGAAACAAATTTACACTACCGGGTAATAGTGTTTAGCGGGGGGCGTAAGCCCCCGGTAAAGCGCACCCAATGGCAAGCCCTGAAAGGGCGAAAGAGGAATGTAGGATGGACGTTTCTTTCGCCCCTTCGGGGCTCTTATAATTTTTCCGTATTCCGGGGGCTTACGCCCCCGGCTAAGCACTGCCGCGCCTTCGGCGCTTAATTCAGGTCAAATTCATCGCGCCTTGCGGGTTGGATTGCGCGTGGAGGTCCCTCGTCGCTGCGCTCTGTCGGATGATAAATACAGAGGCAAAGATGGGCGAAAGATTTTTCGCCCCTACAAAAGGAGAAAGGAAAAAGGGCGGTTCGACAGCCGCCCTGCATTTGTATCGGTTTGTGTTTTCCTGCAGCCTAACCACCTACAGCCTATGGCCTGAATTACAGCGTCATGTCGTAGATTTTTGCGAGGTGGGATGCGATGCGATATTTGACGTCGTCGAGGTCGATGTCGCGGCCGAGGAGTTCGGCCATCGAGGTTACGCCGCGGTCGCGGATGCCGCAGGGCACGATCAGATCGAAGTGCGTCATGTTCGTGTTCATATTCAGCGCGAAACCGTGGTACGTCACCCAGTGATCGACGGCCACGCCGATCGCGGCGAGCTTTTGCGACCCGTCGGCCGTCCACACGCCAGTAAACCCGTCCAGGCGCGCCGCGTCAATACCGTAGTCGCGCAGGGTGCGCAGGATCGCCTCTTCAAGATGTTCTACGTGATGCCGCACACCGCGGCCGAGGCGCTTGACGTCGATAATCCCGTACCCCACCAGCTGGCCGGGCCCGTGATAGGTCACCTGGCCGCCGCGCGACGACTCGAACACTTCCACACCCATCGCGGCGATTTTCTCGCGCGATTGCAAAATGTCCTCGTTCTCGCCGCGCAATCCGACCGTAATCACCGGCGGGTCATGCTCCAGCAGCAGCAACGTCGGCTCATCGGCCTCGCGGGTCTTGGCGCGCGCCACCAGCCGGAGCTGTTCGTCCAGCGCGGCTTGATAGCCAATGCGTCCGAGATCGCGAACCGTCAATTGCGTCATGCGTGTCCTTTGTATTCCACGATGGGTTTCACTTTTCCGGTGTCACACAGCGAGCTTCGCTCGCGCCGGCGATTGCATCGCCGGGTTCGCGTTGCGAACCTGTGACCCTTTGGCGCGGCACTCGCTTCCGGGGGCTCACGCCCCCGGCTAAACACTGTCGCCCCTTCGGGGCTTGATGGCGCGTCGCCGTGTTCTATTCGTTACTGGTTATTCCCAAGTCTGCGACGACCGGTTTTCTGGCAGCGGTGACTTCGTCGAGTCGCGTCACGGGCGTCGTCAGCGGCGCGGCGTGGAGGGAGGCCGGATCGGTCTTGGCGGTCTCGGCGAGTTGGATCATCGTCTCGATAAAGTCGTCGAGCGTTTCCTTCGATTCGGTCTCGGTGGGCTCGATCATCATCGCCTCGGGCACGATCAGCGGGAAATAGATCGTCGGCGGGTGCACTCCGCAGTCGATGAGCCCCTTGGCGATGTCGGTCGCGTGGATGTCCGATTCCTTGACTTGCCTCGTCGCGCTGAAAACGCACTCGTGCTTGCAGGTCTGCGGGTAGGGCAGATCGTAGTAAGGCATGAGCTTCTTGCGGATGTAGTTGGCGTTGAGCACGGCGTTTTCGCTCACGCGGCGCAGGCCGTCAGGCCCGAGCATGCGGATGTAGGTATAGGCGCGCACGAGGACGGAATAGTTGCCGTAGAACGGCGCGATATAGCCGATGGAGTTCGGCCGGTCATAGCACAGCGCGAAGCTGCCGTCGTCCTTGCGCTCGACGGTGGAGATCGGCAGAAATTCGACGAGTTTGTCAACGACGCCGACCGCGCCGGAACCGGGTCCGCCGCCGCCGTGGGGCGTGGCGAAGGTTTTGTGGAGGTTGAGGTGGCAGATATCAAAGCCAAGCTCGCCAGGTTTGCAGCGGCCAAGAACGGCGTTGAGGTTCGCTCCGTCATAATACATCAGCCCGTCGACGCTGTGGATCAGGTCGCACAGCTCGTGGATCTTCGGGTTGAACAGGCCGAGGGTGTTCGGGCAGGTCAGCATCAGCCCGGCGACTTCGTCGTCGAGTTCGGCCTTGAGCGCGTCGACACACATCACGCCGTCTTCGTCCGAGGGGATCGAGACGACGCTATAGCCCGCGATGGCGGCCGAGGCGGGGTTCGTTCCGTGGGCGCTGTCGGGGATGAGAATCTTGGTCTTCGTGTTGCCCTTGGCGCGGTGATAGGCGGCCATCAGCATCACGCCCGTCAGCTCGCCGTGGCTGCCGGCGAGGGGTTGGAGCGTGAACGCGCTCATGCCGGTGATCTCGCTGAGGAGTCGCTCGGTGTTGTAGAGCACTTCCAGCGCGCCCTGGACAAGGGTTTCGCCGGAGGGCAGCTGCGGCAGCAGCGGGTGAAGGCTCGCAAAGCCCGCGAGGGAGGCGGTGCGCTCGTTGATCTTCGGGTTGTACTTCATCGTGCACGATCCGAGCGGGTAGAAGCCCGTATCGACGCCGAAGTTTTTGTTCGAGAGGTTCACGAAGTGGCGGCAGGCATCGTTCTCGGCGACCTCGGGCAGCTCGGCCGGCGCGCTGCGCAGAAGGGCCGGGTCGAGTTTGGCGCGTGCGGGCACGTCGGCCTTGGGCACGGTCACGCCGTGGCGGCCAGGGACGGACTTGTCGAAAATGAGTTTCATGGGTCGTGTAATCATTAGAGGATTTCCTCCAGGACGTGGGCGAAGGTGTCGATTTCGCTCTTGGTGCGTTGTTCGGTGACGGCGACGAGCAGGGCGTTGTCCATGCCTTCGTAGTAGCGCACGAGCGGGAACCCGGCGGCCTGGCCTTTGTCGAGGAGCTTGCGGATGACCACGTCGGCGTGGACGGGCAACTCGAGGACGAATTCGTTGAAGAAGGAGTGGCCGGGGAATTTCAGCGTCACGCCGTCGATGGCGGTGAGTTTGTCCGCGGCGTAGGCGGCCTTGTCGATGCAGTTGGTCGCGACATCGATGAGGCCCTGTTTGCCGAGGAGCGTCATATACATCAGTGCCGCCAGCGCGCAGAGTGCTTCGTTGGAGCAGATGTTCGAGGTCGCTTTTTCGCGGCGGATGTGCTGCTCGCGGGCCTGGAGCGTGAGGACGAATCCTTCTTTGCCGTCGCGGTCGAGGGTGCGTCCGCAAATCCGGCCTGGCATTTTGCGCATGTGCTTTTTCGTCGTCGCGATGTAGCCGAGGTACGGCCCGCCGAAGCTCAGCGGAATCCCAAGGCTTTGGCCTTCGCCGATGACGATGTCCGCGCCCATTTCGCCGGGCGACTTGAGCAGGCCAAGCGAGATCGGATAGGCGCTCATGATGAGCATCGCTTTGTGCGAGTGGACCTGCTCGGCGAGGTCGGTGAAGTCTTCGATCGTGCCGAAGAAGTTGGGGTTCTGCACGATCACGCAGGCGGTTTCGTCGTCGAGGGCGGCAAGCATGGCCTCGCGGTTGGTCGCGCCGTTGTCGTGGGGAATCGTCAGCAGCTCGATGTCGAGGTTGGTTGTGTAGCTGGTGAGGATTTTTCGCGCGACGGGGCTGACGCATTCATCGACAATGACGCGATGCTTTTTCTTTTGGCCGCGCAGGGCCATCATCGCCGCTTCGTAGATCGCCGTGCCGCCGTCATAGAGTGACGCGTTGGAAACTTCCAGGCCCGTCAGGCGGCAGATCATCGACTGGAATTCGTAGATGCACTGCAGCGTGCCCTGGGAAAGTTCCGGCTGATAGGGCGTGTAGGCGGTGTAGAATTCGTTCCGCCCGGCGAGCTCGCCGATGGCCGCGGGGATGTAGTGGTCGTAGTAGCCGCCGCCGAGGAAGCACGTCAGGTCGGTGCGGTTGCGGCTTGCGAGTTGCGCGAGGTGCTGGGAGACTTCCTGCTCGCTCATCGCCGCAGGCACGCTCGGCGCGTCACACAGCAGATTCGCAGGGATGTCGGCGAAGAGGTCGTCGGCGGTCATGCCGATCTCCGCGAGCATCTCCGCGCGCTGGGCATCGGTATTGGGTATAAAGGGCATATTGATTCTCCTGAGAGGGTTAGGACAGTTTTTTTCGACAGGTACCGTCTTTGTAGAGCGGCATTTGGCCGACCGTTGCGGTGATCTCGGCGCGGGCGGTGGCGATGGTCAGCTCGGTTCCGACTTGGGTGAATTCTGGCCGGACGAAGCCCATGCCGATCACGCGGCCGAGCGACGGGCCGAACACGCCCGAGGTGACGATGCCGATTTCTTCGCCGTCGGAGAGTATGGTGTCACCCGTGTTGAAGCGGCGGCGCTGGGCGGAATCGATCATCACGAGTTTGCCGTTCGTGCCATCGGAAATTTGGGTCCGCAGGGCGGTTGCGCCGACGAAATCGCGCTCGGCATCGAAGAAGAATTCCATCGCCGCATCGACGGGCGTGACATCCTGGGACAGTTCGTGGCCGTAGAGCGCGTAGCCCATTTCCAGCCGTAGCGAGTCGCGCGCGCCGAGGCCGGCGGGCTTGACGTTGGGTGATTCGAGCAGGGCGCGGCAGACCTCCGGCAACGTCGCCTGGGACATGTAGATTTCCCATCCCAGCTCGCCGGTATAGCCCGTGCGTGAGAGAATGCAGTCGTGGCCGAGGACTTGCGTGCGGCAGACGCCGAAATAGCCCATCGTCGTCAGGTCGATTTCGGTGATCGGCTGGAGGACATCGAGCGCTTCGGGGCCTTGGACGTCGAGCTTGCCCCAGCTGGCGAGGACGACGATTTCGATGTCGTCCGAGAGGCGCGCGCGGAGGGTTTTGGCGTCGATGGCGGCCGTCGCGGCATTGACCACGAGGAAGAATTCATCCTCGCCAAGGCGCTTGAGGATCGTGTCGTCGATGATCGTGCCGGCTTCGGTGAGCAAAAAGCCATACTTCGCGCGGCCAACGGGGAGCTTGACGGCATCCTGACTCAGCGCGGCGGCGAGTTGCTCGCCAACGCCCGGGCCGGAGATCAGAAGCTGGCCCATGTGACCGGTGTCGAAGAGCGAAACGTGCTCGCGGGTGTGGGTGTGCTCGGCGAGAATGCCCTCGAACTGAACGGGCAGGTCCCAGCCGGCGAAGTCGACAATGCGACCGCCGAGTTCAACGTGAATATCGTGGAGACAGGTTCGTTTCGCCATGAGAATCCTTTCGGCCGCAGTGCGGACGGGTTTGGTTCGGCGCAACATCCCTGTCCTGGAGCCTGAGAGTTTAGCCCGTGTGGGCCTGCTCCTTCGGCGCTCGCGTGGGCGAGACTCTCCAGAGATGGCTGGTATCAGCGTCCTTTTGCCTGAGAGATTCATCCAATGGACTTGCCCCTTCGGCGGCGTTGCAGTGGTCTGCGCCGCTCTCTCCGCTGATGCTCGCCATTATAGACATCTCGGGGAAAAATTCAACCCGAGGGTACAAGTTTGGAGTCGAATGGAGAAATCTGGCCTGTTTTCTTTGCTTTTCGGCCCGAAATCGCTACACTATGGCCCGCGAATTCAAACGATCCTGACCCTCATACTCGGAGAAAACCCATGGGATTTTCCTGCGGCATCGTCGGCCTGCCCAACGTCGGCAAGAGCACGATCTGTAACGCCTTGAGCAACGAACAAAACGCCAAGGCCGCCAACTATCCATTCTGCACCATCGAGCCCAACAAGGCCATCGTACCCGTGCCCGACCGGCGCGTGGATGTGCTCTCGAAAATCGTCAACACCCAGAAGGTGATCTATACGACGATGGAATTCCTCGATATCGCAGGCCTGGTCAAGGGCGCGTCCACCGGCGAAGGCCTCGGCAATCAGTTCCTCGCGAACATCCGCGAAACCGAAGCGATCCTCCACGTCGTGCGCTGTTTTGACGACGACGACGTGATCCACGTCGATGGCAGTGTCGATCCAGTCCGCGACGTTGAGATCATCGAACTCGAGCTGGTGATGGCCGACGAGCAGACCATTGAAAAGGCAATTATGGGCCTCGCGAAAAAAGCGCGCATCGACAAGAAGATCGCCGCGATGGTCGATGAGGCCAAGGGCCTTCTGGAGCATCTCAAAGCGGGTGAGCCCGCGTCGAGCTATGCCAATCGCGACGCAGATACGATGGTTGAATTCTACAAGCAGGTCCGGCCGCTCTCGGCGAAAGACGTGATCTATGTCGCCAACGTTGACGAAGACGCGGTTTCCGAGGACAACGCCTACGTTACCGCGCTCAAGGAATACGCCGCCAGCAAGGGCCGCGACGTGATCTCCATTTGCGCGAAAATGGAAGAAGACATGGCCGGGCTGAGCGACGAAGAGCGCCACGAGTTCCTCAAGGAATATGGCGTGGACGAGTCGGGCCTGGAGAAGGTGATTCACGCGGGCTATCGCACGCTGGGGCTGGTGAGCTATTTCACCGCC
The DNA here is from genome assembly GCA_018644725.1 of Phycisphaerales bacterium. Lineage (GTDB taxonomy): Bacteria > Planctomycetota > Phycisphaerae > SM23-33 > SM23-33 > JABGPZ01. The sequence continues at coordinate 6,469 of JABGPZ010000073.1, forward strand.
GGCGATATCGAAGCGCGCGCGTGGACGATTCACCAAGGCTGGACCGCGCCCCAGGCGGCCGGCGTGATTCACACCGATTTCGAGCGTGGGTTCATCAAGGCCGAGATCGTCGGCTATGATGCCTATGTCAAACACGGCGGCGAGTCCGGCGCGAAGGCGGCCGGCGAACTGCGAATCGAAGGCAAAGATTATGTCGTCCAGGACGGCGACGTCATCCACTTCCGATTCAACGTCTAAAATCAGACTGTAGGCTCTAGGCCAAAGGCTCTAGGGAAGAATAACGGATTCAAAAGGGCACGGCATGCCGTGCCCCTACAAGTAACAATAAAAACCCCGCAGGGTCCAATTGGATCCCACGGGGTTTTTCAATGTGCTTTTCCGTGACCTTGATCGTAGGAGATCGCCAATGAGTCACGGGGTTTTATATGCTCTGTGTCTATACGTTCTCTGCGGGTTGCAGATCGCGCGGCGTTCGTTCTACTAGAGAAGCAGGAACATCAGCGCGAAGGCGAACAGGCCGACGGTTTCGCAGATGCCCATTGCGGTCAGCACGAACGCGAAGGGTTTGGAGTCGGCTTCGGAGAGCGAACGCACCCCGGCCGCGCCAATCACGCCTTGCATCCACGCACTGAACATTTCCGCCAGACCCACTGCAAGACCAACGCCAAAGACCAAGCCCGGCTTGGCGATGGTGGTTTCGCCGACCAGGTCCTTAAGGAACAGCAGCGCGACGAGGAACCCGTAGATCGTCTGCGAGAGGGGCATGCCGACGAGAATCAGGTGCTTGGCGTTGAGGCCTTTTCCTGCGTTGGCTTCTTTGGCCCACGCGCCGGCGGCACTGCGGCCAGCGGCTGCGATCCCGAGCGCACTACCGACCCCACCGAGACCCAGGGGGAGGGCATATCCGATTTGTCCTAACCAACTCATATCCATTGTAGGCTCCTTTCAATCAGGCCTTGTTTGTTATAGCAAACGGTTGATAGGCATAGCCGGCCCATTCGACGCCGGCGTTGCCCGAGAATTCCAAGAGATTCAGCCGCACGCCATGGGCGAGGACGGCAATGATGCACAGGAAGATGTTCAGCCCGTGGGCCGCCAGCAAGATCAGCACCGCGGGAACCCACAGCACGCCGCCATCGCCCGCGACTTGCATCGCCAGGCCATTGAACGCGACGGCCATGTAGTAGCTCGCCATGCCGACCGCCATCAGGCGGATGTAGCTCAGCGTGTCGCCGAAAGTGTTGATCGTCGGCATGAGGTTCGTCAGCACGCCCATCGCCAGGCGCGTGATGGGGTTCTTCGACGGGTGGCTGAACAGTGCCACCAGCGCAAAGCCGGCCAGCAGAATCCAGATCACCGAATCGGAAATCACCCCGAGCGAGCCGAGGTCGAACATGCCCCACACCAGCGCGAACATGCCCACGAAGAAGACCGACCAGCCCGCCTCGGCGATGCCTTTTTGACTCGGCAGCAGGCGGATTGCCTGAATAAAGTGGGCGAGGAAGAGCTGTCCGCCAGCGAGGCCGAAGCTGATTTTCAGGGTGATGGTGTTTCCGGAGTCGGCATTGATCGTACCATCTGCGTTGAGGCTCACCAACGCGGCGAGGGGCTTGAGGACGTTGCCCAGTGGTTCGAAAATGCTGCCCGCGGAGATCATGTCCCACGGCGAGAGGCCGAAATAGTTGCCCGTGAGTGCGCCATAGGCGAATGTCGCGAGGCCGAAGATGATGATCATCGAGCCAGCGGCAGAGTCGCCCGTGGCTGCGCGCAGTTTCTTGCGGGTGAAGAATCCCGCCGCCGCGAAGATCAGGCCATAGCCCGCATCGCCGATCAACATCGCCGCGAAAATCGGCATCGCGAGCATGAAGATCATCGACGGGTCGAATTCGCGATAGCCCGGGATCGTGCCCAGCACCCCAAAGAGCGCCTTGATGGGCTTGACCCATGTGGGATATTCCACGAGCGAGGGGGGCGCTTCGTCGTCGGTCGGTTCGAGAGTGTTGGTTGCGGCGGGGATGGATTTCGCTTCGAGCGCGGGGAGAATTTTGTCCACGTCGCGCTTGGGGACCCAGCCTTGGACGGCGAAGAGTGCCTCTTCGGTGTGGGCGCCGCCGAGGGCGGATTGGAAGTCGGCCGTCGTTTGCAGCTCCGCCCGGCGGTCGGTGATCGTCGCAAGTGCACCCGCGAGAACGCACAGTTCGTGGCCGATGTTTTTCAGTTCGGTTTCGATTTCGGAGGCTTCGGCCCGGAGGGACGTTTTGTCGCGGTTGGGCCGTTCGAGAACGGTTGCCAAAGCGGGGAACGTGGCCTCGCCGACGGCGGCAACCAGCGCGAGCTTGCCTTTGTCTTTCGTGGTCAGCACGGCGGAAAACGGTGCGATTACGTCGGCGACGGTTTCGGCCGACACCCACGCATAGCTCGTCGGCAGGTCCTGCGCGTCGAGCGCTTCGAGGTCGTCGAGGCGCACATCGCCCCAATCGCCGAGTTGTTCGACGAGACGCTGGAGCGTCGTGAGGCGATTGAGTTTGTCCGCGTGGGTGCGGTGGAGGTGCAGTGTGTGATGAATCAGTTCGTCGGCCGACCCGCGCGGAGCGGGCGTGTCGCAAAGCGACGTCACCATCGACAGGACACCCACAGCGCGATTGGCATTCTCCAGCGCGTGGCGGGTCTGCTCGTCGGGCGTGGCGGCTTCGGCATTGACCGGGATCAGGTGCACCAATCCCAACTCGCGCAGAGCGGTGAGAAATTCCTCGCGCTGGGCGGCGTTGGCGGCGATCATCACTTTTTGCATCGGGACGATCATGCGGTGGCCTCCTGGATGGCGCGAGTTTTGGCGTCGAGCTTGGTCTTGGCGATTTTCGCCCGGCCGACACCTGCGGTCATTTCGTCACCGAGGTGGATGCGAATCCGGCGGATCGCTTCTTTGCAGTCCGGGATTTTCACTTTATCAAAGAGGTTTACGCGCTGGACGATTTTCGTCAGTTCGCGTTCCAGCAGGGCATATTGCTGATTGAGAATGTCGTGTTCGACCTCGCAGCGGCTCAGGTCGCGCTGGTCGGTGAGGGCGGCATCGACCCAGACGGGCGTGGAGAACAGCGAATAGCTCGCGGCGGGGAAGCTGACCGAATTGAAGACGGGAATTTTCACGCCCGCGACGTTTTCGATGTGCGTGTCGATGGTCTCGGGCTTGGCGAGCGCGATGAAATTCATGCCGGGATTGTCCTCGAGAACGGCACGGTAGGACTCGAACTTCGTGCGCGCGGCATCGGTGCGCGTTTGGGCAGCAGCGAGCTTGACCTGGGCTTCGCGCACCATGGCCTGGAGCTGTTGCTGCTTGAGCTTGAGCATCGGCAAGTACCGCTCGAATCGCCGTAGGGCGTCGCGCTGGTTCTTGAGTTCCGGTCGTGTAAGTTTAATCTTCATATTTTAAGGTTGTATCGATGAGTGTGGGGCTATTCGTCTTTCAGTTCTTTCGGCCAGTGCTTTTCGAGGATCGAGCGGCGGATGCCGGTTTCGACCGGTTCGAAGCAGTCCGCGAGGATTTCCCAGCACAGGTCAAGCGCGTCGAAGAGCGGCACGTTGACGGTGAGGTCCATGATTTTTTCCTCGAAGAGGTCACCGTACTTGATGAGCTTGTCGTCCCATTCGGACATTTCAAAGCCCATGTCGCGTTTTTCGCGCGTCTCGCGGCAGGTGGCGTACAGCTGAAGACAGCCGTCCATAATCGCGCGGTGGTCGTCGCGGGTTTTGCCGTTGACCTGCTGCTTGAGGCGGCTGAGCGAACCGAACGGTTCGATCCGGCCGTTGCGGAGATAGAACTGACCCTCGGTGATGTAGCCGGTGTTGTCCGGCACGGGGTGGGTCACGTCGTCGCCTGGCATGGTCGTCACCGCCAGCAGCGTCATCGAGCCCGCCTCGTCGAAGTCGACGGCCTTTTCGTAGCGGCGGGCAAGTTGGGTATAGAGGTCGCCGGGATAGCCGCGGTTGGACGGAATCTGTTCCATCGTAATCGCGATTTCCTTCAGGGCGTCGGCGAAGGCGGTCATGTCCGTCAGCAGCACGAGGACCTTTTTGCCCTGGAGGGCGAATTGCTCGCCGACGGCGAGGCAGAGGTCCGGCACGAGCAGACATTCCACGACCGGGTCGGCCGCAGTGTGGATGAACATGATCGAACGGCCTAGGACGCCGCCTTCTTCAAACGTGTCACGGAATTTGAGGTAGTCATCGTGGCGCAGACCCATGCCGCCGAGAATGATGATGTCAGCTTCGGCCTGGAGCCCGACGCGCGCGAGCAGTTCGTTGTAGGGCTCGCCCGCGACCGAGAAGATCGGTAGTTTTTGCGACTCGACGAGCGAGTTGAACACGTCGATCATCGGGATGCCGGTGTCGATCATCGTGTCGGGCATGCGCCGGCGGACCGGGTTGACGGCCGGGCTGCCGATGTCGACGGTGTCGGCCGAGACGGCGGGGCGGTTGTCGCGCGGCTCTCCCGAACCATTGAACACGCGCCCGAGGAGGTCATCGGTAAACGGCACTTGCATGGCCTGGCCGAGGAAGCGAATCTTGTCGCCCGTCGACACGCCCTGCGTGCCCGCGAAGACCTGAAGCGAGACTTCGTCGGCTTCGAGGCGGATGACCTGGGCAAGCGACGGCCCGCGCGTGGTGTCGATGATCGCGAGTTCGTCATAGCCGACGTTGGTGGCCTTGACGGTCACAACGTTGCCAGCAATGCGCGTAATTTCGTCGTAATATTTTCTCATGCGATTTCTCTTTTATAGAGTTGATAGGATTTGGATTTGAGGTCGAGGGTCGCCCTTTTTCTCATGAAATTCTCTTTTATGTAGTTAGCTGGAGTGCGGGGCGATCAGGGCGTCGATTTTGGCGAGTTGGGCGGTGTATTTGTCCGACTCGAATTCTGTATAGTTCCACGTGCGCAGCTCGTCCTGAAGCTTGAGGACGATGTCGCGCCCCGAGGCCTTGTCGTCGCACTGGATGTCGAGTTCGAGCACGCTGAGGATTTTGTCGAACACGAAGGTTTGGCGCTCGGGAGAACTGTTGCCGTCGATGTCGTCGAAGGCATACTGCTGGAGATAGCAGTTGTCGAACAGCTCGGCCTTGAGCATCGTGAGGAAGTCTTCGAGGGGTGTGCCTTCTTCGCCGACGACGGTCATCATCTGCTTGACTTCGTTGCCGCGCCGAAGAACCGAGCGAACGGCTTCGACCTTCGCGGGGTCGATGATGCCGGGGTACTTGCTCCAGGACTCCAGCGGGTCAATCGCCGGATAGCGCCGGGCATAGCTGCGGGCGTAGCTCAGGCCGTGGAACGCGCCGACGACTTTCAGCGTGCCCTGGGTGACGGGTTCTTCGAAGTTGCCGCCGGCGGGGCTGACCGTGCCGCCGATGGTGACGCTGGCGGTCGTGCCGTCGTTGAGTTCGAGGCAGCCCGCGCGTTCATAGAAACTCGCGATGCGGCTTTCAAGATAGGCGGGGAAGGCTTCTTCGCCGGGGATTTCTTCCAGACGGCCAGAGAGTTCGCGCATCGCTTGGGCCCAGCGTGAGGTCGAGTCCGCGAGCATCAGAACGTTCAGGCCCATCTGGCGATAGTATTCCGCGAGGGTCACGCCAGTGTAGACCGACGCTTCGCGGGCGGCCACGGGCATCGCCGAGGTATTGGCGATGATGATGGTGCGCTCCATGAGCGTTCGGCCGGTGCGGGGGTCGATCAGCTCGGGGAATTCGCGAATCGTTTCGACGACTTCGCCCGCGCGTTCACCACAGGCCGCGATGATCACAATGTCCACTTCGGCGTTGCGGCTGGTGACGTGCTGGAGGACCGTCTTGCCCGCGCCGAACGGCCCGGGGATGCAATAGGTCCCGCCCTTGACGATGGGGAACATCGAGTCGACGATCCGTACGCGCGTGCAGAGCGGCTCGGTGGGCAGGAGGCGTTTTTTGCAGACGGCCAAAGGTCGCTTGACCGGCCAATCCTGTTGCATGGTCACGGCCACTTCGTCGCCCGCTTCGTTGGTCAGCGTCGCGATTTGCTCGGCCACGGTGTAGCTGCCGGCCGCGATGATCGAGGCGATGGTGTACTTCCCGCTCAGATTGAACGGAGCCATGATTTTGTGGGTGAACATGGTCTCGGGGACCGTGCCGAGGCAGTCGCCGGCCGAAACCGTGTCGCCGACGGCGGCGGTGGGGGTGAAGTCCCACTTGCGTTCGAGGTCGAGCCCGGGGAGATAGTTGCCCGCTTCGAGGAAGTAGCCGATTTTGTCGGCAAGTTGCGGCAGGGGGTTCTGCAGGCCGTCGTAGATCTGGCCAATCAGGCCCGGGCCGAGTTTCACCGAGAGCATGTTGGTGTCGAACTCGACTTCGTCGCCGACCTTGAGCCCGCGGGTTTCTTCGAAGACCTGCAAGTCGATCTTCTTGCCGCGGACGCGAATCACTTCGCTCAGCAGCTTCGCCCCGTCTGCGCGGCAGCAATAGCCCACAGAGTTCTGGACGATCGTCTCGTCGCTTTCGGCGACGACCATATTTCCGAACACAGCTTGAATGGTTCCAATCACGGTGGATTCCTTTTTCGTCAGGACGCCTCGTCGAGGGCGTCGTTGATTCGTTCCCAGCGGGTCGTCAGCAGGAGCCTTACGGCGTAGGCGAGAATTTCGTCATCGCCGAAGCTGAACCACGCGTCGTTTTCGTCGAGCCACGCCCAGCGGGCGAGGTCGAGGGTTTCTTTTTGGTCCAGTGGGCCGTCGGCCGACTGGAGATCGTTGAGGATGGCGGTGAATTCGTCTTCGTCACGGCCAAGGTCTTCGGCGAGAGTATACCCGCCGGTGTCGAGGTCCAGCTCGGCCGCACGGCGCACGGCGAGGGCGTTGCGCAGGCCGACTTCAAAGCCGATCCATTCGCGCAGAAACGCCGAGCGCGACCCGGTCGCCAACGTATGGAGCCACTGGTAATAGGTTTCCCACAGGGCGTCTTCGGGTGCGACAAACCGCATGGCATCATCGCCGCTGACGGGCAAAAGCGTTTCGGGGAGATCGGTTTCGCCGGAGAGTTGCGAGCGGGACAGCACCGACGGCGTAAAGCCGTTGAGCTCGCCACCAGCCAGCGCGGCTTGGCGCTGGAGCAGATCGTCGGAAAGAAAAATCGCCGCAATCAATTCGCGGACGGGATCCTCGTGCTCGAACAGCGCGAGAAACTCCCGCGGCGTCATCGGAGCGGGGGCACCGAGAGACTCGATGGTCGGGAGCATCGACAGGATGTAATAATCTTTGGCCACGCGGTCTCTTGGGGTTAGTTGGTTGTGAGCAGTTCGCGCAAGGCGGGCGAAACCATCGAACTGAGAAGTTCGACGACGGCGGCGGTGGTGACTTCGACCTTGGCGCCGTCCACTTCATATTCGAACCCGGCGGCGCGAAGTTCTCCGCGGACGGTGTCGCTGCTGCACTGGCCCGCGAGCCAGTCGCTCAAGGCGGTCTTCATCTCGGCGGTGAGGTTGATTTCGACCGCGCCTGTGGTGGCGGCATCGGCCGAGGCGTAGGCACCGAGGACTTCGCCCAGCAGTGTCTTGACGAATTCGGCGTCGTTGAGCGCGGCGGTGGTGGACTTCGCCAGCAGAGCCGTCAGCGCGTCGTTGAGACTGCTACGCAGCGTGGCGAGGGTGTCGCGACTGGCGAGTTGCAGTTCGGTCTGGGCGCGCTGGAGAATCGACGCAGCCTTGGTTTCGGCAGCGGCGATGGTTTTTTCGCCTTGGGCCATCGCGTCGGCCACGATGGATGCGGCTTTGGCTTCGGCAGCGGAGACGAGGGTTTCCCCCTCGGCCTTGCCAGCGTCGACGCCCTGGGTTTTGAGTTGCTCAACGAATGTTTCGATTGTATCGGCCATGGGAACTCCCGGTTGAGGGATGAAAGGTTTGCTGTCCATGATAGGCGAGCGGGTTGCGAGGAACCCGCCAAAATGCAATCCCCCATTGTGTTCATTCCGCAGGGGAAATCAAGTGCAGTTTTTCGTATTTATTCGGCCGCAAGCACCAGGGCCGCCAGTTCCGCCAGCGAGACGGGCGCCGAGGCGAACAGGCCTGCTTCGGAGAGGAACTGAACGGTGATTTCATCGAATGGGCCGTCGCCCTCCAGGCCCCACGCGAAAAGGAACTGTGCGAAGCGAATATAGCATTCGGCGTAGGTCGATTTGGCCTCGGGGGTGAAGTGCTCGCCCGGTTCGAAAAGGATCGTGAAATGGCCGTCGGCATTGATACTCCCCAGCAGGCAGAATCGGATTTCGTCGGGCATCACCAAGTCGTAGTGCCACGTGCGCTGGCCCGCGATGAAATAGGGCGTGACACCGAGGGCGAGGTGGTCGTCATCGAGGGCGGCCTTGAAGAGAAACCCAGCCTTTTCCACGCGGATCGCGTCGGTGTTCACGGCGTGGACAAACGGTTTGACAAGCTTGGGCTTGCCGCGTTTGCCGTTGAGCGTGACGGTATTGATCGGGTTGGTTTGGGTTGGCGCCATAGATTAGTTGAAGAGGGCCGCGCTGTCGCCGAGGGCGTCGCGGACCCACTGGAATTCGCGGGCGATGCCATCGACGACGTCGAGGCCCTGTGTCTCGGCCACTGCTGGCCAGGTGTACGTCTCGATTTCGAGGACCTGCGGGTATGTGTCCAGCGAGCACATTTGTGTGAGGAGGGTGCGAATTTCGTCATTCGTCGTTTTCAGCGGACCGACCTGGTCAAGGAAGATCGGCACGTGGTAGTGGACGCGCAATTCATCCTCCAGGGGCGAATTTTGGAGCGCCTCGGGCAGATCGAGGTAGAACTCGCCTTGGCTGGTCATGGTTTGGTGAAGGTAGACGTCGTCGGCGAAGTGTTCGCGGAGAGAGTTCCGTGCTTCCTGCCCCGGCGGGCAGACAATCGCGCTGGAGAGCTGCATTTTGAGCACGGGAATGTCGTGGACGTCGGTGAGGAGCATGAACGAGTGCGCGAGGTCTTCGCCCATGACCGATTGGTGTGCGGTGTCGAAGCAGAGCCCCAAATGCGCGTCGAGAATAGCGCGCAGTTCTTCGCCCGTGCAGCCAAACCCTTCGGAGAGGTGAGCGAGAAATTCTGTATCGCGCAGTGCCGAGAAAAACGCGATCACTTCGTCGGTGGTTTCGGGGAAGCAGCCCGGTTCGGGCTCGATGGCGATGGCGATGTGCTGGCCGGTGGCCTCTTTGAGCTTGGCGAGCGCGACGGCGACCATCATCATGTGCTTGGCGCATTGGAGGCGGTATGCTCGTTCGTCGACGGCCGCAATGGCTGGCTTGAAGTAGAGCGGGCAGGTTGAGACGCAGCGGATTTCTGCGGGGGATTCGCACGCGGCGAGCGCCTGGGCTGCGCCGAGGGTATAGTCCATGCGGGCCGGGTTGAACCAGTCCGGCAGGTAGACGTTCTCTTTGATGCGCGTGTCGTGAAATTGGCCGATGGGGAAGGCGTTGAGCGTCACGGCGTGGAGATTGTTCTGGTAGAGCGCACCGAGGAATGCTTCGCGCAATTTTCCGTTTTGGAACTCGTCGACAGCCTCGGCCGAAAGGCGCAAGCCCAAGGGGAATGGCGTGTCGGATGAAACCTGTTTCCGGATGGGCATGGTGAATCGTCGGATGGCGGTTTGGATGTCCACCAGCGATTCGCCCGGGTGGGCGTTGAGGCAATAGGTCAAGTACAGGCCGTCGCTCATGCGTTGCTCCTGGCTGCAAGGTCCGCGACGGATTCGACGATCCAGTCGGGGTTGAGGTGGTGAAGGTCGGTGCGTTGGCCGATGGAATCGGGCAGGGTAATGGTGAGCTCCCCACCGAGATGTTCGCGGAATTGCTCGAGCCCGACGAGGATGTCCAGCTCGCCGCTGGGGGTGGTTGCAGCCAGCTCGGGCGCGAAGATCGGCAACCCGCACCGCGTCATTGCATCGAGAATCGAGTCCAGCTGTGCCTCGGTCAGCAATCCTTTGCGGCGGGCATAGCAGCAATCCAGCGCGATGCCAATGCCGACCGCCAGGCCGTGGGGGATGGCGTGGTCGGAGGCGATTTCGAGACGGTGTGCGCTCCAGTGGCCGAAGTCCAAAGGCCGTGCCGTGCCGAACTCGAACGGGTCGCCGCTGGTGGCGATGTGGTTAAGATGAATGGCCGCGCACCATCGCACGAGGGTTTCCATCGCGGCGGAATCACGCGCGGCGAGCGCATCGGCGTGGGCGGTGAGAAATTCGAAAAAGGGTTTGTCGCAAATCAGCGCAACTTTGAACGCTTCGGAAATCCCGCCGCGCCAGTGGTCGTCAGGGAGCGTGTTCAGAAGGTCGAGATCGTTGACCACCGCGAATGGCGGCGCAAACGTGCCGAGGAAATTTTTCTGCCCGTGCTCGTCGACACCGTTTTTCACGCCCACGCCCGCGTCGTTTTGTGCGAGCGTTGTCGAGGGCATCCGCACCAGTCGCAGGCCACGATGGACCAGCGAGACGGCCATCCCCGCCGCGTCGAGCATCGAGCCGCCGCCGATGGCGAGGACAAAGCTTTGGCGGTCGAGATGAACATTTCCCAGCGTCCACATCAAATCCCGCAGGACATCGTGCGACGTTTTCGCCGCCGGTCCGCCCGGCAGCAGGATTGGCCCCGACGCGAGTTCCACAATGTCGTTGTGGGCGTGGAACCAGGCCTTGATCTGCGCGGCAAGCTCTGGCTGGGCAGCGGCGAGGCCTTCGTCGAGGCAGACCACAACGCGATGGATGCGCTGGGCGTCGCGACGCGAGAATACCTTCGCCAGCAGGTCACAGGCAGGGTCGAATACGCCGCGCGCAAAGTGGACCGGATAGTCAAACTCGACGGAAAAGCGCTGGTGAATGGTGTTGGGAAAATCCATCATAACTCCGTCAGGAATCGCTTCGTAAATTGCGCGATCTCCAGCAGGGTCGTGGGGGGCGTGTCGCCGAGGTCGAGCGTCGTGCCGAACGCGATTTCGCGTCCCGCGCCGCCGCGACCGTGGCTGCCGCGCACGAGGGTGGTGTCTTGGGAAATGTTGATCGTCAGCGGCTGAAAGAATAGCTCGCACGGGTCGTAGCCGGGCTTGTTGTGAATGTCGATGTGTCCGGCGAAGTCTGGCGCGGCCTTGGCTTCGGTCCACCACGGATAGGCGAACCAGCGGCCAGGCTCGGCGACAATCACAAGCTCGCCGCTGTTGGCATGGTCCAGCCCCAGCTCGGCTTGTTGGGCCTTGTCGTAGACGGCCTCGACACCGTCAAGCATCTCCAGCGTCCGTTGGGTGGTTTCGATGTCGCCGTTGTCGTCGACGAATACATGCGCGATTTCGTGGTCGACCATCGCAAATGCGCGGGAGTGGAACAGGTCCGCATATTCGCGTTTGCCGACGAGGCGCGGGGAAAACAGGTAGGCGTCTTTGAGCGCGCGATTGGGGAAAATCGCTTCGCCGGAGACCTCTCCGATGGCGTAATCGCCGAAAATCAGCACTTCATACTCTGCGGCGCGGGCGGCCTTGATGAGCTTGTTCATGTGAAGGAACAGCATGTCCACCGCGCGTTCACTGCGCGAGTGGTTCGGGCCGTGGCGCTGGAGGGCATAGTCCAGCGTCGGCAGATAGGTCATCAGCAGTTCGGGCGCGTTGGGAGACTGAAGGATTTTCTCGGTCGCCATGGCGATCCATTGCCCGGATTTTTCGCTCGCGAGCGGCCCCCAGTAATGCTTGAGCGGAAATTTCCCGAGGGTTTGGCGGATGGTTTCATTGAGATCGGCAGGGCGCGTGAGGCAGTCGGAAATCATGCCGCCGATGTGTTTGTGGATTGGTGCGGGCGAGAGGACCATATCGAGGTGTTCGCCGAGGGACTGCTGCCAGCAGATCATCCCCACGCGGCTGCCTTTGCGGCTGAAGTCGTCCCAGATGCGACCGCCGCGCACGAGGTTGGCTGACTGTTCCCAGAACAGCGCTTTGCGCAGATCGCGGCGAAAAATACCGTTGGCGATGATCCCGTGTTTCGCAGGCGGGGTGGCCGTGCGAAATGTCGCCTGGGAGCAGCACGTCAGCGACGGGAACGGAGCGGCCGCCGGCAGAAAATTCACCTCGCCGCATTGGAGCATGTTGTTTTTGGTAAGCAGCTCATAGCCCATGGCCGCGACGGAGATGACCAGTAATTTATTCCCTTGTTTCATAGCAGACATCATAGCTCATTCGCGATCGAAAATGAAGGAAGAACGGCCTCAGGACGCGTAAAACTTGCGGCAGAGTATCCAGTGCAGGACATACGCGCCAGCGAAGCAGTAGAGAAACGCATCTCCGAACCCGCCAAGGAAGATGATGCTGGTCTGGATCAGGAGTAAATTTCGAAGAAGAAGCGTGACGCCCGGGATCAATTGTTTGGGCGATTTTGCCCGTAGGAACAAAATCGTCGCCCAGAGTGTAGCCGCGACGAGCAGGCCCAGCGGGATCCAGGCAAATTGCGGAACCCCTTCGCTGACGATGGTGTCGCCCCCGTCGCAAAGCGGAATGGCGAAGAGTGCAGTCAGGCCGAGAACCGGACCAAGCGGCAGCAGGCAAAACAACCGCTGGGAAAGGGTTTTGTTGGCGGTGAAAGCTTCGGAGGTTTCGTGGCGCGCTACGAGGCTCACTGCGGCGACGTACAGGAAATAGAACAGGACAATCCCCTGAACCAGCGGAATCTGGAAGGGCATGATGGGAGAGACCTGCGCGGCGGCATCGGTGGGGTCGAGGAGAATGCAGGCTTTGAGTTCGTCATGCTGGGCGCTGAGGGCGACGATGCCGAGAATGAGATTTCCCGCGCGGCACAGGCCCATCAAGGTCGCGCCGAGAAGGGCGGATCGTTCTTTGAGCGCGTTGTAGAGAATGATGCACAGCAGCAACCCGCCCGCGACGCGAAAGGCCAGGAATGGCAGAAGGTGCCACGCGAGAAACATTGCACCGGCCATGCAGATGAACATGGCGATGACGGCGTGGTCTTTTTTGACGCGCCCGGAGGGAATCGGGCGGTCGGAGCGCTCGGCCGCGTCGCGCTTAACGTCTACGACGTCGTTGTGAATCAGTCCACCCGCGTAAAACAGCACGGAAATCGTTGCCAGTGGCCAAAGCAGACTCAGGCCGACACCGCCGCATGTGTGAACGAGTTGAAAGGTCAAACACGCCAAGGCCGCGCCAGCGAGAGAGTCGCCCGGGGCGGTCAGAAGCATCGGTAGGCGCACGAGTTGCATCCAGCCTTTGGCCTGTTCGCGGCGGGTGGGCGGCGGAGTGTCGCGCGCGGGTTCCTCGGGCGGCGGGGCCATGGCCGAGGTCGCGTTGTGTCGAGGAAGATCGGTCATGGTTGGCGCTTTTCGATGGGCCACGGGCTGAGGTCCAGGCGAGGGTTCCATTTGGGCGATTGGGAATAGAACGCGTTGGCGTTCTCGAAGCCGATCTTGGCGAGCGTCTCGTCGCTGTGGCCGTCGGCCTTCATGCGCGCGAGGACCTTCGGGAGGCTGACCGGGTCGGAAATGCCCCAGTCGGCAGAGCCCGAGACGAGGATGCGGTCTGGCCCGACACGGTCGATAATCGCTGAGGCCTGCTCGGGTTCGAGCTTGGAAATCGGATAGACCGTCAGGCCGCACAAACAGCCCGTTTCACTGAGCGCGATGTCGATGGTTTCTTCGGTATTATGGTCGAGATAGATTTTTTTCTCATCGTGGCCGACGCTGCGGATGATCGGAATCATGCGGCGGATGCACTCGAGTTTGTCGGTGTGGGAGATGTGGATGATCACCGGCATGTCGTGGTCGCGGGCGATTTCCAACTGTGCGCGGAAGGCGGCTTCTTCGGCGTCGTTGAGTTGGTCGAATCCGATTTCCCCCAGCGCCACACAGCGTGGATGGGCTAGATATTCGTCGATGCCCGCGAGGACTTCGTCGACCAATTTCGTGTTGGACGCTTCTTTGGGGTTGTAGGCGACGGCGGCGTAGTGGTCGATGCCAAAGCGCTCGGAGCGGGAGGCTTCGAACTCGCAGATCAGCTGAAAATAGTCGAAAAACGTGCCGGCGTATCGGCGATGACTGCCCAGCCAGAAGCTCGGCTCGACGATGGCGCGAATGCCCGTGTCGTACATCGCCTGATAGTCGTCGGTCGTGCGCGAGTACATGTGGATGTGCGGTTCGATCAGTTGCATTGAATCTTCCTAGAGAGGTTTTTTCGCAGTGGTCAGCCAGTGGGGCATCGGCGCGGGCAGAGGGGTGGTTTCGATCTCTTCGAAGCCGGCCTCTGCCAGCCAAGCCTCTGCGTCGTGATCGGAGAATACCCATCCGTTATGCGTCGTCAGCGCCATGTTCACCGCAAAGAGTGCGGAGAATTTTGGCGCGGTGCGCGATTCATCGGTCATCATGTCCATGACGTGGATTGTCCCGCCGGGTTCAAGCGCGTCGAATGCGCGGCGGAAGAGTGCGCAGATCGATTCGGGCGATTCCTGATGGAGGACGCCAAAAAAGTGTGCCACGTCGCAGGACGGGAACGGTGTGTCGTGATAGCTGCCCGGCAGGGTCTCGACGCGGTCGGCAACATCGGTCTCGGCGATCAGTTCGGCCGCGATGGCTGCGACGGCGGGCAGGTCCAGCACCGTACACCGCAGCTGGGGGTTGGCTTGCGCGGCGAGGACGCTGTAGGTCCCCGGGCCGCCGCCGATGTCCAGCAGGCGCGTGCGGTCACTCAGGTCGATCGCGGGCATCACCGCCCGGCCAATCGCCAGACAGCGCGCGTGCATCGAATGCACAAACGTGCGGGTTCGGTCCTTGTCGTCACCGAGATGGATGCTCGGCGCTTCGACGGGTTCGCCCGTGCGGACGAGTTGCGGCAATTTGCCCCAGGCATCGTAGACATCGCGGTTGTAGCGGATCGCGCGGGAGAGGTCTCCCGGGTTCCCGCTGACCAGGAAGGCTTCGGATTCGGGCGTGTTGGAATAGGTTTCGCCGTGTTTGTCCAGCAGGCCGATGGCCACGCATCCGTCGAGCAGGAGTCGCATGGCGCGCGGGTTGCAATCGAGGTCGAACGCAAGGCGCTCGGCGTCGGCGCTCTCGAGTTCGCTCAGTGCGCGGAAGATATCGAGGTCCGATGCGGTGAACAGCACGCACGAGTCATAGAACGCGCTGGCGAGGTCGAGGATGCGGCTTGGGTCGGGGCGGGTCATGCTATGCCTTCCGCCAGGTGGTGCCCTCGGCACTGTCCATGATTTCGATGCCCATGGCCATCAGTTCGTCGCGGATTTCGTCGGCGCGGCCCCAGTTTTTCTCGGCTTTGGCGGTGGTGCGATCGACAATCAACGCGTCAATGGCGGCCGGGTCGAGGTCGGACGTGTCTTCGGCCATCGTCGCGATGCCCAGAGCGAGGACCTTGTCCATTTCCAGCAGCGTCGCATAAATTTCGCCAGCGGGCGCGTCGAGTTTCGTCGCGTTCCACATCGCCGCCAGGGCGCGGGGCATGTTCAGATCGTCGTTGACGGCTTCGATGTAGGAGGCCATCGCCGCTTGGATCGGTTGTTCGGCACCAGTCGCTTTGGCGCGGAGCGGTTCGACGATGCGGGTGAGGTTTTTGATTGCGCTGGCGGCTGCGTCGAGGCCTTCGAAGCTGAATTGCAGCTGCTGGCGATAGTGCGCGCCGAGCAGGAAATAGCGATATGCAATTGGGTCGTAGCCTTTTTCGATCAGCAGCGCGAGGGTGAGGAATTCGCCGGAGGATTTCGACATTTTTCCGCCCGCGAGGAGGAATTCGCCGTGCATCCACCAGTTGCACCACTCGTGGCCAAGGGCGGCTTCGGCTTGGGCGATTTCGTTGGAGTGGTGGACCTGAATGTGGTCGATCCCGCCGCAGTGGATGTCGAGGTGTTCCCCGAGATATTTGATCGCCATTGACGAGCATTCGATGTGCCAGCCGGGAAAGCCCACGCCCCACGGGCTCGGCCATTCCATCAGCCGCTGCGTGCCTTCGGGGCTGCATTTCCACAGCGCGAAGTCGGTGGGGTTTTTCTTCTCGCCCATCTCCACGCGTTTTCCCGCTTCGAGCTCGTCGAGGTTCTGGCGCGAAAGTTTGCCATAGTCGGGCAACTTGGACGTGTCAAAATAGACCGCGTCGGAGGTCGTGTAGGTGAAGCCTTTGTCCTCGAGAATTTTCACCTGATCGATTTGCGTATCGATTTCGTCGGTGGCCTTGCACCAGACCGTCGGCGGCAGAATGTGAAGATGCTCCATGTCGGCCTCGAAGGCGTCGAGGTAGTACTGCGCGATTTCCCAGACGGTTTTGCCTTCGCGGGCGGCGCCTTTTTCCATTTTGTCTTCGCCGGAGTCGGCGTCGTCGGTAAGGTGGCCAACATCGGTGACGTTCATCACGCGATTGACATCGAAGCCCGCCATCGCCAACGCGCGGACCAGCACGTCTTCGAAGACATAGGTGCGAAGGTTGCCGATGTGGGCAAAGTTGTAGACCGTCGGGCCGCAGGTATACATCGTGACGGTCTTGGAGTCACGAGGGGTAAATTCGTCAACGCTGCGGGTCATCGTGTTGTAGAGTTTCAGTGGCATATGGGGTCCTGTGAAAGTAAACCAGAGTTGTCGTGTGAAGTTCTGTATTTTATTCGTAATCCGCAGCGTAGGCAAGTAGAAAGGGGAAAGAGTATTTCCGGGATTGCATTTTTTGTCCCGTTGGGCTAGGCTGTGTCCATGGATGATCTGATTACACTTTCCAAATTGATCGATCTCGCCGAGGAAATCGGCATTTCGGTGCGCCGCGCACCCGCGATGGGCGACCTTTCGTCGCGCGGAGGCGGGTATGTGCGTGTGGGCAAGCGCGAGATGCTGTTTCTCGACCCGGCCGCGCCCGTGAGCGACCAACTCACCATCGCCATCGAAGCCCTGCAGCACCATCCCGAGATGACCGATCGATTTTTGCCGCCGCAGCTCCGCGCACTGCTCGACGCGAGCGAGGAGGCATAGATGTCAATTCTTGCACACGGCATTGATCTCGTCGATTCGGCCCGGCTGGAAAAGAGCATCGAGCGGACCGGCCAGCCATTTCTCGACCGCGTATTTACTGCCGGCGAGCAGCGCTATTGCGAATTCAAGCGCAAGTCGAAACTCCAATCCTACGCGGGTCGCTTTGCGATCAAAGAGGCCGTGATGAAGGTCCTCGGCACGGGCTGGGCCAAAGGCATCGCGTGGACCGACATTGAAGTCGTCAACGAAGAATCCGGCCAGCCGCGCCTGCTACTCCACGGCCGCTGTAAAGAGATTGCCGACGAACAGGGCATCACGGACATCATGATCTCCATCAGCCACATCGAGACCCACGCCATCGGTTCGGCGATTGCCGTCGGAGACCGCGCATGAGCGGCCCGACGATTTTCATGTCCTGCGCCGAGGCCTCGGGCGACCACCATGCCTCGGAGCTGATACGTTCGCTGCGGAAACGGTATCCCGATGCGCGTTTTGTTGGTGCAGCCGGTCCGAAAATGCAGGCCGAAGGGTGTGAGTGCATCGTCGATCTCACCCAGCAGGCCGCGATGCTCGGCAGCATCTTTACCAAGATTTTCTACTTCCGCCGCCAGGTCAAAAAACTCCAGGCCGCGATCCGCGAGATCCAGCCTGACGTGCTTGTCCCCGTCGATTCGCCCGCGCTGAACTGGCACCTGTGCCGCGTGGCGAAAAAGGTCAACGTGCCGGTGATGTATTATGTCGCGCCGCAAGTGTGGGCGTGGGCTCCGTGGCGGATCAAAAAGGTCCGAAAATTCACCGATCACATCGCGTGCCTGTTGCCCTTCGAGGAAGAGTATTTCCGCAGCCGCGGCGTGAATGCGACGTACGTCGGCCATCCGCTGTTCGACCAGCTTCCGCCCCAGCGCGACGAATCGGAATGTCCAAGCCTTCCCGAGGCGTGGATGAGCGGCGAGTGGAACATTGCGATGCTCCCCGGCAGCCGCGCCGGCGAAATCGGAAAACTCACCGGCCCGTTCGTCCAGACCGCACGCGCTATCCGAGGCCGCTGGCCCAAGGCAAAGATTACCTTCACCGCCGTCGACGAAACTGCAAAAGAGCGCATTCTTGCCGCCGCCGGAGAGGCCGCGGGGGAACTTACTATCGTGGTTGCCCAAACGCCGGAAACACTGGCAAACGCGCACTTTGCCCTCGCCGCGAGCGGGACGGTCACGCTGGAAGTGGCCCATTTTGGCGTGCCGATGGTCATTGCCTATAACGTGGGTGCGATCCAAAAATTTCTCTACCGCCTGATCGTCCGTCACCTGTTCCGCATCAAGCTCTTGACGTTGGTGAACATCGTCGCCGGCCGAGGCGTCGTGCCCGAGCTGATGCCGTGGATCCCGTCGCAGGAGGTCCTCGATGAGACAGTGCTTCGTGAACTCGAAGACTATGGCACACTCAGCCACACCCGCAAAACGCTCTTGAACATCACCAAGCCCCTCGCCGTCGAGCCGCCGCGCAAAGCGTCGGACAACATCGCCGATCTCGTTGCGAATCTGATCGACACCGACCAATAAAAAACGGCAGCATCAAATGATGCCACCGTAGGGTGTACTTGAAAGGTCGCGATTAGTTCTCGGGGCAGGATGCCTCGATTTTCGCGATTTTATCGATCCGGCGGCTGTGTCGTGCGCCGCCGTCAAATTTCGTATTCAGCCAGCTCGTAATGATCCGACGGATCAGGTCTTCGCCCACGGCGTCGCTCGCGAGGCACAGCGCGTTGGCGTTGTTGTGCTTGCGGGACATTTTCGCGGTCAGTTCATCATGGCACAACGCGCCGCGCACACCGCACACCTTGTTGGAGACGATGCACATACCAATGCCGCTGCCACAGATCAGAATAGCGCGCTCGGCGTCTCCGGTGGAGACGGCCATGGCGGCGGGCAGCGCCGTGTCGGGATAGTCACAACTCTTGGACGACTTAGTGCCCATGTCCACGGCTTCGTGGCCGAGTTCCTGCACCAATTCAAGGATGCGTTCTTTGGCGGCGAAACCACGGTGGTCGGATGCGATTGCGATTTTCATAGTTGGCCTTGTGGGGTTGGCACTCCCGTGGGGAGTGTCCGTTGGTGATGACGTGTTTGTTTAAAGGTTGCCGTCGGTGATCCGAGCGGCGATGGTGCTGTGGATTTCTTGTGCGATGGCCCGATAGAGATCGAGGTCACCGCCGTAGGGATCGGAGATGTCTTGCTCGCCCAAAAGGGCGCATTCCACACCCCCCAAAGCGGCGATGGGTTCGACGGTTTCGAGGTGTCGTGTCGCGAGGCAGTAGATCTGATCCGAGTCGAGGATCAATTCAGGGGCCGCATTTTGGCTACGATGGGCCTGAATGTCAACCCCAAATTCTTTGGCGGCGGCGATGGCATTGTCGCTTGCGGGCGATCCATCAAAGGCCGAGGTGCCGTAAGACACGATTTTATACCCATTTTCGGCCAATTGCTCTTCCGAACAGTCGAAATGCTCGCTCAGAATTTTTTTTGCAAACCCCTCCGCCATTGGGCTTCGACAGCTGTTTCCGGTGCAGACAAAGGCCACCGTCCTGGCGAGAAGCTCTTGAATCAGCCTGGCGTCCACGATGCCTTCACGCACGAGAGTGTAGCCTTCGTCGGTGAATTGTACGATGGTTGAATCGCCGCGATAGCGTGTTGGACCCGAGTCGATCAGAAGGTCAATTTTTCCGTCGAGGCTCGCGAGAACCTCTTCGGCGCAGGTCGGGGAAGTGTCGCCGCGGAAGTTGGCGCTGGTGGCGATGATCGGCACGCCGGCCTGTTCGAGGATGTCTGCGCTGGCGGGTTCGGCCACGCAACGCAGGCCGAGAACCCCGTTGGTCACAAGACGGTCATAGAGTGCGCGGTCGTCTGCGATGGTCTCGTCCGGGAATACGTCCGGCGCGTCGAGCAGGACCGTCACCGGCCCGGGCCAGGTGCGGCGGATCAGGCGGCAGGCCTCTTCGGTGAGTTCGTTGAAATAGCGTTCCAGCGCGTGGGGATTGCCCGTGTGAATGCTGTAGGGCCCGCCGGGGCGTTCCTTGAGCGCGTCGAGGCGCGCGACGGCGTCGGCGTTGGTTGCATCGACCCCCACGCCGTAGACGGTTTCGGTCGCGAAGGCCACGAGCTGTCCCGCGCGCAGAGCCTCGGCCGCTTGGGCGAGGACTTTTTCGCACGGAGCATCAGGATCAATTTTGAGGTGTTTGGTATTCATGGGTGGATTCTTGTCAAATCAGGCGGGAGTTTCAATGTTCCTTTTGCGGATCATTGCTCCTCGTCTTTTGCGCGTTTTTGGCAGT
The DNA here is from genome assembly GCA_018644725.1 of Phycisphaerales bacterium. Taxonomy (GTDB): domain Bacteria; phylum Planctomycetota; class Phycisphaerae; order SM23-33; family SM23-33; genus JABGPZ01. The sequence continues at coordinate 26,783 of JABGPZ010000073.1, forward strand.
CATATTCCAGCTTGAGGCGATAGATTATAAACCCGAGCCAGACCAACATGACAAAACCAATCACATAGGTCAGGGGGATCGAGTCGGCGGTGCTTTCCTTTTTGGGCAGGGTCGTCGGAGGCGTGGCCGGCTTGGCCGCGACGGCGGGAAGGGCCTCTTTTTCCAGGCGGGGAGTCTCGGCGGCCTGGGCGGGTGCCGGGGCGTCTTGCGCCCAGAGGCATTGTGTGCTGAGCAAGACGAGCAGCACGAAGAATGGAATTCGATTTCGCTTCATCTCTCCAGTATACCAAGATTCGCTTTCGATTCATGCGGAAGTGAAGGTTTTTTTCGCGCGAGCGGTATAAAAAAACGCCCCGAAGGGCGTTGAGTGTGTGTGGGGCGGGAGGAGGTTAGGAATCAGAGTCGTTGAGTCCGCCGTATCGACGTTTTCGTCCGCCGTAGCTCCGCAGGGCCGTTTTGAATTCTTCGACGCCGAAATCCGGCCAGTGTACGTCGGTGACGTAGAACTCGGAGTAGGAGATTTGCCAGAGCATGAAGTTGCTCAGGCGCATTTCGCCGGAGGTGCGGATCAGCAGGTCCGGGTCGAGGATTCCGCCGGTGTCCAGCGCCGCGGCGAAGACCGATTCGGTAATATCCTCGGGCTTCATGCAGCCCTCCTGGACGCGCTTGGCGACGCGTTGGGCGGCGGAGACGATTTCTTCCCGCCCGCCATAGTTCAGCGCCAGGCACAGGTCCATGCCCGTGTTGCCAGCGGAGATGCGGGTGGTTTCGTCGAGCGCATCGAGGACCATCTCCGGCAGGCCGTCGCGGCTGCCGATGTGGCGCAGGCGGACGTTGTGGTCCATGATCGTCTTGCGTTCCTCGATGAGGTATTGCGTGTAGAGGTGCATCAACGCGTTGATTTCCTCTTCGGGCCGTGACCAGTTCTGCTGGCTGAAGCTGTAGAGCGCCAGTGCTTCCAGGCCCAGCCGTGCCGCGCCACCGATGATGGTTCGTACGGCCTTGGCGCCTTCGCGATGGCCCAGGATCCGCGGCATGCCGCGTTGTTGGGCCCAGCGGCCGTTGCCGTCCATGATCACAGCGACCGACTTCGGCAAGACCCTGTCGGCTAGGTCGTGTTCTTCGCGCATCGCTTGAATGGATTCGGGGGTGACAATCATCTGGGGTTCCTTAGCAGGGGATTTACGGTGTTATCCGAAAATGCCTTCGATGCCGGTGTTGTATACGAGGGTCTGCTTGCGGTCGGGGCCGATGGAGACGATGCCGACCTTGCGGCCGACGACTTCGCTCACGCGCGTGACATAGGCCTTGGCGTTTGCGGGCAGGTCGTCATAGCTCGTCACGCCGGTGATGTCTTCGCTCCAGCCGGGGAGAGTCTCGTAGACGCATTCGACGTCGGCGAGGTTCGCGGGGTCGAAGTCTTCTTGGAGAACGCCGTCAACCTTGTAGCCGACGCAGATCTTCAGTTCGTCGAGGCCCGAGAGCACGTCCAGCAGCATCACTGCCAGCTCGTCGACGCCCGAGAGGTCGGCGGTGTACTTCACGACCATCGCGTCGAACCAGCCACAGCGGCGAGGCCGGCCGGTGGTCGTGCCAAATTCGTTGCCGGCTTTGCGGATCGCGTCGCCGATTTCGTTGTCGAGCTCGGTCGGGAAGGGGCCCGCGCCAACGCGCGTGGTATAGGCCTTCATGATGCCGACGACCGTGCCGATGGATTTCGGCGCGACGCCTGCGCCTGCGGGCACGCCGCAAGCCGAGACTGACGAGCTGGTTACGAAGGGATAGGTGCCGTGGTCGATGTCGAGCATCGTGCCTTGGCCGCCTTCGAAGAGAACGCGTTTGCCTTCGGCGGTTGCCCGGCGAAGCAGTGCGCCCGTGTTGCGGATGTGCGGCGCGAGCTTTTTGCCGATCTCGATGAATTCGGCGGTAATGCCTTCGACGTCGATTTCGCCTTTGTAGTTGTAGAGTGCTTCGAACGTGACCTGTTTGATCCCGGCGACGCGCGCGATTTTTTCGGTCAGGCCGTCGGCGTCGAGCAGGTCTGCCACGCGGATCGCTGTCGAGCGGTTGGCCTTGTCGCAGTAGCACGGGCCAATGCCGCGCGCGGTCGTGCCGATCTTGGCCTTGCCGAGCGATTCTTCGTTCAGCGTGTCCTGGAGCTTGTGCCAGGGCATGACGACCTGGGCGGCTTCGGAGATGGAAAAGTTGTCCGGCCCGACGTGGACGCCGCGGCCTTGGAGGTGTTCGACTTCGCCGAGGGCGGTGACGGGGTCAAAGGCCATGCCGTTGCCGACGCAGTTCATCACGCCTTCATGCAAAATCCCGCAGGGCACGAGGTGGACGGCGTATTTTTCGTCGCCGACCTTGACGGTGTGACCCGCGTTGGCACCGCCGCAATAGCGGCTGACCATGTCCGAGTTTGCGGCGAGCGCGTCGACGATTTTACCTTTGCCTTCGTCGCCCCATTGCAGGCCGACGACCGTTACGTTGTTCGAGTTCATGTGGTATCCTTGTGAGGGTGATGCCTGCGTGCCCCGGCCCATTCGACCAGTCCGCACTCAGGCCGAGAGATCATACCGTGTTTGCCCCTCAGGGTCAAGACGAACCCGCCCGGTGGGATCGTGAGAGGAGGAAGGAGGGGGATCAAAAAAATAGGGACAGTTCCCTATTTTCAACTGAATTATTGACAAGCATTTTCATAATACCCTTGCTTCACATTGGATACAGTTTTAATAGTCCATATAGAAAATAGGGAACTGTCCCTATTTTATTTCTTCTGTTTGTCTGGATTACGGTCTGTCGATCTGTGCCAAAGAGAATTCCACGTTGCAGCGCGAAGCGATGCAGGGCCGCCGAAGGCGGGCACCTTATACGTTCTATTTTTCCTTCGATTCAATCCTCGTGGCTGCCTCGCTCTATAGCCCACGCCCGCCCCACAATTGAAATTCGGTTGGATCACCTGACCGCTTTGGAGTATAGTAGTTTCATGACCACTACCACGCTACAAGACACGCCGCTGGAATTGCTTGCGCCCGCGAAGATTAACCTCAATCTGCACGTCGGGCCGCTCCGGCCGGACGGATTTCACCCGCTCGATTCCATCGTTGCGAAAATTTCACTCGCCGACCACATCACACTCACGCCGCGCACCGACGGCGAGATCACCTTCCGCTGTGACGGCTTCGACGCTGGCCCGGATGAGGACAATCTTGCCGTCCGTGCCGCGACATTGCTCGCTGGCGCGATGGCCAAGCGCGGCTGGACCGTGCCGGGCGTGGATATCACCCTCGAAAAGCACATTCCCGCCGGCGGCGGCCTTGGCGGCGGATCGTCCGATGCGGCCACCGTGTTGCGCGGCTGCGCTCAAGTGTGGGGTGCGGAATTCTCCTTTGACGAATTGTCTGCGCTGGGTGTGGAATTGGGCAGCGACGTGCCGGTATTTTTGATGGGCGGCGCGGCGCGGATGGAGTGCAGGGGGGGAGTCCTCTCGCCGATCACCGTTTCGGATTTCGCGGCCGTCTTGATCCTGCCGGACATCCACAGCTCCACGCCGGCGGTCTATCGCGCGTTTGACGACGCGCCGGAAGAGCTCGCGCCGCAACTTTCGGCCGACTTTTTCGCCACTACACCCGTGGAAGACTGGCCCGCGCATCTGCACAATTCTCTCGCCGAGCCCGCGATGATCGTCGCGCCGGAGCTTCGCACGATCAAGGCCGAATTCGAAGCCGCCACCGGCCTGCCTGTCCAGATCACCGGCTCGGGCTCGGGCATGTTCATCCTCACCTCGTCCCAAACCGCCGCCGAGGCTATCCTCACCAACCTCCCACCAAACCTCGCAACCCTTTGCCAAGTCGTGGAGCACGATGAATAGTCAGGAAACATTCCTGCAAAAATCGAAGATTATTCCGGGTAATCTTGTCGTAGACGGCATGGAAGTTTGTCTAAACTATCTATTACAACATTCGACTCACAGAGGATCCATTTCCCATCTTTTTGATATTCAATGTCCTCAGATGCAAACCCACCGCGATCATCTGATATTGGAAAAAATTGTTCAATTTTCCATTTATGAATAAGCTTTTTTTTGTAGACATTGAAAGGGTCTTCACTGTGACCGATTTT
>JABGPZ010000052.1:0-17335 GCA_018644725.1 Phycisphaerales bacterium
CGCCGTCCAATCACATCCCTCACCCCGAAAAACGGTATTTTTCAAGATGCCCTTTTATTGAAGTTGCCCACGGTGAATGGCGGATAAGAACAGAGTGGCATACATCGATGTTCAACCCAGAGACGGAAGATACGGATGAAATCGGATCTATTCATTAACAAACATAAGTTGCATTGGCTACTGGTGGGCGTGTTGTTTCTGGCGCTTGCGAATGTTGTCAATCAGATCGTCGGCAAGCCCTATTGGGGCATTACGCGATTCATCTACCTCGGCTACGACAACAATCTTTCGGCGTGGTATTCGTCGATGTTGTTTGTGGCAGGGGCGTTTTTGGCGCATGAATGTTCGGTCCTCGCACGTCGGAACAACGTTCGCGGGGAGGGATTTCTCCTGTTCGCGATGCTCCTGATTTTCATGTCGGCCGACGAGGTCGCACAAATCCACGAGATCGTCGGGAGCTATCTGGCCAAGTTTACGGGCCTGAGTACGATGGAATTTGCCCAGCATAGCGCGTGGGTCTGGATTGGCGGGCCCGTGATCATTGCGCTTTTTGTTGCGGTGGCCATTCTTCTCAAGCGGGAGCTGGCGATGGTGCCAGGCAGCTTGAAGTTATTGCTCATCGGCCTGGGGATGATTGTCGTGGGCGGAATCGTTCTTGAGGCGACAATCAATTTCCTCAATCACGAGACTCTTCAGTGGCTTTGGGATGTCGAGATCGTCCTCGAAGAGACATTGGAAATGGTCGGGTCGATCTTCATCGCCTACTCGATGCAGGTCTGGCGGGATGGAATTCGGTCCTGGCCTGTCCCGAAGTTGCTCTAGTCCCACGATGTCCTGGTCATCAGGGAGTGAACGAGGGCGAAACTTTACTTCCGGCAAGTGAGAATCCGGGTGACATAGGTTGGCTGAACCAGTATAATTAGCAGTGCTTATGAGAGGATTCCGCTACAGTTTGATTCCGCTTTCCGCCGTGCTGGTGGGTGGTTTTGTCTTGGCGATTCTGGCTTGGCCGCTCGCGTCGGCCGAGGTTCGCGGGCGCTATCCCCAGTGGGTCGCGGGTCTGTATTCGCCCGATGGCCAGCCCGTCACCATTCGTGACGCAGAGCGCTCCAAAGCCCCGCCCGAACCCGTCGTGGAGGTCGATCCCGAGGGAGAGCTGAAGGTTTTTTCCACACTGGCCGAAGATGCGCCGGAATTTGACGGGATGTGGCCCAATTTTCGCGGGTTCAATTTTGACGGTGTCAACGATGAATGGGTCCCGCTGCTCGACCGCCTCGACACCCCGCCGCCCGTCGTGTGGACCATTCCGCTCGGCCAAGGCTATGCCGGTCCGGCGGTCTATAATTCGCGCCTCTATGTGATTGACTATGACAACGCGACCAAGCGAAATTTGCTACGTTGTTTTTCCTTCGCCGACGGCAAGGAACTGTGGCAGCGTAGCTTCCGGCGCGTGATCAAAACTCCGCACGGCTACAGCCGGACCATCCCCTCGGTCAACGACGACGTGGTCGTCGCGATCACCCCGAATTGCGCGGTGATGGCCTGTGACCCGGTTACGGGCAAGTGGCTGTGGGGCGTGGATCTCGTGGCGACCTATGGCACGACGGTCCCGAAGTGGTGCGCGGGGCAGTGCCCGCTGCTGGACATGGATCGTGTGGTTCTCGCCCCGGGCGGCACGAAGCTGATGGTGTGTCTCGACGCGCTTACGGGCAAGGAAATCTGGACGACGCCGAACGATCTCGGCTGGAAAATGACGCACTCGTCGATCTACCCGATGAGCTTCGCCGGCAAGAGCCTGTATGTCTATGTCGCATCGCGCGGTGTGGTGGGTGTGAACGCGGAGACGGGTGAGATCGAATTTTCGTATGACGGCTGGCGGATTCGCACGGCCGCAATTCCCACGCCGGTCGAACTCGGCGACGGCAAGTTGCTTCTCACGGGCGGCTATGGCGCGGGCGGGCAGATCATTCGCCTGATCGAACGCGATGACCGCATCGAAGTCAAGCGCATCAAAACCTACACGCCCGAAGAATTCGGCTGCTATCAGCAAACGCCTGTACGGACCGAGGACCTCGTGTTTACGGTCTTGCCCAAGGTGGGCATGGTTTCCTGCCAGCTTGCCTGCATGGAAACCTCGGGCGAGCTGCTTTGGCGATCTGGCCCGGACTGGACGTTCGGCTGGGGGCCGTGGATGGTGGCCGACGGAAAAATTCTGCTGCTCGACGACGACGGGCGGCTGTCGATGGTGAAACTTTCGTCCGAGGGCTTTGTGCCGCTCGGGCGTGTTCAATTGAAGGCCCTGAAGCATGAATCCTGGGCACCGCTGGCATTGGTCGAGGGGCGACTGGTGTTGCGAGACCTGACGACGATGATTTGTGTGGACCTTCGCAAGAATGGAGAGACTCATGGCGAGGAATAGAAAACCGGGAACTGGCGACTACACCAACGGCCATTTTGATGAGTATGAACGGGCGCACCGCCGGGATGGCGTGATGTGGAAAGTGCTTACGGGGTTGATGATTTTGACCCTGGGCGTGCTGGTTCTGATGGATCTGTTGCTGCCTCCTCAAAAGGGCGGATTTGAAACCGAGCCGGAGGCACCCAAGGCCATTGCCCGCGACGAACTTGGCGCACTCGAGCGACCGTCGATCCCGCTGCGATTGCTCACCACACCGCGGAACCTGTGTATCGCCCGCGGCAAACTGTGGGTGGTGGGCGACAAGCGCCTTTGCCGTGTGAACCCCGACCAGGGCGGAAGCGAACCGTGGAGTCTGAATCTGGACATTGAGCCGATGGCGGTCGCCGTGGACGAAGCAACCGGGACCTGCTATATCGCGGCGACGGATCATGTTCGCGTGTACGATTCGACGGGCAAACGCCTGGCCGTCTGGCCGGCGGTCGACCCCAAGTCGCAACTGCTGGACATTGAAGTCAACAATCAGGGCGATGTGTTTGTCGCCGACTATGGCATGCGTGCTGTCTATCGCTATACCCTTGACGGCATGATGGTAAACAAAATCGGCGTTGTGGGCGAAACCTACAAAACCGTGCCGGGCATTGTCTTGCCGAGTCCCTATTTTGACATGGTGCTCAGCAAAGTCGGCGGGCGCTATGACGGGTTGGTGCGTTTGACCAATACGGGAAAACTGCGCGTCGATACCTATACCTATGACGGCTATTTTGAGATGAGCTTTGGCCGTAGCGGACAGTCCGAGCGAGACTTTTATGGCTGTTGCAATCCGGTCCGGATCGCCCAGTTGCCCGACGGGAATTTTGTGACGGCCGAGAAAGGCGTCCAGCGTCTCAAGGAATATAGCCCGGGGGGTGTGTTCCTGCGCGTGCTGGCCAATCGCCATACCCTCGGCACGGACCGAAGCGAGCTTGCCCTCGCGGCCGGGGCGGATGGGACGATCTATCTGCTGGATGAAAATGAGTCGAAAATTCGCGTCTTTCTTCGGAAACGTCCCGCAGGTGCGGCGGCATCATCGCGGCCTGTGATTCAGCCCAAGCCGCTCCCCAGGGCCGAATCGAAACCTGAGCCCAAGATAGAGCCCAAACCAGAACCCAAGGAAGAACCCAAGCCCGCGCTCAAACCCGAGCCCAAGCCCGCGCCAAAAACGCCGATCTTCCTTGAACCCGAACCCAAGCCCAAGGCGGTGCCAACGCGCCTGCCAGACCCGGCGAGGTTGACGGATCCGATTTTCTTTGACCCGGCTGAGGCCTCTCAAGAAAAATCCAAACCCATAGTGATACCCAAACCGGCGCCCGTACCCGCGCCCGCACCCGCATTCAAACCTGCGCCCAAACCGGAGGTGACGGACTCCGACGAAAATCGTTCCGGGTTGGACACTCGCGGTCTGGATGCGCCGCCGGCCAAGCCAACACCGATGCCGGCCAAGCCCGTGCCCGCACCCAAACTCAAACCCATACCCGCGCCCAAGCCGGAAGAGACGGACCCCGACAAAAATCGCTCCGGGTTGGACACTCGTGGTCTGGATGCACCGCTTCCCAAACTGCCGCCGGCACCGCCGTCGGCCACTCCCGTCAACAAGCCGCTGGAGATTATTGTCCTCGATCCCGCAGACTCCAAGATGAACTCGGAGGGGACCGGCGAGAATGAATCCGGCATGGGCACAGGTGGGCAGGATGCGCCGCCAGTCCGGTTTGAGCCTCAAGACCCCGCGCGGCCTTTGCCCAAGGTGATTCTTCCGCCCAAAGACGATCGAACTCCCGCGCCGTCCAAGCCTCAGTTTTTTGAGGATACGCCAGAATGAAACCGTCTCCCACACCGACAACTCGCCGCCGTGTGTTGAGCTGGCTGCCGCGCGTTCTCGCCGGTGGTGCGCTGGTGGGCGTCACGTCTGTCGCCATGCGCGGCCACGGCGCGACCCCCGCCCACAAGGCATCGTGCGTCGGCGGAGGGTTGTGTGCCTATTGCGCATCGAGCAGCGCGTGCATCCGACCGGCGGCACAGAGCTATCGCTTCAAGCGCACCGCGCAGCAGGGGGCCCGTCGTGGCTGAGACGTCCAAACGATTGACTCGCCGCGGGCTTTTGCGAGGCCTGCTCGGAGGGGGCGTGGTCGCGGTAGCGGCCGTCGCGTCCCAAGGAGATGCCAGCGATACGGTCTGGCAGATCGACCCCCACAAATGCACCCACTGCGGGCGGTGCGCGACCGAATGCACCCTGACGCCCTCGGCCGTCAAGTGCGTCCACGCCTATGCCGCGTGCGGCTATTGCGATATTTGCACGGGCTATCTCGCGGAGGTGCGCGTCGACAACGAACCCGCCGCCGAAAATGAAATGTGCCCAACGGGCGCGATTGTCCGCACACGCGTCGAAAATCCCTATTACGAATATTCGATTCTCGAGGAGCGCTGTGTGGGATGTGCCAAGTGCGTCCAGGGCTGCACCGACTATTCCAACGGCTCGCTCTATCTTCAAATTCTCCACGACCGCTGCACCAATTGCAACGACTGTGCGATTGCGCTGGCCTGTCCCGCGGGAGCGATTTCCCGCGTGCCGGTCTCCGCGCCCTACATCGCGAAATTTGCGCCCGACAACCCGCCTACCGCGCCGGCCGCGAAGGGGGGCGACCATGCGTAGGATGATCTATGCGCTCTTGCTCTTGCTGTGTGCCGCCGGGGCCGAGGGAGCGCGGCGCGTGCAAACGCCCGAATTCCCCGAGACGAACCATCAGATCCCCACGACCGCCCAGCCGGACGTGGGCGGGGTGGCGATGGAACTGTCGCTCGCCGTTCTGGCTGTGTTGATCGCAGGTGCGGTCTACTTCGGACTCTATCGCCGCAGCCGAAAGGGGCTGTGGCTCGTGTCGTTGGTGAGCGTAGTCGTGTTGGGCTTTGCGTGGCATGGCTGTGTGTGCCCGGTCGGATCGGTGCAAAACGTCGCGCTGTCGCTGGGCGATCCGTCGCCGTCGGCGATCATGACATTGACGAGCCCCGACGGCGTGGGCAGCTATTCCATCGGCTGGATTCTTGCGACGGTCTTCGCGTTGCCGTTGTTGGTGGCGTTGGTCTTTGGCCGGGTGTTCTGCGGCGGGGCGTGCCCGCTGGGAGCGCTGCAGGAATTGGTCATGGTCCGGCCCGCGCGCGTGAACAAAACGCTCGACGCGGCGCTGGGAATTTTGCCGTGGGTGGTGCTGGCGATTGCGGTGGCGCTTGCGGCCACTGGCGCGGGATTTGTGGTCTGTCAGCGCGATCCGTTTGTTACAATTTTCCGCTTGGGCGGTTCGACGCGCCAGGTGATTCTCGCCGCAGCGATGCTCGCATTGAGCGTGTTTGTCGCGCGGCCGTATTGCCGATGGCTGTGTCCCTATGGGGTGCTGCTGGGGCTGGCGAGCCGGCTGAGCGCGCGTCATTTGACGATTTCGCCCGACGGGTCGTGCGTCTCGTGTCGACTGTGCGAGGGCAGTTGCCCGGTGGGCGCGATTGAAGGTCCGCGCCCCGAACCGCGTGACCGTCGCCAAGGCCGCGCGCGGCTGGCGTGGGCGCTTCTGCTTGCCCCGGTGTTGCTGGCGGCGGGCGGCGGGTTGGGACGACTTTCGGCCGAGGGGCTGATGTGGCATCATCCCGACGTGGTGCTCTATGACCGATTGATTGACGAGGTGGACGAAACCATCGACGTTACAGATATGACCAAAGAGACCGAGGCCTATCGGGGCGTGGGCGGGGCGCTGGAGCTGGACCTCCTGCGCGAAAAATTCGCTGCCGCCAAGCAGCCCATCCAGCGCGGTATGCTGTTCGCGGGGATTTTCGTCGGCCTGGTGGTGGCGCTGAAATGGATCGTGCTGTGCCTGCGCCGAGGGCGCGATGGCTATCGGCCGGTCGCGTCGAAGTGTGTCTCGTGCGGGCAGTGCTTCGCGGCGTGTCCGCTCCCTGACCCAAAGGGGGACGACCATGAATAATCGCGCACTGTGCAAAGCCTTGATGGCCACGGCGGCGGTGGCGGTGATCGTAATGGCGCTGACGGCGGGCGTGATGCTCCGTCGCGTGTCGCGCGGACAAACGACCGCCATTCTCGAAGACGCGCCGTTGGCCGCGATGCGCCAGCAACTCGCCGAAGACCCCGACGACGTCGTTCTCCGCCGCGAGTTGCGCGCGCGAGATCACGCCCGGATGCGCGAACATTTTTCCGACATTGCTCTTTCGCGCCTCGGCACATGGGTGCTCCTGGGCGGCGCAGTCGTGCTGATCGGTTCGCTGTTGAGCGTTTCGGCGCTGGAAGGCCAGCGGTTTTTCCGCCCCGTCCGCGAAGGCGATTTCGCAACGTTCTCGCGTCGCCAGTCCCGCGTGCAGGGGGCCATGGTCGCGCTGCTGGCGGTGTGTGCGGCGGTGGGTGGCTATTATGCGATGCCGGCCGAAAAGCCTCTCGTCGCGCCAGTGCCCAAGTTCGCGCTGGACTCCAAACGCTTCCGCGGCAACGACGGCTCGGGCCATGTCGCAGCGACATTCACCTTGCCGGACTCGGGCCAGCTCGCGCCGACGTGGAGCACGCGTCTGCCGCTCCCGGGCAAAGGCTCGGCCGTGGCGGTGGGAGATCGCCTGTTCGTCTCGGCCGCGACCGCATCCAGCCGCAAGATCGTTTGCATGGCCGCCTCGACCGGGCGCATCTATTGGGATATCGCGATTCCCGCCTCGCCCGAAGCGCCCGACGAGCATCCCGAAGTGCTCAAGGACGACGGCGAAGAAGCCGGCACGGGCTATGCCGCCGCATCGATGGCGGCCGACGGCGAACGCGTCTATGCGCTCTTTGCCAACGGGGATCTCGCGGCGGTGAATTTCGACGGGCGCGTGCTGTGGTCGCGACACCTTCTCACGCCGAAAAATCAATATGGCCTGGCGACGTCTCCGATTGTCTGGGGCGATCGCGTGGTCGTCCAGTTCGACCAGACCCCCGGCGAAGACGACGAGGGCAACGAAAAACATCAATCGAAATTGTTCATTCTTGATGCGAAAACCGGTGGCAATGTCCATGTGATTTCGCGTGACGTGCCCGACAGCTGGACCACGCCGCTGGTGGTCTCTGCCGGCGAGCGCGAGCTGTTGGTGACGTCGGCACTGCCTTGGGTGATCGCCTATGACCGCGATGGCAACGAGGCCTGGCGGGTCGAATGCATGACCGGCGACGTCGCGCCCTCGCCGACGTGTGTCGCGGGGCGGCTGTTTGTGACGATGGAAGGCGCGGGACTCTTCGCGATTGATCCCGTCAAGGGCGAAGTGCTCTGGGAACACACCGACGGCGACTTCCCGGACATCGTTTCGCCGCTGGCGACGAAGGAGTATGTCTGGACGCTGACCACGAGCGGGGTGCTGCGCTGCTTTGACGCGGCGAGTGGCAAGGAACTCTGGAAACAACCCCTCGCCAAACGCTGCTACGCCTCGCCGATGCTGCTTACGGGCGGAACGACGCGCGTGCTGATTGTCTCGGCCGACGGCGAAATGCTGAGCTTTGCGCCGGGGGAAACATTCGTGCCATTGGCCGAGGCGAATCTCGGCGAAACTGTCTACGCCACGCCGTTGGTGGTGGGTGATACGATGCTCATCCGAGGCCGACGAAAAATGATGCGGGTCGATTCGCCCAGCAAGGAAGGTGCGAAATGACCGAGGCTCCATCCACCTATGACCACGCCGCCATCGAGGCCGTGATGGAACGATTTGAGGCGTTTGACGAGACTCTGCGTCAGCCCGTCGTTCTGCTCCAGGCGATCCAGGACGAGTTGCGCTATATCCCTGTCGAGGCGATGGAGTATCTCGCCGAGCGGACGGGGATTTCCGCCGCACAGCTTACGTCGGTGGCGACGTTCTATTCCCATTTTCGCCTGCGCCCGATGGGCCGCCACACCATCGGCGTGTGTACGGGAACGGCGTGTCACGTCAAGGGCGCGCCGGCCGTGGTCGACGCATTCCGACGCGTGCTGCAAATCCCCGACGGCGACGACACCGACCCCACCGGCGAATTCACCGTCACCGAGGTGGCGTGTTTGGGCTGCTGTACGCTCGCGGTGGCGGTGCAGATCGACTCGCGTGTGTATGGCCATGTGGTCACAGCATCGGCCGGGTCGGTGCTGAACGATTTTCGCCAGCGGCGCGACGCGGGCGACGAGGGCCTTGCCGCGTTGGCCGATGGCGAGACGGAAGGCGAAATTCGACTCGGGACCGGATCGTGCTGCAAGGCGCGCGGCTGCGAGGCCGTGGAGATCGCCGTGCGACGTGCGCTCCAGCGCACAGGCCGGGCCGTGGCGATCCGCGAGGTGGGCTGCGTGGGGATTTGCGACCAGACGCCGCTTCTGGAAATCGTCGAACCCGATGGCACGTCAACGACCTATCTTCGCGTTGATCCCCAAGATGCCGAAGACTTGATCCTGCGCCACTTTCCGCCCAAGGGCATCCTCCGCAAAGCCCGCGCGGCGGCGTGTCGCTGTCTCGACAAATTGCTGACCGACCGCGGCATCGACGACATCAACGCCGATAGCACCCACGCCCACGATGTGCGCGAAGCGGTGCTCGAGAATTTCCTTTCGCCCCAGGCCACCGTCGTCACCGAGCACGCCGGCCATCTTGACCCGCTGGACCTTGGCGCCTATGAAGCGACGGGCGGGTTTGACGCGTTGCGACGGATTGTTGCGGCGGGGGACCGACAGGCCGTGATCGACGCGATTTCGGCCAGTGGCCTACGCGGCCGTGGCGGCGGGGGATTCCCCACGGCGCGCAAGTGGCAGCTCGCCCACGATGCTACTGGCGAGAAAAAATACGTCGTACTCAATGGCGATGAAGGCGACCCCGGCGCATTCATGGACCGCATGCTCCTCGAGAGCTATCCGTTGCGTGTGCTCGAAGGGCTGGCCATCGCGGCCCATGCGATCGGCGCGGACGAGGCGTGGCTGTACATCCGTCACGAATATCCGCTCGCGCTCGAGCGCATTCGCCATGCGATTTCGTTGATGGAGGACGCGGGGCTGTTGGGCCTCGGCGACAGGCCGCTGACGATGAAGATTATCGAGGGCGCAGGCGCATTTGTTTGCGGAGAAGAAACCGCGCTCCTGGAAAGTATTGAAGGCCGCCGCGGCACGCCGCGCATCCGCCCGCCATTCCCGGTCGAGGCCGGCCTGTGGGGCAAGCCCACGCTGGTGAACAACGTGGAAACGCTGGCGAACGTCAGCTGGATATTGCGCAATTCGCCCGAGGCCTTCGCGGCGATGGGCACGGAGAAATCGCCCGGGTCGAAGGTGTTTTCGTTGGCGGGCAAGGTGAACAATGGCGGCCTGATCGAGGTCGAAATGGGGATGACAATCCGCGACATCGTCGAGAAACTCGGCGGAGGCGTGCGCGAAGGTCGGACCCTCAAGGCCGTGCAGATCGGCGGGCCGTCCGGCGGGTGCATCCCTGCGTCGCTGGCCGATGTCCCCGTCGACTATGAGCAGCTGATTGACAAGGGCGCGATGATGGGCTCGGGCGGGCTGGTCGTCCTCGACGACACCGACTGTATGGTCGACATCGCGCGGTATTTCCTGCGCTTCACCCAGGACCAATCGTGCGGCAAGTGCAGCTTCTGCCGGATCGGCACGCGGCGGATGCTGGACCTGCTCGACGGCCTGTGCCAAGGCCGAGGCCGCCCAGAGGACCTCGACACGCTCGAAACCCTCGCCCACCGCATCAAGGCGGGCAGCCTGTGCGGGCTGGGAAAAACCGCGCCGAACCCCGTTCTGACGACGCTGCGCTATTTCCGCGAGGACTATCTCGCCCACCTCGACGGCCGATGCCCAGCGGGGGTGTGCGCCGATCTGGTGACCCTGCGCATCACTGATGATTGCATTGGCTGTAGCCGGTGCGCGCAGGTCTGCCCAACGGGCGCGATCGCGTTTCGCCCGCACGAAGTCCACGAGATCGACCCCGAGAAATGCGTGCGCTGTGGCGCGTGCATCGAGGCCTGCCCATCCGACATCGCCGCAGTGGTCAAAGAGTGACGCGAAAAAGCGTCCGCAAGGGTAAATTGTTTTGGGAATTATCTTGCGTTGAGGCGTGATTTTACCCTATCCTATTGAATACTACGCGGGTGGAGTTGTATCCCCCCCAAGGCGAACCCGATTGCAACCGATTACAGGAGCTTGACATGGCACGAGTCGTACATCAACGACGGAATATCCCATATTTGCTGATCACGTTTGTATTCCTGTTCCTCATCGCCGCGACTTTCGCGGTCATGGGCTACACGGCACAGGACGATCTCAAGCAAACCACCGCAAAGGCCCAAAACAAAGCCAAGACATTGCAAAAGCAGGTCGAAACGCTTGTGGGTCAACAGGCGGAGTTGGTCAAAGGGATTACGGGCAGCACCGCGGATTCGGTGACGGCCGCACTCGTGCGCGTCTCGACGGCCTATGCCACGGTCAGCAACGTGAGTGAACCGGGCCTCGCCGAAGCGCTCGAAGCCATGCACAAAGACGTACTTGCCGAACAGGCCACCGTCAAGAGCGAGAAAAACAGGGCCAATCGCTCTGAGACCCTTTGCAAAACGCAGGCCAGTGATGCCGATACCCGGATTGATGAGCTCGAAGCCAAGATCGAAGATCAAAGCCGGCAGATCCGGGCAGAACGCGCCACCAACGCCAAGCAGCAGAAACAACGCGAAGCCGACCTCGCTCAGGCGGAAGGTCGACTCCGGAGCACTCAGAAACGCCTCCAGGGCGAGATCGACTCGCGCGACGAGCAGATCAATTCGTTCGTGGTGTCGCTCCAGGCCGAAAAGAAAATGGTTGACTCGCTCAAGCACAAGGTCAGCGTTCTGGCTAAGGCCAATCAGCCCGTCGAGCAGGAAGTCAAAAATCCCCCCGATGGCCAGGTCTTTGCTGTCGAAGAGGATGATGCGATTTGCTATATCAACCTCGGTACGAACAAGGGCATGCAGACCGGAATGACCTTCACGGTCTACAGGCAGGGCGGAAGCACCCAGAAAGACAAAAAGGGCATGCTCCGCGTGATCAAAGTCACCCCCTCCGCCAGTGAGTGCCGGATTGTGGAACTCATCAGCAAGGACGAGCCCATCCGCGAAAAAGACACGATCGCCAACTTTGCCTACAGCGCGACGCGCGCCTTTACGTTCGTCGTCGTCGGCAAGTTCGACCTCAGCGGCGCGGGCATTCCGTCCGACGCAGGGCGCCAGGAAGTCACCCGCGCGATCAAGCGCTATGGCAGCAAGGTCGGCTCCGCGTTTGATTTCCAGACCGACTATGTCGTGATGGGCGCGAGGCCGGATAAACCCACCGAGCCCGGCGATGGCGCTTCGAAGACCTCCCAACGCGCGTATCAGATCGCTTTGGCAGACTGGAAAGCCTTCTCGGCGATCGAGAAAAAGGCCCGCGACGCGAAGATTCCGATTCTCAACCAGAATCGCTTTATGGACCTCACTGGCTACGTCCCGGACAAAGCCGCCGAGTAATCCCTGCATCAATTAACCAGCAGGCGACCTTGGCTACGGCGAGGCCGCCTGTTTTATGGAATGCCCTCTAACCTCAGGAAGACACACCATGACTCTGTCGAATCGAATTCAAAATGTATCCGCCTCGGTGACCATCGCAATCACCTCCAAAGCCAAGCAAATGCAAAACGACGGCATCGACGTCGTGAGCTATGGCGCGGGTGAGCCCGATTTTGACACGCCGCAGTTCATCAAAGATGCCGCCATCGAAGCCCTCCAGGCCGGCGACACGCGCTATGTGCCGCGTCAGGCCATGGCGCTCAAAACTGCCATCGCCGAGAAGCTTGGCCGTGAGAACGGCATTGACCTCAAACCCACCGACGTCCTGGTGACCATGGGTGGCAAGCACGCGCTCTATGCCGCGTTCCAGGCCATTCTCAACCCCGGCGACAAGGTCTTGCTCCCCACGCCCTATTGGGTGAGCTACCCCGAGCAGATCGCCCTCGCTGGCGGTGTGGCCGTGCCACTGGAAACCTCTTACGAGACCCAGTTCAAGATCACGCCCGAGCAAATTCGTCAACATCCCGATGCGAAGGTTCTCGTGCTGAACTCGCCGTCGAACCCCTCGGGGCAGATGTACTCGCCGGAGGAACTCGCCGCGCTCGCCGAGGCCGTCCTTGAGACCGACATGATGGTCCTCAGCGACGAAATCTACGAAAAGCTCATCTATGGCGACAACAAATTTATCTCCTTCGCCGCGCTGGACCCGCGCCTGCCCGAGCGGACGGTGACGTTCAATGGCCTCTCCAAGACCTATGCGATGACCGGCTGGCGACTCGGTTGGGCAGCTGGCCCGACAGAAGTCATCGCCGCGATGGGACGCCTTTTGAGCCACGAAACGACCAACCCCGTGAGCTTCGCCCAAGCCGGCGCACTCGCGGCCTATACGCACCCCGATTCAGATCGCGTCGTCGAAAACATGCGTCAGGACTTCGAGAAGCGCGGCATTCACATGTTCGAACGCCTCAATAAGTTGCCGGGCGTGAAGTGCTATCAGCCCCAGGGCGCGTTCTACTGCTTCGCGGACGTCTCCGGGAACTTTGGCCGCACCCTCGGCGGTGTGGACGTCAACGGCTCGCTGGACTTTGCCAAGGCCGCCCTCGAAGCCGCCAACGTCGCGCTCGTTCCGGGCGTCGCTTTCGGGGAAGATGCCTGCGTGCGTCTGAGCTTCGCCACGAGCATGGAACAGATCGACAAAGGCATCGACCGCCTCGCCGAGTTGCTCAAGTAGCTCATTTAGTCAATCCATAAAAAAGGCCGCCTGATTGGGCGGCTTTTTTTTATGCGTACGTTGTTTGCGAGGCGTGTTATTTTTCGTTCAGCGTGTCGAGGCGGCGCTGGAATTCTCTGAGGCGTTCGGCCGGCTTGAGTTGGTCCAGGGCCTTGCGTTCCTCGTCGGTGCAGGCATCAAAGACGCGCTGGAAATCCGCTTCGCTCAGGCCATCGACTTTGATGGTTGCTGAGTCGTAGGGAGCGACATTGGGATTGGGCCCGTGGGCGCGGACGTTGGTTGTCGTGGTGCCCGGCGTCGTCGAGGAGGGGGTGGCGGCTGGGATAACCAGAACCGCGATCACAATCGCAGCGGCCACACCAGCGGCAACCGTACTCCGCCACAGCCAGAATGCCTGGCGACGACGTTCCTGCTGCGCGGCGGCAACAATGCGGCCGGGGAGCTGGGCGTCCATCGTCGGAGCGTGCCACGTATCGAGAAGCGCGTCGAGCTGCTCGTCGTTCAGTGGCGTCGTGTTGGTTTCGTTCTCAGTCATTTCAGTAATTCAAACCCATGTTATCGATAGAGGTCTCGAATAATCTATTATTTTTTGTGGGATTTTTGAATGGATCCTTATTCCTTGCCATCATTCATGTTATGCAGCGTGTGTTTCGGGTCCATCTTACGAGGGGCCGTCCTTTTTGGAATCTGCCCTGTGCGGCGCGTGCTTCCGCAACGAGTATCGGAGGTTTTTGCGCGCACGGCTGAGGAGGCTTTTGACGGCCATCGTGGAGAGTTCGAGGATGTCGCCGATTTGATCGTAGCTGAGGTTTTCATATTTGTTGAGCAGGATGGCGGTTTGCTGATTTTTGGGCAGTTGGCCGATGGCGGTCTCGATGTCCTGCTGAAGCTCGCGCGTTTTGAGGGCCTTGTCGGGGCTCAGGTCGGCGGGCATTTCCGGGTCAAAGCTTCCCGCATCCTCTCCCTTGCCGAACGAGTCGATGCTGACGGTGGCGAGTTTTTTCTTGCGCGTGGTGTTGAAGCAAAGATTCGCGACGATGCGATACAGCCAGGTCGTAAATTTGGCCTTGGGCTCATATCGTTTCGCGTTGCGATAGATCCGCAGGAAGACCTCCTGGGTGATGTCCTCGACGAGCTGGGAGTTGCGCAGGAAGCGATAGACCATGGCGTGAACGGCGGGGGTGTTGATCTGGACAAGCTCGGTGAAGGCCTCGTCATCCCCATTGCGAATCCGCAACATCAGCTGGACGTTGGGGTCGTCGTGGGGGTTGGTGCGAGGATGTTGAGGGGCTTGGCTCACGCGGTGTCCCGGTATGGATTCAGGCCTTACGGCGTCGAAGTTGCCCGCAGGCGGCATCGGCGTCGCTGCCGCGGGATGTGCGAATGTTCACATTCACACCGCGCTGGCTGAGGCGGTTGGCGAAGGCCTGAAATCGTACCTCGTTGGGGCACTGGAAGTCAAGGTTTTCCACGGGATTATAGGAAAGAAGATTGATGTTGCAGCGAATTTGGTGCGCGAGGTTCGCCAGCTGGTCCGCGTGAAGGTTCGAGTCGTTCACGCCGTCGAGGAGTGTGTATTCGAGGGTGATTTCGCGGTGACGCGCGTCGTAGAATTCCTGCGCGGCATCGAGAAGCTCTTCGATGGTGGCCTTGTTGGCGGCCGTGGGGAGCAGCTCCCGGCGGAGTTCGTCGTTGGGCGCGTGGAGGCTAATCGCCAGCGTCAGAGGGATGTCCTCTTCGGCGAGGCGGCGGATGCCTTTGACCAGGCCAACGGTCGAGAGGGTGATTTTGCGCGCGGAGAGATTCAGCCCGGCCGGGTCAATCAGGATGCGGATCGCCTGGATCGTCGCGTCATAGTTGGCCAGCGGTTCGCCCGAGCCCATAAACACGACGTTGGTCACGGGCGTTTCGAGGCTGTGGAAGCGCAGGACTTGTTCGAGGATTTCGCCCGCGGTGAGGTTCCGCGCGAGGCCGTCGAGGCCCGAGGCGCAAAACGCGCAGCCCATCGCACAGCCGATCTGCGTCGAGACGCACACCGTCCGGCGCGTGCCATCGGGAATGAGGACGGTTTCGACGCGTTCGCCATCGGGGAATTCCAGCAGCAGTTTGCACGTGTTGTCCGCGCAGACATTCTCGGCGACGACTGTCGCGCTGCGGAGGGTGAACTCGCTGGCGAGGTTTTCGCGCAGGGGCTTGGAGAGATTGGACATCTCCTCGAACTCGCTGGCGGCTTTGGGGTAGATCCACTGGAGCAGCTGCTTGGCGCGGAACGGTTTTTCGTTCATGGCGACAAGCGCGTCGCGAAGTTGGTCGGGCGTGAGGTTGAGCAGGCAGCGGGACATGGGAGCTCCTTGGCGGTGTGCGACGGTTAGCGTTGAAGCAGGGCTTTGGCCTCGTCGGTGACGAGGAAGGCTTCGAGTGCGTCCACGGTGGGGAAGATGCGGTGGGAGTAGAGGCGCACGACCCAGTTGGCGTCCATGGGAGTGACGGTGAGGACGATTTTTCCGTGGCGATAGGCCTCGTAGATTTCGATGGCGGTGCCCATCGACGCGCTGGGGAGATAGGCGATCGTCAGATCGGCGTCGATGCAGCGGCTGAGGCCTTGGACGAAGGTCTTGCGGATTTCGGGCAGATCATAGGTGATCGAATTGGGATGCTGGGAGTAGTGGCAATAGATCTCTGCCGCGGGGAAGGTCGATTCGATTACGCGGCGGATCGGATCGCGCCAGTCTTGCTGGTGGATGTCGGCCGTAGCGAGCGAACCCTGGATGATCCCCGCAAGAAAAACCTTCATTTGCTGCTCTCCTTGGCGGTTTTGGCGGCGCGCAGGTCGCGGCGGTGGAGGACGATCCAGTGGATCATCAAGCCGACCACACCCACGACCAACCACGCGTCGGCGAGGTTGAATACCCATTTGTAGCCGATGTCGCTGCAATCGATAAAGTCGCGTACATGGTGGCGAATCGGGACCAGCCCCGGCAGGGCAATGCTGCTGGTGAGGCGGTCATAGAGATTTCCAATCGCGCCGCCGAGGATGAACCCCAGCGCGACGTGGATCCACCAGTCGCCCGAGAGCGACTTGCAGAACATCACCACCAGCACACCGCACATGATCATCGTGATGAGGTTCACGACCATGTCGGGGATTTCGTTAAAGCCGAACACGACGCCCGGATTCAGCGACAGCGTGAGATCCACGGGCCAAGCGAAGGGCTCGGAGAGGTGGAGTTGCTGGAGGACCTGGCGGGCGTGGGCTTCGGTTCCCTGGGCGGGCCAGGAAGGATAGTTCTTGCGGTGGCTTTCGATGACGTCCTGCGTGATTTGGGTCTGCACGGCGAGGTCGTCTTTCGCGAGGAGCGAGTCGAACACGGCATGTTTGGACCAGAGGTCACTCCCCGTTGCAAGGGTGGTGATCACCACAAAGAGCATCAGGGCATAAACCGACCGCCACGCGGGGATGGGTGTACCCTGCGTGGCGGTGATGGAAGATGTTGGATTGGCGTTGGCCGTCGTCAAATGAGCTCTCCGGTTTCATCCAGGAGATCGTCTTCGCCGGGGATCGCCTTGTTGGCTTCGATGAGCTTCTTGTATTCGATGCCATACTTGCACCACGGGCGGGCCTTGAGGCGCGCGATCTTGATCGGCAACGTCGTGCCGAGGCAGATGCCGTAGGTCTTATTCTGGGTGCGTGCGATGGCGGCATCGATTTCGTGGATCATTTCGCGTTCGCTCTCGAGCAAGCCGAGGGTGAATTCGTGTTCGAACTGATCCGAAGCAATGTCGGCCTGGTGGGTCGGAAGCGTCGAAAGGTCGCCGCTGGAATCCTGCTGGTTCAGGCCCGTGGAGGCCTCCATCCCCGCGATGTCGCCAATGATGCTGCGGCGCTTTTCGAGGAGGATGTTCAGGTAACCGCGAAGTTGCTTGGCCGTCAGGGGGGTCTTGATCTTTTTGGCCTTCTTTTTGGGAGCGGCCTTCTTGACGATCTTCTTCACGACAGCTTTCTTCACAGCCTTCTTTGCGGCGGATTTCTTCGCAGCTTTCTTGACAGTCTTCTTCGCGGCGGATTTCTTCGCAGCTTTCTTGACAGTCTTCTTCGCGGCGGATTTCTTCG
>JABGPZ010000052.1:17435-30755 GCA_018644725.1 Phycisphaerales bacterium
CTTGACGGTCTTCTTCGCGGCGGATTTCTTCGCAGCTTTCTTGACGGTCTTCTTCGCGGCGGATTTCTTCGCAGCTTTCTTGACGGTCTTCTTCACAGCCTTTTTGGCGCTCTTTTTGGGAGTCGCTTTTTTCACAGATTTTTTTGAGGGTTTTTTCGCCACGGCGTTCCCCTGTATTCAGAGATGTAGGGTCAGTGGGGCGGCAAGCCCCAGAACAAGTTGAGAAAGTATAGGCATGGGGCATATGCTTGTCAAGCGTGAATCTTTCCGAATGAAAACTTCGGCTACCTCATTGTAGGGCCGATTTTGCGCTCGGGCGATGGATCCGGGCCCAAAAGAAAAGCGGATCGAAAAGCCCGAGGCTCATCGATCCGCTTAAGTTCTTTATTCGACTTGGATTACTTCGTCAGGCCGAGCTCTTTGCGGAGGGGCTTGGCGAGGTCAGTTTTTTCCCAGGTGAAGCTACGACCCTTGCGGCCAAAGTGCCCGTCGTGGGCAGTTTCCTGATATTTAGGCTTGAGCAGGTCGAGGTGCTTGATGATGCCCTTGGGCGTCAGCGGGAAGAGTTTGCGGACGGCCTTGGCGATTTTGTCTTCGGCGATGACTTCGGTGCCTTCGCAATCGACCAGGACGCTAACGGGTTCGGCGACGCCGATGGCGTAGGCGAGTTGGACTTCGCAGGCCTTGGCGAGCTTGGCCGCGACGATGTTCTTGGCGATGTAGCGGGCCATGTAGCTCGCGGAGCGGTCGACCTTGGAGGGGTCTTTGCCGCTGAACGCGCCACCACCGTGGCTGCCGCGGCCGCCGTAGGTATCGACGATGATTTTGCGACCGGTGAGGCCTGCGTCACCGTGGGGGCCGCCGACGATGAATCGGCCGGTGGGGTTGATGTGGAACTTGACTCGGGTGTTCCACATTTTGGGGCATTCGGCTTCGATCACGGGCTTGATGACGTGGTCGATGATTTGCTTGCGGGCTTTTTGGGTCATGTTGCCATCTTTGCCGACGACGTCTTCGGTGTGCTGCGTCGAGACAACGATGGTGTCGATGCGCGCGGGCACTTCGTCGTGGTATTCGACGGTGACCTGGGTTTTGCCGTCGGGCAGGACCCACGGCAGCGTACCGTCTTGGCGCACCTTGGTGAGCTGTTCGGTCATGCGGTGGGAGAGGTAGATCGGCAGGGGCATGAGGGCTTTGGTTTCGTCACAGGCGAAGCCAAACATGATGCCTTGGTCGCCGGCCCCTTGTTCTTTGTGGGTGCCTTTGCCTTCGGTGACGCCCTGGGAAATGTCGGGCGACTGGGAGTGCAGAAGCTTGATGACCGAGCAGTTGCGGTAGTGGAACCCGATTTCCGGGTGGTCATAGCCAATACGCTGGACGGTTTTGCGGACGACGTCTTCGATGTTCAGCAGGACGTGTTCGGCCTTGGCGTTGTGGACGGTGATTTCGCCAGCGAGGGCGACCGTGCCGGTGGTGACCATGGTTTCACAGGCGACGCGCGCCTTGGGGTCCTTGGCCAAGAGGGCGTCGAGGACGCCGTCGGAGATCATGTCCGCGACTTTGTCGGGGTGGCCCATCGTGACCGATTCACTGGTGAAGAAATGCTTTTTGGGTTTGCTCATGTGTAGTATCCTTTAGATAGAGGTCGGGCCGGGTGACGGACGGGCCACTTACGGCGAAGATCGCGGCATTATATGCACTTGCCGAGGTAAATGGAAACACTTTTACCAAAATTTTGTAGAACCTTTCTTGTGGGTCGCGAATGGATCTGCGCAAGATTTTCGCGGATTCTCTTCCCATCGCCACGCGGGAATCGTTATCATGGACCCATGGAGCTTCCCAAGGACACCCCGCCCTCAGTCCGCCACGATGAGACGCTGCTTGCCAGCCAGCACGAACAGACCACCCTCACGCGCGGTGTGACCTTTGGCCGCCGCGAGTGGACGGTCATGGTCCTCGTGATTGCGTTGGCGGCGGGGATATTGATCACGGCCAGCCAGCGGAGCCGGCGTGCACGCTATCGAAGTACCTGCGCCAGTCAGCTCGGCCGCATGGGCGCGGGACTGTTGCTCTATGCCGACAGTCACGGCGGGAAATTACCGTTCCAGGGCAATCGCGGCGACGCGTGGCTTGGGGGCGCGGGCAACCCCGTCCGCAGCAGCAGCCGCTCGCTGATGCTGTTGCTCACCGAGAGCTATGTTGATGGAACGCACATTTTTCGCTGTCCTGCCGCCGGCGGCAAGGGGTTTGTCTTCCGCGAAGGGATGGACGATTTTCCGCTCGATGCGGCGGTGGGCTATTCCTATCGCTATTCCCTCGGCGAAGGATTGCGCATGGGCGGCGGACGCAATGACCGGGAACGCTCGGCCGTGCCCGTCCTGGCCGATGCCTCGCCACTGTTCGACTCCGGCCAATTCGATGCCAGCCAGATCGGCCGCAACAGCCGAAACCACGACCGCGACGGGCAGAACGTCCTCTATCTCAGCGGCGATGTCCGATGGGCGAAAACTCCCACGGCCGGCGGCATGGCCGACGACGATATCTACACCATCCAAGGCGTAGCGACCTATCACGGCACCGAAGCGCCCCAATCCCACGACGACACGTTTTTATTGCCCGCCACGCCGCAAAAATGATCTAAGGCCCGCAGCCTTGAATCGTCTTGTATAGTAGTTCGGGCGCGTGTGGGCGGCGCGGCCGGAAATTTCAAACCTCGTCAAAATGCGGATTCCTGTTTCGCCCGGCAGGGTCGTTCGCTATAATCAACATTATGAACTATATGAAGAAGACCATGAACTGGACACTGGTAACGCTGATTGTGCTTGTTGCTGTGGCATGTCCCGCAGGTGCGCAACCGGCCGATGCACCCGAAGCCAAAACGGATACCACCCAAGCCCAGCCCGACCCCGTCCCCGTCAAAGAGGAATCCGTCCCGAGCATTGTCGCGACGGCGGAGCTGCTCGAAGGATGGGTGAAGCTGACCGAGCGGGAAACAATTCTCACGGCCAAAGTGAGTGATGGTCAGGATGGCTGCGACGAGACCCCGTTTTATGTCCTGATGAACAAGGTCGCAGAGTTCCCGCTGCTGTCGGGCGAGGAACGCAAAAAAATCGATCCCCCGCGCGCGGAGAGCCTCGTTCGCAAGCCCGACCGCTATCGCTATGAACTGGTGCGATTCAAGGTGCACCTTTTCGAGTACATGCTCTGGTCGGAAAACAACGACGTCAATTTCAACCCCGCGGGCTATTGGCCCGAAGACAAGCTGATGTACCGCCTGCACGTTAAGCCGGTGGATGGTGACGACGATTCGACGCTGGTCCTCTATTGCAGCGGTGAGCGCTTTCCCAAGGAGCTTCCTCGCCCGAGCAAGGTCAAAGACGGTGTGGAGGGGAAGGTCTATTATTCCGACACGCGTGCGCCGGTGTTCACCGTCGTGGGCATGTTCTACAAGCTCACCAGCGAAGGGACGAAGGTGGGCGAGACCGCGCTGATGCCGAACCTGATGGTCTGGCAATTCGTCCCCGAGACGCCTGCGGTAGAGCCCGTCGATGCGGAAACCAAGCGCGACGGCTATCGCACGATTCAGACGGCGCTGGGCGTATTCATTTGCGCGGTTGCGTTGGTGCTGGGCTATCTGTGGTTCCTCAAGAAAAAAGTGCTGCCGAAAGTGCGGCGTGAAAATTCGTTCCAAGGCTATACGCCGATGCGGGACGTAGAAGATGAACGCCGTGAACGGCGCGAGCGGGATGAACGCGAAGCGGATGGCCCGGTCGATCCCGACCTTGTTGCGGCGGCCCGGGGCTGGCGCACGGATCACGGCCTGAGTACAGACGACACCCTCGAGGACATCGAGGACGAACCCAAGGATGAACCCGATG
Source organism: Phycisphaerales bacterium (assembly GCA_018644725.1). Taxonomy (GTDB): domain Bacteria; phylum Planctomycetota; class Phycisphaerae; order SM23-33; family SM23-33; genus JABGPZ01. The sequence goes on from JABGPZ010000052.1 coordinate 21,314, forward strand.
AATAAAACGATTCACGTCGATCTCGGCGAACGCAGTTATGACGTCACGGTCGGCCCCGACGGCATGGACACGTTGGTGGAGGTGCTTGCGCGCCTGGAACCGACGCGCGTGATTGTGGTCACGGAAACCAACGTCGGCCCCAACTGTGGGGCGCTGTTGACGCACCTTCTCGACGAGCAGGGCATCGTGCCAGAGATCGTGGTCTTCGAGGCGGGCGAGGTTCACAAAACCCTCGACACGGCGTCGATGGTGTTGGATCAGATTCTCACGGCCGAGCCTGCCATTGATCGCAAGGCGGTCGTGGTCGCCCTCGGCGGCGGCGTGGCGGGCGACATCGCTGGCTTCGTTGCGGCGGTGACGCTGCGCGGGTTGCGTTGGGTGCAATGCCCCACGAGTTTGCTCGCGGACGTGGATGCGTCGGTCGGCGGCAAGACGGGCGTGGACCACGCCAGCGGGAAAAATCTCATCGGCGCGTTCCATCAACCTTCGGCCGTGTGCATCGACGTGGAATCCCTGCGGACCCTGCCGCTGGAGCATCTGCGCAACGGCCTCGCCGAGTGTGTCAAGCACGCGGTGATTCGCGACGCGGACCTGCTGGAGTGGATCGCCGAACGCGCGGACTCGCTGACGATGTGGGACTATGACGACGAAGAACTCGCCTTCGATGCGACGGAAATGACCGAGCTGATCGCGCGCAATGTGGCGATCAAAGCGGCCGTGGTCAGCGCCGACGAAAAAGAAGCGGGCGAGCGCGCGCACCTGAATTTCGGCCACACCGTTGGCCACGCATTCGAGACGGCGATCGGCTATGAGCAGTGTCTCCACGGCCAGGCGGTCTCGCTGGGAATGATCGCCGCGAACGAAATCGCCGTCCGCCGCGGCCTGCTGGGTGTCGCCTGTCGCGACCGCGTCCGCGCCGCGCTCGAAGCACTTCAGCTACCGGTGACATTGCCCGCCGACGTGGATGCCGCCGAAATCTGGAGCATCATGCAGCACGATAAAAAGAATCGCGGCGGCAAGGTCCGCATGGTCCTCGCGTCGCGCATCGGCGAAGTTGACATCTACGACGACATCACCGAGGCCGAAGTCTCCGCCGTCGTCAACGATATGAAATCGTAGCGCCAGACATTGGGAGATCAAACAAACTGGGAGATACGCCATGACACGAATGATGATTGCAATTTTTCTCGCCAGCGCGTTCCTCGGCGGGTGCGGGGGCGAACGCCCCGACAAGAAGGAAATCGACCAATTGAAGAAGCCGGAATTAATTAAGGTGTATAGTAGTAGATCGGAAGCGATTCCCCTCTCACCTGAAGAAATGGAAGAAATGGGATATTCCGACTCTGATCCAGGTAATTGGACAATCAGGATTGATGGCGGCGTGAAAGGTAATACTGAAGCCCAACCCAAACCCGCCGAAGAGAAAACCCCATGACACGATGACAGTGGCAAGAAATGTTCCTCGGACAGGCCCGAAGGGCCGGCAGTGGATAGCCGGGGGCGTGAGCCCCCGGGTTGCGGAGAAATAAGTTGAGCCCCGAAGGGGCGGCAGAAAAGATTGTATTGAGTTTTGATTTGATCAGCGCGGTTGCGTCGCGAGTACACTCCGCAAACCACGGCACCCTGTTTATTGATTGTGTGGGATCGCCTTGGGCGACCACGAGGGTCGCCCCTACGAAATAAAAAAGGGCAGGCGCGATGCCTGCCCCTTGGGGTCGAATCAAATGGTCGAATCGGTTCTACGGCATTTGCATGCCACGTGGCTGAACCTCGATTCTAGTAGCCACCTTCGCCGGGCGTGGAAACCTGCATGAATTCGACGGGTGCGCCGTTGTCGACGATGAACGCGACCTGGACGCCTTCCATGGGCTCGAACGGCGGGATGAGGACTTCTTTGCCTTCGAGGGCGGCGGTCATGTCCTCGACCTCAAACGCGACGTGCGCGGTGGTCTTGAGCAGATCGGGCATGGGGCTGTCGTCTTCGAAGCGCAGGAACTCAATCGCGTAGTCGCACGTGGCGAAGTCGGTCACGAAAAGTTTCGCGCCTTCGAGGTAGTTTTCGTTTTCCTTGGTTTCGGTGGTCGGGATTCCGACGTGGCTGAACTTCATCTTATTTCTCCTTGTTGAGGTGAGTCAAAAAACATCCCCCGCCACGCGACGCGAAGCGGGGGAGTGCTGCTTTATCGTGTTACATTTTTACGCCGGGGTTGGTGAATTCCAGACCCGCGCCAACGTGGATGTTCGCGGCTTCGTTGACGATCACGCCTTCAGGCCCGCCCATGAGGAAGTGGCGACGGGTGGCTTTGCCGAGGTGGCGAATTTGACCGAGGGTGAGGTATTCAACCTTGGGCGAAGAGATGAACTTTTTCTGCGACTCGGGGAGGCGCAGGCCTTTGTCGGCATGCTTTTTGAGGCCTTCTGCCACGGGGAGCGACCCTTTGTCGCCATCGCCGAAGTTGTAGCACGAGCCATAGCGGACCATCCAGCCTTCCATCTTGGCAGGCTTACCCTCTGCGGCCACGTGGCCATGCTCGGGGATCATCTGGCCCGGCAGGAGGTAAATTTCGTGACTGAAGTAGTGGTTCTTCTGGTCATCCATCCAGAACACGCCACCCATGCCACAGTTCACAAAGTCGCCAAGGCCAAAGTCGGCCGCCCAGATTTCGAGGGTGCCACCTTTTTCCTGTAGCTGCGGGTAGATCGGGCAGTTCAGCGATTTCATCAGCTCGAAGTAGGCGGCTTTGCCAGCAGCGACGTCGAACTTGCCATCCTTATAGAAGTCGTCATTGGTGTATTTTTTCAAAGTGGTCCCCTTATTCTCTGCGGTTTTGGAGCATCCACCGAGGGTGGAAACAATGCCGGCTCCTACTGCGGCGCCTAAGACGGTGCGGCGGTTCATGTTCTTTGTCATGGTAACGATCTCCTTTTATTGGTTCAGGTTGTTTTAGTGGATGCGATGCTTTGATTTTTCAAATGCGTTTTGTAATCGTAAGGTCCAAAATATGAAAATGCAAGGGTGGAGCTTGAAAAAACGGGAAAAAGAGGGAATACATCCTTCAAAAAAAGGAGAAAATTAGGGCATTGGCAGTTGACAGGAGCGGGAGGAAATCGTACGATATTTTTCCCTGTCGAGAAGACTTTTGCAATATCAACCCTGTTCTCACCTATCAAAGGAGACTGTTATGGCGATGAAAAAGTTTATGAACGATCCTGCGGATCTGACGCCGGAACTCTTGGAAGGTTATGTAGCTGCATATCCCAGCAAAGTCAAGCTGGTTAATGGCAAGCTGGTGTGCCGCGCAGAAGAAAAATCGGCCGACAAAGTCGCCTTGGTGACCCTCGGTGGTGCAGGGCACGAGCCCGCTCTGAGTGGGTTTGTGGGCGAAGGCATGTTGGATATTTCGGTGGTCGGTGACATTTTTGCCGCACCTGGCCCCCCGAACGTGTATCAGGCGCTGAAGATGGCGGCCGAAAAGCACGTCGGTGTTCTGTTCATCATTCTCAACCACGCTGGCGACGTTATGAGCGCCAACATGGCCATGGACATGCTCGAAAATGACGGTCTGGCCGACAAGGTCAAGATCATCAACACGCACGAAGACATCGCTCCCGGCGTGGATACCCCCATCGAAGACCGTCGCGGCCTGGTTGGCTGCGTGGGTGTCTATAAGGTTGCTGGCGCCGCTGCTGAAGCGGGCAAGAGCCTCGACGAAGTGTTCGCCGTTGCGGACAAGTTCAACAACCAGATGGCGACCCTCGCCGTGGCACTCAAGACCGCGACGCACCCCTCGACGGGTGGCGCGATCTTCGAACTCGCCGCTGACGAAATGGAAATCGGCATGGGCCAGCACGGCGAAGCCGGCACCGGCCGCAGCGCAATGCTGAGCGCTGACAAGACCGCCGAAGTCATGGCCACGCAGCTGATCAAGGCTGTCGGCGCCACCGAAGGCGACAGCGTCTTGGTGATGATCAATGGTGCAGGCGCGACGACGCTGATGGAAATGTTCATCGTCTTCCGCGGCATCAAGACCTACCTCGACACACTCGGTATCAAAATCGGCGCATCGTGCGTGGGTGAATACCTGACCGTTCAGGAAATGGGCGGCTTCCAGATGTTCATCGCCAAGCTCGACGACGAGCTGCAGGCGGCGTGGGACGCCCCGGCCGACACGGCCTACATGACCGTTCGCTAACGACGGCGACATCAACAATTACAAACGAAACGATGCACGGCGTGGTGAGTCTGGTGATTCACCACGTCGTGTTCGAGTCTACACTGAATCACGGAGATTGCCATGACCATCACTGCTGAAACCATTCAAACCATGATCCTCTCGAGCGCGACCGAATTGCGTTCGCACCACGAAGAACTGTCCGTTCTCGACTCGGCCACCGGCGACGGCGACCACGGCACGACGATTGCTCGCGCCATGGACGCAGTTGTTAAGGCGGCGCAAGACAAGGCCAGCGAACCCATCGGCGAGATGCTTCACGCCTGCGGGTGGGAAATCATGTGCTCCGACGGCGGCAGCACGGGCCCGCTCTACGGCAGCCTCTATATGGGCATGGGCAAAGCCACCAAAGGCAAGACCGAGCTGACCGGCGAAGACTTTGCCGCGATGTTCGAAGAGGGCATGGCGACGCTTCGCAAGCAGACCAAAGCCGAACCCGGCGACAAGACGTTGATCGACGCACTCGTGCCTGGCGTGGAAACCCTGCGTGCCAGCATTGACGCGGGCAAGTCGATTCCCGAAGCGATGGCCGACTCGGCCGCCGCTGCTGCCGCTGGCGCTGCGAAAACCTGCGACTATCAGGCCAAGTTTGGCCGCGCTCGCAACCTCGGCGAACGCTCCATCGGCCCCGTCGACGCGGGCGCAACCTCGATGAGCTATCTCTTCGCTGGCTTTGCCGCAGCACTGTAAAAAAACGAAGGGCGAAAGATTTTTCGCCCCTACGACAGAGACAGACAAACCAATGGGCGAACCATGTTTCGCACCACAATACACAGATACAGATTCGAACGAATCAAAGGAACATTATTATGGCTGACGCTGTAGGAAACATTGAAGCGAAAGAGTATGGCTTTGGGATCGAACAAAAATCGGAAGGCTTCTTCGTCAAGGGTGCCTCGCACCTTGGGTGGGGCCTGCAGGACCGCCTTCGCCGGATCTTCAACCCCGTAAGCGGCAACACGGTGATGCTCGCGTTCGACCACGGCTACATCATGGGCCCCACGAGCGGCCTCGAGCGCATGGACCTCACGATTGTCCCGCTGATCGACTATGCCGATTGCATCATGTGCACCCGCGGAACGCTTCGCCAGGTGGTTCCCCCGACGAGCAACAAGCCGGTTGCGCTTCGCGTTTCGGCCGGCACGACGATCCTCACCGACCTCAACAACGAATGCCTCATCGACATGGAAGAGGCCATCCGCCTCAACGCGTCGATCATGGCCCCGATGGTCGCCATCGGCTCGCCCGAATTTGAAGGCCTCACGATCCGCAACCTCACGCGCCTCGTTGACATGGGCAACAAGTACGGCATCCCGGTCCTCGGCGTCACCGCCGTCGGCAAAGACCTCGTCCGCGACAGCCGCTACATCTCGATGGCCTCGCGCGTGCTCGCCGAAAACGGCGCACACGTCGTCAAGACCTACTTCTGCGAAGAAGGGTTCGAGAAGGTCGTCGCAGCCTGCCCGGTCCCGATCGTCATCGCTGGCGGCAAGAAGCTGCCCGAAGCCGAAGCGCTGGGCGTGGCCTATCGCGCGATCCAGGCCGGCGCCGCAGGCGTCGACATGGGCCGCAACGTCTTCCAGTCCGAATGCCCGGCCGCGATGATCCAGGCCGTCGGCGCGGTGGTCCACGAAGGACTCACCCCAGAGCAGGGCTTCGAGAAATACAACGATCTCAAAGCGAGCCTCTAACAAACAGTATCTACTAAAAAAGCCCCGCACTCCGGGGCTTTTTTATGCGCAGCGCGAATGGTACTCTATAGGATGGTCTATATGTAGATACCCAAAGCACGATCCGCGAAACAAAGTGCAGATGTACCATATTGTATGGTAAGACGCGAATATTCCGAAAATGACCTATAAAGTCCATTATTAGTACTTGCGTAGTTCGGGGGAAATGGTATTATATGTAATATAGAAATGGGACGAGTTCTCACCCGCGATTTGAGCATTGCGGACTGCGCGTCTCCATTAATGAGCAGAATAGATCACATGCGAACCGCAAACAGGAGTTCACACATGAAGAATCGCAAACGCATGGCCGTCTTGGCCACCCTCGTCTTGGCATTGGTAGGAACCGCAGCTCATGCGGCAACCTCCGGGTCGCGCTTTGACGCCACCGACTTTAGCAACACCAACGGGTCGCTGACGCTCACCACGGAGACCATTACCTTTAATACCGATACGCTGAGCTATTCGATTGATGGTGGCGCGGCAGTGAACGCTGGCGAATGGGCCACCTCCGAAGCACAAGATGCTGGCGAAGGTGGAAACGCCTCCGCAATCGACGGCGTGTCTGTTACGTTGGCGATGTTCAACTTCAATTCCATCAACATTGGTTCGGGCGCGACGATCGTGGTCGAAGGCAATGCCGGCATCGCGCTTGGCTCGCTTGGCGACATGACCATCGCAACGAACATCAGTGTCGACGGGACAAACGGAACCTCTTTCAGAGGCGGTTATGGCGGCTCTGGTGCTGAAGGTGGCGTTAGAAACACCTCCTTCGCCAGTACCCCTCCCGGCGCAACCGCTGGCGATGGTGGTGTTGATGCCGGCTCTACTGGCACCGATAACACGAGGGGTATCGGTTTCGGTGCTGGCGGAGATGCCTCTAATGATGATAATGGCGACGGCGCCGCCTATGGTGGCGTTGGCGGCGGTGATATCAACTCCAATACCTATGGCGATGACCAACTCACCCTTCTGTTTGGTGGTTCGGGTGGCGCTGGTTCCGATGGGACCGCGAACAAGCTGGACTCTGGCGGTGGCGGTGGCGGGGGATCGATTGAACTGACGGCCGTAGGAACCCTCACCCTCTCAGCAACTCTGAGTTCCAATGGTGGTCTTGGTGTTATATCCGTTGAAACCGGTACGGACTGTGGCTCGGGCGGTGGCAGTGGCGGCGGGGTTTTGATTTCCGCAAGCGATATTGTTCTTACCGATTCCGCGCTCCTGAGCGCGGATGGTGGCGATGGTGGTTCTGGAGTCGGCCGTAATGGTGGCGGCGGCGGTGGTGGCCGAATTGCCGTCTATGCCGAGAATAGCCTGACCATTGACGGTGCGACCATCGGAGATGCCGCAGAAATCACGGATCTGGACGTAGACCCGGCGTTTAATGTGGCTTCTGGAACAGGTGGCACTCTTAAATCGGCTAACGGAACGCTCTTTATCAGCGTGGTTCCCGAACCCGCAACGATGAGCCTTCTGGCCCTCGGCGGAATCGCGATGCTCAAGCGTCGCAAACGCGCATAAGCAAACAAACGAATACAAAAGCCCGGTGCAATTGCATCGGGCTTTTTTGTGTCATGAGAAAAATGGGGACTGGCGAGAAAAATGGGGACTCCTGCCCTTTATTCTGTTCTCTTTTCTCGATTCCTGTTTGTTGTCAGGTACCTGTCCCCCTTTTTTGATTCGGGGAAACGCAAAGACGGGGAAAAGCAGGGACAGGTACAGAGTTTTCTTGGGCATTCGATATCGTAGGATCGTGAGAACACACGGAAGAAAATTATCCAATTTCAATCAAACTGAAAATCGGTACCAGTCCCGGTTTTTCCCGGTGCAATTCGTTGCATCGGGCTTTTTTATTGCGGCACGGTGATCACACATTTTTCAAAAAACGCACGAAAATCGCTGGTTCTTCTTGCATAGAATGCGAGGAGTCGTTACAACATGCCTGCCCAGTAAGGGGCCGAATCGAAACACAACATGGAGACGCACAAATGGACCTTCTGACTCAACAACGCACCAACGCCAAAGCGCTCAACAAGACCATCGTCCTGCCCGAAGCGGCCATGGACGAACGCACGATCCGCGCCGCCGCGATCCTGCGCGACGAAGCACTCTGCCGGCCGATCCTGATCGGCTCGCCCGAGACACTCGCCGAAGTTGCCTCGGCCGCTGGCGTGAACATCGACGGCATTACGCAAATCGACCCTGCGACCTATGATGCCATGGCCGACCTCGTCGCGATCTATCAGACCCGCCGCGCGAAAGAAGAACTCACCGACGCCCAGGCCACCGAGGTCTGCAGCGATCCGGTCTTCTTCGGGGCGCTGCTCGTCGAAGCGGGGACGGCCGACGGCATGACCGTTGGCGCGGTGCATTCCACCGGCCACGTTCTGCGCGCGGCGATCAAGTGCATCGGCACCAAGCCCGGCATCCGCACGGTCTCCAGCGCGTTCCTCATGGCGATTCCCGAATCGTCGCCGATGGGCCCAGCCGTGATGACCTTCAGCGATTGCGCGTTCGTGCCCCAGCCGACGGCCGAGCAGCTCGCCGACATCGCCGAAGCCGCCGCCGCCACCCACAAGCAACTCGCCGGCGAAGACCCCCGCGTCGCGATGCTCAGCTTCTCGACCAAGGGCAGCGCCGACACCGAAGAAACGCAGAAGGTTGTCACCGCGACGAACCTCGTCAAAGCCCGCAGCCCCGAGCTTTCCCTCGACGGGGAACTCCAGCTCGACGCCGCCATCGTTCCCGCCATCGGCGAACGCAAAGCGCCCGGCTCGGACGTCGCCGGCAAGGCCAATGTGTTGGTCTTCCCCGACCTCGAAGCCGCGAACATCGGCTATAAACTGACCGAACGCCTCGCCGGTGCCCAGGCCATCGGCCCCGTCAGCCAGGGCCTCGCCAAACCCGTCAACGACCTCAGCCGCGGCTGCAGCGTCGACGACATCGTCCAGGTCGCCTGCCTCACCGCATTGCAAGGATAAGAGCAGGGGATCGGGAGAGGTGAGAACCATCGAATTTTGTAGGGGCATCCTTTATGGGTGTCCCTTTTTTTTGTGTTCAGATTTTGTGTTGCAGGGGGTGTCCCTAGGGTCCCCCAAGAAATCGAATAGGATCACAAAATACAACAACAAGCAAGCCTGACCTTTGCGCCTACAGAAACTCAGTCGTCCAACGCGGCGGCCGCAGAGGTCAGGATCAATCGCACGCGGCGGCACAAGCCTCGCCCTACGACAGAGAACACAAAAAACAGAACCAAGGCAGGCAAGATGCCTGCACCACAAGACACACAAAAAACAGAAACGATAAAGAACACATAAACGATAAAGAACACATAAACAGAAAATATACCCACTGCATGCCGTGGGCCCACGAATGGCGACACCAGGCCGAACACCGAGCCCGAAAACAGGAACCAGGTCGAACACCATGGATTAGTCGCAGGTATATCATACTGTAGAGTAACATTAGGTTTTTCCGAAA
>JABGPZ010000033.1 GCA_018644725.1 Phycisphaerales bacterium
CTTCTATCGTTCGAAGCACGAATTGATCTTTGTGTTCAAGGTCGGCAGTGCGCCTCACACCAATACCTTTGGTTTGGGCGAGACGGGGCGTTATCGCACCAATGTCTGGGACTATGCCGGTATCAGCAGTCTCGGCGCGAACCGGGAAGCGGAATTGGCCATGCACCCAACAGTCAAGCCGGTCGCATTGGTTGTCGATGCCATTCAAGATTGCTCAAAACGAGGGAATATCGTTCTTGATTGTTTTGGTGGCTCAGGAACAACCCTGATCGCTGCCGAGAAGTCTGGGCGGCGGGCACGACTTCTGGAATACGATCCCGCCTATTGCGACACCATTGTGCGACGCTGGGAGGTCTTTACCGGCAAGCGCGCGACGCTTGTTGCGACGGGCGCGTTCTTCGAGAATGTCGAAGAGCAAAGGCTGTACGAGCCTCATAAGACGGAGGAAGTAGCATGAGCGACAATTCCAAACACGGTCCCGGCAATGGGAAAAATGGCGACGAGATGACCGTACCGGAAGCTGCTGATCGGCGTGAGAATACGGACTATGAAGTCGGCTATGGCAAGCCGCCCAAACATACCCGTTTCCTCAAGGGGCAGTCAGGTAATCCCCGTGGCCGGCCACGCAAACCGAAGCCACGTCCGATGCAGCTGTCTGATGCCCCCTTAGACAGCTTTCTGGAAATGGAGGCCTACCGCAAAATTGGTTTGCGCGAGAACGGACAGGCAATCGAACTGCCCGCCATACAGGCGGTGCTGTGGTCTCTGGTTACGGGCGCGATCAAAGGCAAGCAGCTGTCCCAGAAATACCTCCTGGAATTTCTCGGACGCACGGAGGACCTACACTTTAAGCAGAAGGTTGATCGCTACCACCGACTACGCGCCGAAAAACGGGACGGCGAACGGGTACTGGCCGAATACCAACGCGATAGCCTGCCATCGCCCAATCTCTTGCCACATCCCGATGACATCGTACTCTATGCAACGTCCGGTGAGGCCTACATAACCGGACCTGAGACCCAGGAGGACGTGCGCTGTTGTGAGCATTCAATGCGATTGCGTGATCACTACGTGCTGCGCTCCGCCCATGCTGCCGATCTCAATAGGAAGATCTCTGCAAAGACGAAGGACAACGGACACTGCAATCATATGATTTACGCCCATCTTCTCGATCTAACCCTGCCGAGCCGTTATCGCTGGCAGGACGATGCCGAGTTTAGGCTCTTTTGGGAGTTCAAGAATCTCTCCAAGCGTGAGCGCGAACAGCGTATCGCGGCAGAACGCGCGGATCTGAGTGCAACGAAGCCAAGATCGTCGCGGGTCACACCCGAGATGGAAAGGGAGGTAGATCGTAGTTACGACAAATGGTTCAAGAGACGGAAGAATTCTGACTGAACGTATTGTGATGTAGGGAGGCGGATGTCGGTCAAGATATGGTTCGGATTAATGCGATCAGGCTGATTGGCATTGTTGAGCAGACCTACTTTCAACGCGCCAAGCCACACACGATCGTCAGCGACAACAGTGCCGAACTGACCTGTCCCTCCCATTTATTCCATCTACCGCAGCAACCTTGGAAGTTTCCATCGCCACCGGATACCCTTTCCGGCATGCATAAGATCGTCAAAATCTTCGCCGGCCGCGCGGCGCTCCACACAGAAATCCTTGCCCTGCGACAACAGGTAGCTGTCCTGAAACGAAAAAGGCCCCGGCCACCGCTTCGGATGGCGGATAGGGTTTTCTGGGTCATCCTGTCTTGCCTATGGCCTGGCTGGTGCCACACCCTGGTAATCGTCAGGCCGGAGACCGTCATCGGTTGGCACCGCAAGGGGGTCAGGCTTTTCTGGACATGGAGGTCGCGGCGGGGAAAGCTAGGCCGACCACCGGTGTCGAGGGAGATCCGCGATCTGATCCGCCGGATGTCTCGGGAGAACACACTTTGGGGCGCGCCCCGGATTCATGAGGAGCTTTTGAAGCTTGGCTTTGCCACCTCCCATGCCGCCGTCTAGAAATACATGCTCCGTCACCCTTCGCCACCATCGCAGTCGTGGCGGACATTCCTTACAAATCACGCGGATTGCCTAGCATCCATCGACTTTTTCGTGGTCCCCACGGCCACGTTCCGCCTCCTGTTCGGGTTCATCGTGCTCCACCACCACCGCCGCCGGATCGTGCATTTCGGCGCCACTGTACATCCGACCGCGGATTGGGTAGCACAGCGGATTCGCAAAGCCTTTCCGTGGGACACGGCGCCGCGGTATCTAAACCGCGACCGGGACGGCGCATACGGGCAATCGTTCCGCTCGACCGTGATGGCGATGGGCGTGGAAGAAGTCGTCACCGCGCCGCGAAGCCCGTGGCAAAATCCGTATGTGGAACGCCTGATCGGCAGCGTGAGGCGCGAATGCCTGAACCACGTGATCATCCTCAACGAGAGGCATTTGCGGCGCATTCTCAGTTCGTACCTCGACTATTATCACGGTTCGCGGACCCACTTGTCGCTCGGCAACGACACCCCGGACGGGCGACCCGTTCAATCGGCCGGGCCCGGAACGGTTGTTTCCTTGCCCAAGGTTGGTGGTTTGCATCATCGTTACGAGCGGCTCGCGGCCTAACCATCCCCGGCGTGCTTCGATCAATTTCTCTCTGTGGCGACGTGGACGCTATCGGCATCCGCATGCCCTTGCTTATCTGCAGCAATTGGGTTTGCTGTTTGAGGAGCGCGGTCGCGTCATGTCACTGGTGATGGAAGGATTGCGGTTCGATCTGGGCGCCGGACTACAGGGTTATTCAGGCTCTAAAGGGCGCGCGGAAAATGCCGCCCTTGGCTTGACCTTTTGATTTAGTCAGGCACAGCACTTATCTCAGTTTTTCTTTAATCCGGCGTGAAGATTGCGGTGCATCGCCCCCGTGTTGATATTCGACAAATCACCGCCGGTTTCAAAATGATCGATGAAAAGATTACCCAATATGCGGGTGGTGATATTCGATAATCCCACCATGCCAACCACACCAACACCAACCCCCAAGCCCGGCATGCCTTTACATAACGAAACGAGACCCGTAGTCGCGGCCCAAGGTGTCGCACCGCCGACGATCGCACCAAGAAGGGTGCGGATCCAGTTTTTCGTAAATGGCACCCCATAGTACTTTGACAGCGCGGCAACCATGTGGACTTGCGTGGCGGATATCGCGGCCACATCAGCAATGGGTACAGGTAACAAGCCAAACGCTGATGACCAAAGGGCGTACTTCGCGATCAGTTTTTTCCCATGTTGTCGCCGTTTGGACGGACCGGGTTGTCCTGATTGTTCAGCCGCTGGGCCTGTGGCGGCCACTGTGTTGGTTTCGATAATTGCTGTGGTGGTTCGTGTTGCAATGGGTTCTGCAATCGCCTCGGAAGGCTCTGATCTGGTCTCAACCGTTGCGCTGGTTTTGTCAGATACCTTGGGACGGGTTGCGGCCGCGACTTTCTTTTCTGCCGTTTTTTCGGGAAGAGCCGGCGACTGGCCTTGGTCCGGCCTTTGTGTTCGGCGAAGTTCAGGCAGTTTTTTGCTCATGTTGGTGATCCCATTGCGCGGCGTTTCCTGGTTTTTCCTTTCAAAAGAAGAGCGTCAACCTCTGCGACAAAGGCAGCAATATCCAATGCACCGGCGCCACGCGGTTGGTAATAACTTGGTGCGCTTCCGGCCAATGCAGCCTCTCCGTACACGACTCGGCTTGATAGCTCGGTGGATAATGGCTGAAAACCCGCCGCCTCCATTTGCGCCCGCATATGACGTGCGATGACACTGCCCCGGATCGTTTGGCTCAAAAGAAAGCGCACAGTGCCCGACCACGATGCCTGCCCCGCCGTGATTTGATCGATCAGTTCCACTGTATCGACCGCCACTTGATAGTCCACCGGCGAAGGACGCATGGGAACGAGCACCAAATCGGATCCACGAATGGCATCGTCCGTCGCATGAGATCGAAATCCCGGCGTATCAATGATAATACGTTGGAAGCCGTCTGCTAAGAGACGGTCAATTTGCGTGCCGACGACATCGGGCGCCGTAGCAACCGCCTGCAGATCGGCAAGGTCATCACCAGTTTCAATCCAGCGAACTAATGTCCCGGCTGGATCAGCGTCAATCAAAGCGACACGTACATCGGCTTTATGCCAATGAGCGGCAAGACACATTGCGGATGTACTTTTCCCGCTACCGCCTTTCATCGTGACGAAAGAAACGACTTTCTGGTCCAAAGTGAAACACCTGATATTACAATGGTCGGATAAACGATTTTCGCACGATCACACTGTGGATTGAAGGTTTATGTTAGTAAAGTTTTGAATTCGATTTTCAGCAGAAAATATGGGTTGTCCCTTCCATTTATTCCATCGGCTCTCCCAGCGGCGGTTCGGCTCTCCGGCACGGACATCGTTCTGA
>JABGPZ010000092.1 GCA_018644725.1 Phycisphaerales bacterium
TGGCTGAAAATTGTACCAGTCCCGGTTTTTCCCCGTCGACGGTGGTATACTTCAGTCGCGCAAGATGAGGAAGCCCTACGGCAGGAGAATTGGATTTCTCCTGACCTCAGCAACTTACAAGAGCCACGCTGGAAACTCGAATCCGCTAATGTACCACTTGCCGTCAACCTTTTTCAGGTTAAATCTCTTTTTATCTCTGTCTCTTCCGGCCATTCCGGTGGCGATGGTTTTGCAGGTCGCGGTCGTGCCATCCTCGGCAATTTTGACTTCACCAAAGACGAGCTTGATGTTTGCAAGTTTCGCTTTTTGATTTTCGAGTTCTTCCGCAGACATCGCCTCCACCTTCGCTATCGTGGTTTTGGCCTGTTCCGTTTTGGTTTCTCCAGGAACGATGCATTCGGACGCGGTATCTAGGTCCATTTGGCAGTAGGATTCGACGAACTTGCTGACGACTTCCTTGATGTCACCTTCGGGAGTGCCGTCGCTTTGGGTTGGGGAGCCGCCACAGCCGACGATCAGGGTCATGCTAAACACTGCGACCAAAAGTACGGTTGTCCATTGCTTCATAAGAATTCTCCTTTTTGGGTGGTGGCATATAGCCGTTGGATTGTTACTTGACTATTTGTACAGGATAAGTCGCAGTGGCGCAACAGGGAAACGGGTTTATCGGCTGCGGTGGTACAGTTCTTTGGGAAGGTTGAGTGCGGCGATGTCGGGTTCGATGTCCTTGAGGAATCGTTTGCCGTCGGTGTAATAGCCGGCCGTCGGCGCGAGGCCTTCGTGGCGCTCGGCCCAGAATCGGTTGAAGAGTTCCATGCACAGCTCGCGGAGATATTTACTGAGCATCGACGCGAGCGCGACGGGCAGGGAGTGGTTTTCGGCTTTGGTGCGGAAGGTGATATCGACGATGCGGCCGTCGGGGTTGGTCAGCGTGTAGCTGGATTGCTCGTCGGCTTCGCCGTGGACTTTCATCGACGCGTCCATGAACACGCGCTGGAGAATTTCGCGATAGTGCGTTCGGCCGCCCTGACGGTCGACGGTGATGTTGAGATGCGGGTAGGGCAGGGCGGTATAGAGGTCGAGAATTCGTCGCGTGGTCAGCTCGGTGGTGACGGCGGCTTTGTTGTCGGTGATGGCGACGCGGCGGTTGAACTCCCGCGTAAAAATCGGTTCGGCGCGCATCAGCAAAAGCTCCACGCCGCGCTGGCGCATCGACACGCGCAGTGCGTTGGCGGCGAGTTCCATGCCCATGGTGTCGGCGGCGTGCGGCAGCGGCAAGTTGCACTCGCCATACCACGGATAGGTCCGCGCGAATTCCATCGATCCCGGTGCGACGGTGTTCAGCAGGTCCGCGAGCGTCGCGGGCAGGTCGCTCGGCGAGGGGTCGGTGGCGATCTTCGCGAGCAGGCTACCCAGCACGCCGCGCTCGAGGGGCGCGAGGCCGTTTTTGACTTTGCGCTTGAAGAGTTTTTTACTGTCGCCAATGGCGATGCGCGATTCTTTGCGCCCCGGTTTTTCGGCGACGGCGTCGCGCAGGCGGTCCCACAGATTGACATCCTCGCCGGGCGCGGCGTCGGTCACGCGAAACGCGACCGCAGAGGTCACCAGCGGGCCAAGGATCGGCCCGAGTCCAGCTTCGTCAATTCCGCAATAGAGCATATCTGGCCTGTGGGGTTGGAGTTACATTTGTTCGAGAGTTTCGATGCCGAGCAGGCCCAGGCCGGTTTGGATGGTGCGCGCGACGAGGTCGCACAGCGCCAGGCGCGAGGCGCGGGTCTCGGGCGCGACGTCGTCTTTGAGGACCGGGCACGATTCGTAGAAGCTCATGTACGCGCCGGCGAGCTCGAAGAGGTAGCTGCACAGGACGTTGGGCATGGCCGAGCGCGCGACGGCGTCGACGGCTTCGGCGAATTGCAGAAGTTTGTTCCCCAGCGCACGTTCTTGCGGCTCGCCGAGGACAATCGCGCCGAGGTCGGCGTTGCTTGCGGCCTTGCGGAAGATCGAGCGGATCCGCGCGTAGGCGTACTGCATATAGGGCGCGGTGTTGCCGTCGAGGCTGATCATCTTGTCCCATGCGAAGACATAGTCGCTCGCGCGGTTTTGGCTGAGGTCGGCGTACTTCAGCGCGCCGATGCCGACGATGGCGGCGATTGTCTCGCGGGCCTCGTCGGTGATGCCGGGGTTCTTGCTCGTGACGAGATCGCCCGCGCGGGTGGTGGCTTCGTCGAGGAGGTCCATGAGTTTGACCGTGCCGCCGGCGCGCGTTTTGAACGGCTTGCCGTCGTCGCCGAGCATCATCCCGAAGGGGACGTGTTCCAGCGAAACGTGTTCGGGGACGAACCCGGCGCGCTGGGCGATGAGGAAGACCTGGGCGAAGTGGTCGCCCTGGCGGGAGTCGGTGACATAGAGGATGCGTTGAGCGTTGATCTCTCCGGTGCGAAAGCGCATCGCGGCGAGGTCGGTGGTCGCGTAGAGGTAGCCGCCGTCGGATTTTTGCACGATCACGAAGAGCGGCTCGTCGTCCTTGTTGCGGTATTCGTCGAGGAAGACCCCGCGTGCGCCGTCGGACTCTTTGAGCAGCCCGGCCGTGTCCAGGTCTTTGACAACGATGGGCAAATCGTCGTTATAGAAGCTTTCGCCGCGGACGTCGTCTTTGGTGAGCTTCACGCCGAGGCGGTCGTAGGCGGTTTGGCAGTGGCCGAGGGAAATGTCGAGAAATTGCTGCCAGGCCGCTTTGCAGTCGGCATCGCCGGACTGGAGCTTGACGACCATTTCGCGGCTGGTGGTGGCGAAGGCTTCGTCTTCGTCAAACCGTTGTTTTGACGCGCGGTAGAATTCTTCGAGGTTCGCCAGCGTCGTGGTTTCCCCGCCGGTTTCGTTCATGTAGTTCAGCAGCATGCCGAATTGTGTTCCCCAGTCGCCGACGTGGTTTTGGCGGATGACGGAGTGGCCGAGGAATTCCAGCACGCGTCCCAGCGCGTCGCCGATGATGGTGCTGCGCAGGTGGCCGACGTGCATTTCCTTCGCGAGGTTTGGGCTGGAAAAGTCGACCACGACGGTCTGGGCCTCGCCCGCGAGTTCACAGCCGAGGGCATCGGTGGTGGCCATCGTGGCGAGCTGGGCCTCGAGGAAATCCTGCCGGAGGATGATGTTGATAAACCCGGGTCCGGCGATTTCCAGAGAGTCTGCGATGTCGGAGAGGTCAATTTTTTTGAGGACCTCTTCGGCGAAGGCGCGCGGATTGGTTTTGGCGCGCTTGGCCGCGGCCATGCAACCGTTGGCTTGATAGTCGCCGAATTGGGGCTTGGAAGAAACGTTGACCAGCGCGTCACACGGTTCGCCCGCGATGGCAGAAATGACCTCGCCGAGGCGTTGGTCGAGCAGGGTGCGGATGTTCATGTCAATCAGTCCTCGTGGCTACGGCCGGTGAAGCCGGATTGGGATTCGCGGGGTTTACGGAAGTTGGGATTTTTGGCTTCTTCTTCGTGGCGGTGTGCGGCGCGTTCGGCGAGCTGCTTGGCCATTTCTCCCCAGACGACGGGGCGTTTGCCGACGACTCGTCCACGGTATTTCACGGCTTTGGGGTTGTTCTCGTCCTCAATGCGTCCTTCGATCACATAGATGTCGATCAGGCCGTCCTGGGTCGAATACATCCGAACGCCCAGGCCACCGAGGTCGAGGTGGCGCATGATCTTATACATCGTCTGCGGAACGGGCATCCCTGCGGCCTTGGCCAGTTTGGGGATGCCGAAATAGCGGAAGTCGGCCGGTTTGGAGTTGGGGAATTGCTGTAGCCATTTCGGGCCGATCAGCGGCGTGGGAGAAAACGTATCGGCGATGGCCTTGTTGAGACGTTTCTCCATTTCGATTTTCATGTCTTCCAGAATGCGTGACATAATAGTAGTTCCTGCAATGGCGCGGCGGCCGTGGAGTGGCAACAGATCGGTCCGCGTTAGGTATGGCCAAGATTGGCCGATGAATGATTCCCGTGAGATGTGAGTGGTATGATATGAATTGTATGATAGGCGTGCCAGCCAGCACATCTTTCTTGAAATGCTGGCTCGAAGTAGTGTACGCAGTTGTGAACAAAAAGTCAATCGAAAGCACCAAAAGAGGAAGTTTGATTTATCCAGGAGGGGCTCTGTGCCTCGCGGGAAAAAGAAAAAGCGAATAAAAATTTGGGAGGAAAAACGAATATTTTGGTAGTGTAAATTTGTTGGCGGATTCAAGTCTCTAACGTGACACGTGAGTGAAACAAAAGCGGTGAGCGG
>JABGPZ010000010.1 GCA_018644725.1 Phycisphaerales bacterium
GACCGCATTATACAATACTCAAAGTCGAAACGCTATTATTCAAAGAACCCTTAAGTGAATGGGCGTTTATTTCTTCAAGACGGTTTTGATCCACTTGGCGCATTGATCGGGCCAGGCGCTGGCATCCTGGGTTTTCGGCGAGCGCATGCCATAGCCGTGACCGCCATCTTTGTAGAGGTGCAGTTCATGCGAAACGCCGGCCTTTTTCAACGCGGCTGCGTAGGCGCGGGAGCTGCCGACGTGGTTCCGGTCCCCAAGCGACTGGGCGATGAACGCGGGCGGGGTTTTTGCGTCGACGGGCAAACGCGAGGCGGCCTTGGTGCCCCTGCCGCGCTGGGCAAGATAAGCGGGGTAAATCAGAATCGAAAAATCGGGGCGACAGCTCAGGGTGTCGGCCGCGTCAATGGATTTGTAGGTGCGGGTTTGAGAGTGCATGCTCAGCTGCGCCGTAAGGTGGCCGCCGGCCGAAAACCCAATCATGCCGATCTGGTCCGGCGCGATGGACCACGCCTTGGCGTTGTGGCGAATCAATCCCATCGCGCGCTGAGCGTCCTTGAACGCCTCGTCGCGCTTGCGCGGGACCGTGTATCGCAGCAGCACGGCCGCGATGCCCTGGTCGTTGAGCCACTTGCAAATCTCCGTACCTTCGAGGTCGTACGCGAGGATCGAATATCCCCCGCCAGGACAAACCATCACCGCCGGGGTCGGTTTTGCATCGACGCTCTTCGCGGACGATTTGGGCGTTTTAGGCGTTTTTGGTGATTTTGGTGATTTCGGCAAATACACTTCAATCAGCGGCGCGGAGACTTTTGTGATGCGCGTCACGTTGTTCTTGCGCAGCATGTGCTGGCGTAGGTCTTTGGGCAGCGGTCGATCCGGCCAAAGCGCGAGGGTTTTGTCAGGTGTGAGTTTGAGTTCATCTTGGGGCGTAGTTTTGTTGTAGCCGGCCGGGGTCTTGGCGGGATCGAGATCGGGTTTGGCCTTGGACGTTTTGGGGGGTAACTCGACACGACCTTTAGGGTCGCTCTTGGGGTCTGGCGCAGCACACGCACACACGCTGCACACCAAAGCCATCACCACAGTCCAAATTGCGAATCGATTCATGGATTTCTCCTTACGGGAATTCAATTTTGTTTCATTCACAAGAATAACGAGGGTATCATTTTATTAGTGCCTTGGCAAGGATTCTTCGAGGGGAGAAAAAAGCCCGACCAAATGGCCGGGCGTGGGTTCGATTCAAGATGTATCTACGCTATTTTTCCAGCGTCGGGACGAGGTTGGTTTTGACGCGGGCGACGGGCCGGGCGTTGGCAGTAATCTCTTTGTTGATTTTATTCATCATCGCGCGGAGCTTCTTGACGACGGCGGGATTCTGCTTGGCAACGTTTTTCGTCTCGCCGATATCCGCGCGGAGGTCGAACAAGAACGGGAGCTTTTCGCCCTTGCGCAGGCCGTTGGGGCCTTTGCTCTTGTCGCGCTTGGCGACGTGCAGCTTCCACTTGCCATAGCGGATACACTCTGGGTTTCCGTTGCGGCAATACAGCACCAATGGCCGCGGGTCGGCCGTCTTCTCGGGGTTCGTCAAAATCGGCAGGATGTCCCGACCATCGATCTTCGCCTTCGGCAGCGGCGCTCCGACCAAGTTGCAAATCGTCGGCACGAGGTCGAACGAGACGAGCATTTCCTTGCAGACTTTGCCCTCGGGCAGCACGCCGGGCAGCTGCATCACACACGGAACGCGCGAGCCGCCGTCCCAAGTATTGGCCTTGCCGC
Organism: Phycisphaerales bacterium; assembly: GCA_018644725.1. Lineage (GTDB taxonomy): Bacteria > Planctomycetota > Phycisphaerae > SM23-33 > SM23-33 > JABGPZ01. The sequence goes on from JABGPZ010000010.1 coordinate 1,774, forward strand.
CGCGCAGAGGTGCATTCACCGCACCCTTATACTTGTAGTGAATCCCCCCGCCGTTGTCGGACGTATAGATCACGAGGGTGTCCTTCTCGAGGCCGAGGGTTTTCAGCGTCTTGAGGACTTCGCCGACGCCCCAGTCGAGTTCCTGAATCACGTCGCCATACACACCGCGCTTGGAGCTACCCTCGAAGGCCTTGCTGCGATAGAGCGGAACGTGGGGCATCGAGTGCGGCAGATAGACAAAGAACGGTTTGTCCTTGTTGGCGGTGATGAACTCGCACGCCTTTTCGGTGTAGCGCTTGGTCAGGTAGCACTGGTCGGGTTCGAGCTCGAGCACTTTCCCATTGTGCAGCAGCGGCAGCTTGGGATAGTTGTGAAACTTCGCGGGCAATTTGGAGTTGTCGGGTTTTTTGCCGCCATATTTCGCAAATTTATGTACGTGCGCCATGTCATTGGAATAGGGCACGCCGAAATATTCATCGAAGCCCTGAGCGTTGGGCATCATCGTTTTGTGGTGGCCAAGGTGCCACTTGCCGAACATCCCCGTCGCATAGCCTGCGCGTTTGAGAAGCTCGGGCAGCAGTTCTTCCTTGGGGTTCAGGCCATGCTTGGATTCCGGGAACAGTACCACTTCGTGCAGGCCAATACGCTTGGGATAGGCCCCAGTCAGCAATGCCGCGCGACTGGGCGTACAGACCGTACACGGGACGTAGAAGTCCGTCAGTTTCAGGCCGCGCTTGGCGATCGAATCGATATGGGGCGTGGCGAGGTCTTTCGCGCCAAAGCAGCTCAGGTCGCCATAGCCTTGATCGTCGGTAAAAATCAGAACAACATTAAGCTTCTTCTTGACGGCGGGTTTGGGCGTTTCAGCCACAAGTTGGCCCTTGCAGCCGGCCATCACACCCAAAGATCCCAGCGCGGTCGCCCGCAGAAAATTACGTCGTTGCATCATTGATCGTTCTCCATAGTAGACCCGAAGGCGAGTTTATTTCTTCTTTGTTTTTTTCGGCGTGATGCCCTGGCCGTCGTTGGCCTTGACGCGTGCGACAGGCCGGGCGTTGGCACCGACTTCTTTATCGAGGGAAATCGCCATTGCGCGAAGCCGTTTTACCACAGCAGGATTCTTGGCCGCAACATTTATTTCCTCGCCTATGTCAGCGCGGAGATCATGCAGCCGCGCGCCTTTGACCCCCTTGGCATGCAAATCACTGCTCAACAGTTTCCACTTGCCCACGCGGATGCCCATCAGTTTTCCCGAGGAGGGATAAACCAGCATCGCACGCTCTGGCGCGGCGGTTTCGGGATGGGAAAGGATCGGCCAAATGTCCTGGCCATCAATTTTTTCCTTCGGCAACGGCGCCCCCGCAAGTTTGCAGATCGTCGGCAGCAGATCAAACGAGACCGTCAGCTCCTTGCACACTTTTCCCGCAGGAAGCGTATCCGGCATTTGCATCACGCACGGCACGCGAAGCCCACCATCGAAGTGGGAACTTTTCCCGCCGCGCAATGGCCTGTTCACCGCACCATTGCGGGCGTTGGTCTGTCCTCCGTTGTCGGAGGTGAAAATCACGAGAGTATCTTTTTCGAGGCCGTGTTTGCGAAGCGTTTTGAGGACTTCGCCGACCGACCAATCGATCTCCTGAATCACATCACCATACACACCACGCTTGGAGCTACCTTCAAAGTTCTTGCTGCGTACCCAAGGCAAATGCGGCATAGAATGCGGCAGGTAAACGAAGAACGGTTTGTCCTTGTTGGCGGTGATGAACTCGCACGCCTTTTCGGTATAGCGCTTGGTGAGCTGAGTTTGATCGGGTTCGAGTTCGAGAACATTTCCATTGTGAATCAGCGGCAACTTGGGGAAGCGATATGCCCCCGCAGAGGTTTTCCATTTCGAAGTCAACGTGCCAGTGCGACGTCTGACGTCTTGGGCGAAGTGAGACATGTCATTGGAATAGGGTACGCCAAAATATTCGTCAAAGCCCTGCGCGGTGGGCATCATCGTTTTATGATGGCCGAGATGCCACTTGCCGTACATCCCCGTCGCATAGCCCGCGCGTTTGAGCAATTCGGGAAGAAGCTCTTCGGCCGGGTTCAGGCCGTACCGCGAATCCGGAAAAAGAACGCCCTTGTGGAGGCCAACGCGTTTGGGATAGCACCCCGTCAGCAGCGCCGCGCGAGACGGGCTACAGCACGAGGTCGGCACATAAAAATCGGTCAGCTTCAGACCGTTGGCCGCAATGGAATCGATGTGCGGGGTTTTGAGGTCTTTCGCCCCGAAGCAGCTCAGGTCGCCATAGCCCTGATCGTCGGTAAAAATCAGGACAACATTGGGCTTGCGTTTGGCGGGTTTGGGCGTTTCGGCCACGAGTTGGGTCTTGTAGCCAACCATCACACCCAAAGATCCCAGCGCGGTCGCCCGCAGAAAATTACGTCGTTGCAT
>JABGPZ010000047.1 GCA_018644725.1 Phycisphaerales bacterium
CGCCGTCCAATCACATCCCTCACCCCGAAAAACGGTATTTTTCAAGATGCCCATGTGTCATCTTGAGCGTAGCGAGCCTGCGAGCGCAGTCGAAAGACCTCCACGTGTCAAAAACCCCACAAGATCATACCAAAATAAACCGAAATTGTAGGGTGTACCGCTTCTTGACTATCATGGATTAAACGTTGAATATGTCGGTTCCATTTCGCCACGCTTCTCTGCAACAATTAAAATGTCCCCCGTTTTTTTATCGAGACGATAGATACGAGGATAAGAAAGAATATCGACCTTGTGACTATTTGTCAAAAATGTATATCGATCTGTGCGAGAGAGCGATCCACAAAAATACCCTATCCCTAAGGCGATTAACAATCCAAATCCCAAAGCGCACCAGCGCCACATCTTCAAATTCGTCTTTTCTCCGGTCATGACAATCCTTCCAAAATATTCGCAAGTGCGTCCTGATCCTTAACTCTACTCAAAAAATCAACAACTGCCGCACCTTTAGAAGAACGTTGTGTTGCCATTTTTTCAATAGAAACTTCGTCCCAATTTCCTGGGTGGAGTTTTTTAATGCGGGAAATGATTAATTCTTTAACACGGTCCGTACCCCAAGCCCCCTTCGCTTCAACAGCAACTCGTGCAACAAATTGATAGAATTTAATATCCGCCGAAGAATCTTCCTTATATCCTTCTGGCCCACCAAGCCAATAATCAAACGCTTTCCAAATACTTTTTGTCCATTGTTCCATTATTCTCTCCTTAGTGTGTAGAAAGACATGCCTTCCCATTGGAGTTAGAAATTTTTTTCACAACATTTCTTCCCTCAAACTATAAATATACCTCGTTCGGATTACTTGGTAAAGAAAAAAACACATAAAAACCTGTAGGGGCGGGGCTTGCCCCGCCCAAAACAAGGGCGAAAGATTTTTCGCCCCTACGAAAAGAAATCCATGAATTAGAAACAAAAGGATGGGCACGGCACGCCGTGCCCCTACAGGGAAAAACAGAATCCGAGGGTGAAAATCTACAAGAAGTGCGGGAACAATGTTTTGAGAAATCAGGGTTTTGTATTGTATTATTGGCCAATGTGGGTATAATGCGCCCTCAAAATTCCCGCCCGGGGTCTATCCGGGCACAGCACGACTGCGACGGAGACTCGATAAGTTTCGGTCCCTGTGGCAGCCGCAAGTCTTGAAAGGACAACGACATGTCGATTTCCGAAACGAAAAAAGCCGAAGTGATCGAAACCCACCGCACCCACGATGGCGACACCGGCAGCCCCGAAGTTCAGGTCTCGCTGCTTACCGCGCGGATCCTCCACCTCGCCGAGCACATGAAAGAACACAAGAAGGATTTCCACAGCCGCCACGGCCTGCTGAAGATGGTCGGCAAGCGCAGTAGCCTTCTGAAGTACCTCGCACGCACCAGCCCCGAACGCTACACGGCGCTCATCGCCAAGCTCGGCCTGCGTAAGTAAATCCGTTTCCCGCAAGAAATAATCTCAAAGAGAAAACTATAACCAAAGGAATGAACCATGAGTGAAATCAAAGTCTCAAAAGAGATCGCAGGGCGCACAATGACGCTCTCGACGGGTAAGATTGCCCGTCAATCCCACGGTGCTGTCATGGCCCAGTACGGCGAAACCGTCGTTCTGGTGGCTGTGCTCGCCTCCCCCCCCACCCGGGAAATCGACTTCTTCCCGCTCTACCTCGACTACCGCGAAGCGACGTACTCGGCCGGCAAAATCCCCGGCGGGTTCTTCAAACGCGAAGGTCGTCCGAGCACCAAAGAAGTCCTTACGATGCGTATGATCGACCGCCCGATCCGCCCGTTGTTCCCCAAGGATTACCGCAACGAAGTTCAGGTCCAGTGCATGGTCCTCAGCTCCGACGGCGAAAACGACCCCGACCTGATCGCAATGATCGGCGCTTCTGCCGCTCTGTCGATCAGCCACGCACCGTTCGACGGCCCGATCGGCGCCGCCCGCATCGGCAACGTTGACGGCGAACTCGTGGTCTTCCCGACCTACGACCAAGTCGCCGACAGCGACATGGACCTCGTGGTCGCTGGCCCGCGCGAAGGCATCAACATGATCGAGCTGGAAGGCCAGATCATCTCTGACGACCTCGTCGCCGCCGGCACCGAACTCGGCTTCAGCGTCATGAACGACGTGATGGACCTCGTTGACGAGCTTTCGTCGCAGGTTGAAGTCGAAAAGATTTACGAACCGATGGCGGTTCCCGAAGAACTGATGACGCTCGTGGCCGACAAGTGCGGCGACAAGATCAAGGAATACAAGCAGATCGCAGCCAAGACCGAACGCAGCGACGCGCTGAAAGTCCTTCGCGACGAATTCATCGCCGAGCTCTGCCCGGAAGACACCGACTCTGACGAGTGGACCTACACCACCGGCCAGATCAAGGAAGCGTTCTTCAAGACCGAAGGCAAAGTCCAGCGCAAGCTGATCCTCGCCGGGACCCGCATCGACGGCCGCCAGCCAGACGAGCTGCGCGCGCTGAACTCCGAAGTGGACATTCTCCCGCGTACCCACGGCTCGGCGATCTTCCAGCGTGGCGAAACCCAGGCGCTCGTAACCGCGACGCTCGGTACGCCCCGCGACATGCCGATCATCGACGGCCTGTGCGACGAGTACAAAAAGCCGTTCTTCATGCACTACAACTTCCCGCCCTTCTCCACCGGCGAAATCAAGCCCCTGCGCGGCCCGAGCCGTCGCGACATTGGCCACGGTGAGTTGGCGGAAAAATCGCTGCGCGCAGTCATGCCCGCAACCGACCAGTTCCCCTACACCGTTCGCCTCGTTGCGGACCTGATGGAATCCAACGGGTCCACCTCCCAGGCCGCCACCACCGGTGGTAGCTTGGCACTGATGGCCGCTGGTGTTCCGATCAAGGCCCCCGTGGCCGGCATCTCCATCGGTATGGTCAGCGACGAAGACCAGTTCATCCTCCTCACCGACATCGTCGGCGAAGAAGACTTCCACGGCGACATGGACTTCAAGGTCGCTGGTACCAAAGACGGCATCACCGGCATCCAGCTGGACATGAAGGCCCGCGGCATCAGCCAGGACCGCATCGTCGCGACCCTCAAGCAGGCCTACAAGGCTCGCTGCGAGATCATCGACAGCATCGAATCGGCCATCCCCACGCCGCGTGAAGAACTCAGCGAGTACGCACCGCGCATGGTCTCGATCAAGATCGACCCCGCCAAGATCGGCAAAATCATCGGCCCAGGTGGCAAGATGATCAAGAAGATCCAGGAAGAAACCGGCGCTTCGATCGACATCGAAGAAGACGGCACCGTGTTCATCGCCTCTGCTGGCGGTGGCGCCGAAGCCGCACGTGACTTCATTGCCCGCCTGACCGAAGAGGTCGAGCTCGGCAAGGTCTACCCCGGCACGGTCGTCTCGATTCGCGAATTTGGCGCGTTCCTCGAAGTGCTCCCCGGCACCGAGGCACTCTGCCACGTCAGCGAACTGTCGATGGAATATGTCAACGACCCCGCGGAAGTCTGCAAGATGGGCGACGTCATGGACGTCAAGGTCATCGGCATCGACGACCAAGGCAAAGTCAAGGTCTCCCGCAAAGCTGTCATCGATCCCGACTGGCAGCCCCCCGCACCGCGTGAGCGTCGTGGTGGTGGCGGTGACCGTGGCCGTGGCGGCGATCGCCGTGGCGGTGGCGCACCCCGTGGCGAAGGCGGACCCAAGAAGTTTGTCAAACGCAAACGCCGCGAAGACTAGATGACGGCAACGTCATGTAGACAATAGCTACATACAAAAACACCCGAGCAGCAATGCCCGGGTGTTTTTTTGTGTACTGATGGGGGACTGATTGGGCAATTAACATACTGTAAGGGCAAACAATCCCCTTGCTCACTCAACCCATTTACAGTAGGATATTTGGTAACTATACGAGAGGGGCATAGTTATGAGAGACCCAGAACAATTTGCAAAATTCCTTCGCTCTCAAACACCTGAAGAAATCGAGGAAGGAAATCGACATGAGCATGATAATACAACTCGTTTGCACGATGAATTCGTAACATCTTTTATGAATAAGGGTTCTTTGAATAATAGCGTTTCGACTTTGAGTATTGTATAATGCGGT
>JABGPZ010000022.1 GCA_018644725.1 Phycisphaerales bacterium
GATAGCCTCGCACTCTAACGTCGCACGTGTCACGTTAGAGACTTGAATCCGCCACTTTATCTATGGAAACATTATCAAAAAATGTAAAACTCTGAAATTCCTCGGAAAAAAAGATACAAAGAACAATCACAACTAAAAATAAAGAGAGGATTGAGAAAATGATTATGAATATATTTTTCATAACTTACCTCCTATTTCCAGGCTTTGTCTATGCCCCAAGAATTTGCTGCACGAGTTTGTAGGGCGGGCTAGGTGTTGCCCGCCATTTCTCCTTGTTGCCCGCCCTGCATGATTCTACTGCTTTGCCTCGCGGTTTGCGAGGAGAATTTTGGCGTTGCGGGTCCACTGGTTCAGCTTCGCGCGGCGCAGGGCCTTGCCGCAGGTAAACGCATCCCAGTCGGCCTCGGTCCACTCCGCGACCTCCTCGGCCGTCGGCATCGTCGCATCACTGCGCAGCTCGGCCTCGCCCGGCGGCACGTCGCAATTAAACGGACACACACGCTGGCATAGATCGCAACCGTACAGCTGGCAGGTCATCGCCGAAGCAATGTCCGGCGGAATCTCACCGCGATTTTCAATCGTGTGATAACTCAAACACCGTGCTGGCTGAAAATCGCCCTCGCGGTCCAGCGCACCCGTCGGGCAAGCTTTCACACAGCGGCCACACGAAGCACAATCGCCCACATCATCGCCCTCGAGCGGCGCGTCGGCCGGCAGAGTCAAATTACACACGATCTCCGCGAGTAGCACCATGCTCCCCCGGCCGGGGACAATCAGCAGGCCGTTGCGCCCGACCCATCCCACGCCACTTGCCTTCGCCCAATAGCGCTCAGCGACCGGCGCCGTGTCGACACAGACCCGGGGATTGAAATCAAAAACCTGCTCGCCAATGCGGTCGCACAATTTTTTCGCACGCTGTTTGAGCGTCTTGTGGTAGTCCCGCCCGCGCGCATACAGCGCGACCCAGTCGGCCGCGGGAGGCGCCTGGGCAGGGTCCGGGGCATAACTCATCGCCAGGGAAATTACCGTCTTTCCGCCGGGAAAAAACTTCTTCGGCGAACAACGCAGGTCCATGTGCCGCGCGAGATAGTCCAACCCGTTGACGGCCGTGCGCGAAACCCAATCGCGATACGGCGCGGGATCGATGGACTTGGCCTTGGCGAACCCGCAGGCACAAAACCCAAGCTCCTGGGCCCATTGACGGATACTCGATGCGAATTCCCCCGGCTTCACTTATTTCACCAAGCGGGCGTTGGCAAGGTCCAAATGGTCCCCCACGCCCAGGCCGTCCGCGCCAAACTCCACACGGATCGTCAACGCCTTGGCTCCCTTAACTGCCAGGCGCAATTCGACCGGAGGCTGGCCACCTTTGAGGGTCAGGGTTTTGAGGACTTTCTCGTCAGCAAGAATCGTCAGCGTCACCCCGCCGCGGCCTTCGGTAGAATCGTCGATCCCCACCGTTGCGAGAAACGTTGAAAACCCGTCCGACACATCATACTGCAACTCCGAAAAGCTGTGCAAGCCAAGACCATTGGCATACAGTTTTCCTCCCAAGAGAATCGGTCCACCTGCGACGCAGCGATTCACGCGGTGCGGGAAGGTCACGTCCAGCAATCCCTTTTCAATGACCTTCGTCGGCGTGAGGCGCGAAAGAAACTTCACTCGATCTGTCAGAAATTCCACCCGCGCGAGATCTGTGCGTGGGAGCGTATATGGTTTGCCATCGACCAACGTGCAGCGAACATGATCAGCGATGGTCACATCTTTGAGCGCGAGAATCGTCCCGCGAGTCGTCGTGAGATAGGCCTTGGGCGCAGGCGGCTTGGCGGCGGTACGGCTGAGGAAAATCGCCCGGGTCTGCGAACGATTCATCGTGAGGTCTTCCCCCTTATAGCGGAACTGAATCACCTTGGGAGTAATCCCCAGCAGCACACCGGTGGCCGACTGATATTTCCCATCGGGGCGCTCAATCACGAGCATATCCTGCGTGCCAGTGGTATACCCACGCACTTTGCAACGGTCCAGAATGTCCTCGGCGGTTTTGGTCACCTGCGGAAACACCAACACCGACACCGCTTCCAGCGGCATCGACTGAAGCGATTTGCCGACAGACTGCGTACGGAGAGTCACAAGGTTGTCCTTCATTGCGATGTCTGAACACGGAATATCACAGCCGCTGAACGTCCGGCAGAGAATCTGCTCGGCGGCGTCCACCTTGACGGGCTGAACCTCGATGCCCAGCACGTCCGCGCTGGGAAGAGTCGTCTTGGCCTTCTTTGCATCTTGGAGGACCAGCGTCTTGTCCAGCGAAAGGACCTTGCCGGACAAACTTCTTGCGTCCACGGTCGAAACTGTTGCCGCCGATGCCATCGACACCGCTACCCCAGCCACGCAGAGCAATAATGCAATTTGTTTCATCATCAAATGTTCCTGTTTTGCTTTCAATTATTCGTCACGCGAGACGGCGGTGTGATAGTCGCGCACCTGTCCGCCACGCTTTTTAGACAGCTTCTGCTTCATGGCGTTGTCGATGCGTTCCTTCGCACGCGGGGACAGTTCGGCCCACTTGCCCGCATCGCCACCCTTGTGTTCTTTAGCGAGCTTCGACTTGCGGGAGAACTTGCCCGGCACGAGAGTCGATTCTGTCGCGCCCGTGCCCGGGGTCTCCGTATCGCGCGCATTGCCAGGCTTATCGCTGGGTTTGGACCCTCCCCCTTCACCAGACCCTTCCTCTTCACCTTCTTCTTCGCCGGGCTTCTGCTCTTGCTTTTCTTGTTCCTCTTCCTCTTTCTTCTTCTGGCGCTGTGCTTCTTCGGCCGTCATAATCAGGTCTTCCAGAAGCGTCACCGTATCCTGCTGATGCTCATGAGCGGGGTTGAATGCGGCCTCTTCAAGCTTGGCGGCCGAGGCATCCATCCACTTCGACAACGTTTCCAGCGGCTTGTCGTACTGCGCCATCAGCTCTTCCAGACGCAGGCTCATGGCTTCGACTTCCTCATCCGGCAACGTCAGGCCATAGTTTTCCAGGCAAAACGTATACGTTTCGATGGCATATTTTCCGCGCTTCATATCCTCATACAGCTTTGCCGTGAACCGCGCTGCGTTGGACGCAAAACAAATCTTCAATGGCTGATTCACCAGAATCTCGGTGTATGTCTCGATCGCATCCCAAGTCTTCTTGCTCCGCTCAAGCGACAGAGCATAGATGTACTGCAACGCGGCGGTGGCATAATCGTCTTTCGCGACCTGAATGTTGCCATCGAGCAGACGAATGACCTCGTCATACTTCTCGGCCTTGTAATTGCTCCACGCCAGCGTGAAGCGGCTGTCCGCCAGCGCCAGCGCCTCGCAGACCACCTGGATGTTTTCCTCCTGGGTCTTGACCTCAGAAAGAACGAGCATCATGACGGCCTCTTCGGCATCCTTGGGCTTGTAAAGCATGTTGGATTTGATCTCATCGGCGGCCTGGGAGCGCTCTTCCGCGAGACGTTTGATCACGATATTCTTGACTTTCTGCTCCATTTCTTCGGGGCTGACTTCGCCCAAAAGTTCGAGGAGTTCCGCGTCGTCATCGTCTTCGGCAGAAGCGGCCGGGGCCGTGGGAGTCTTGTCAGGGTCTGTGGTGACGGGTGTCGTGGTCTGGGCCATCGCCGAACCTGTCATCGTCGCCAACAGCATCAATAGCAGTAGAAATTGTTTCATGATCCACCTCGTGGGTTAGTTGGGTTGCTGCGGTTGTTGAGGCTGTTGCGGCTGTTGTTGCTGCTTCAGCGCCTCACAAAGCTTGTCGAAATCCTCGTTCAACTCCTTCTGGCGCTGAGTCAAGTCCTTCGCGCGCTCATCCGATTCGGCCTTGGTGAGAGCCTTGGTCTTGAGCAATTGATCCGCCGTCTTCGTCTGGCGCTGAATCATCTTTTGCTGGATCAGAAGCAGACGCAACTCCGCAAGCGGCGGAACCAACGGTTGGGGAGCCGTAGCAGGAGGAGGATCCTCTCCGGGAGGGGGCGGAGGAGGAGATTCGGCGCGGCCCGGGCCATCGGACAGTGCCTCGCGGACCGCCCCGATCAGCGCTTCGAGCATCATTTCGATATCGGCCTGGGTGGCCTGGGTCACTGCCCCGGCCTTGCGCTCGGCGAGGCGATCTTTGACCGTAATGAGGTTTTTCTTGATCCCCTTAAGGGCGCGGGGGAAAATGATCGTGGCCCCCTCGTCCTCGAGGAGTTCGAGGACCTCGTCGACCTTGTCGGCAAGTTTGCCTTCGATGCCGGCCATATTTTCCAGCGTCTGATTTTCCTCGCGGCCATAGGGCGTTTCGCCTTCTTTGCGGCGGCCATAGGTAATCTTCGTCTTCTCGCTGACCATGATCTGCTCCTCAAGGACCGCCTCGAGTTGCTGCTCAATGCGCGCGAGCTTTTCCTGTTTCTGTTGATCTTCCTTCTTCTTGATTTCATCGTCCAGCTTCTTGATCGCATCTTTCATTTTTTCCATCGCCTGCTGCTGTTGCTGGTTGGCCTGCTGTTGCTGTTGTTGCTGCTGCTCCTGTTGCTCCTGGCTGGATTTCTGACTGGATTCCTTGGACTCCTTGGACTCCTTGGATTCCTTGGACTGCTGGGACTGGCTACTCTCCATCGACTCGGATGCCTCGGACGCTTTTTGCCCCGCACTTTCCATGTCTTCCTGGCCGGGCATGGGTTTGCCCTCTGGACCGTTCTTCATTTTTTCGGCGAGTTTTTCAGCGTCCTTGGCCACTCTCTTTTGTTTCTGGGTATCGAGCTCGGCGTCGATTTTTTTCTTCACTTCGTCTTTCAAACCTTCAGCACGCTTGATCATATCTTCAAGATTCTTCTCGGCTTTTTTCTGCTCGTCACCGGCCTGGTCTTTTTGCCCGGCCTGGAGTTGTTCCGATGCCTTCTTCGAGGCGGCTTGTGCCTTTTCGCCCGCTTTGGGATCGCCGGGAAGTTTCTCGGAATCGATGGCGGCCATGTCGCCAATGTCCTTCATGTCCTGATTCATCTCGCCAATTTTGTCCGATAGTTCGGCCTGTTTCTTGGCCAGTTTCCCTGTGGGGGTGTTGGCGGCAAGTTTTTCAATCGCTTCGCTAAGAAGCGTATCGATCTCTTTGAAGTCGGCCAGTGCCTGCTCGGTGGGATACTCGGATGCCATTTTTTTCTGCTGGGACAGGCATTTGGCGGCGCGGGGCAATTCCGTCAAAGCGGATTTGATCAACCCTTCGCAGCGCGTGAGAAGCTCGGGATCGACCTCGGCGGCGGCGAGTGCCTTGGTCAGCGCGTCATCCTTCGCGGCCTTGGCGATCTCGGTCTGGATCGGCTTAGACGCGGTGGCAATACCTTCGACGACGGCGGCCAGGATCGGCAATTTTCCCAGTGCGGCCGCAGTCACTTGGACCTTGGTCCGGACCAGGAATCCATTCTGCGTGCGAACGCTCTGGCGAATCGCCGCGAGCGTTGTAAGAGCCTTGGGCGGCGCATCCATCTTTGACGCTTCGTCGGCGATATCTTGTTGCTCCTTCACCAGCCCGCGAAGCCCTTCAATCAAATCCGATGCGTCCTGGGTGAGTTTATTTTCGTTCGCTTTGGCACTCGATTCGTTTGCGAGATCCTTTTGCTCTTCGTACAGCTTGGCGGCCTCGTTACGAGCGCCCTTGAGAATTTCGATTTCCTCGGCGGTGGTAATTTTGCCATCCCCATCCATCAGTTTTATCATCTCATAAAGGCGACCAACCACTTCGCTCTGAGAATCCTGCGCGGCATCGCCCAGTCCTTCACGCAACTTCGCGATCACTTCTTTCATCTTGGTATCGAGATCGGCTTGGTGCGCATAGGCCACCGTTTGCCGGATGATCTTCGCTACGTCAGGCTCTGTTTTTTCAAGTTGGCTCGCCACCTTCGTCATCATCAGCAAAAGCTCGTTGATCTTGGCTTTGAGGTGTTCGGCGGTGCTCGCCAGCTCCTTGGCCTTGTCGGCCTTGGCATCGTCGGTTGGGGTGGCCGGCTGAGCCATCACCGGGCCAAACAACATCAATGTAGCGAGTAGCATCAATAGGGTCGATTTGAATTTCATGAGAGTCTCCTTATCTCCAAGATTGAACGCCGAAGCGCCAATGTAGTTCTGCGTTTTCTCTTATTTCTTGTTGAACATGTCCCTTAGGTCGGAAATTTTTTGGATGCCTTCTTCGATTTCCTTGCTGAGACGGTAGATGCTTTCAAGCGACTTCGCCAACTCCAGACGGCTCTTCATTCTGCCCATCTGGCTTTCAATCGCCATCATCAATTTCACCATCTTGGCCTGGGCGGCGGCAATGTCGACCGCATTGGAAGCCAGCTGACCGGCCGAGCTGGATGCCTTGGCTTGGTCGATCTTCGTGAGAATCTCGCGCATCAACTTCACCATGTCGCGCAACGGCGAAACGATGTTGTTGCGGATCGTGTCAAACTCGCGTTCCTTGCCTGCTCGGTCCTGTCCAAGACGGTTGAGTTCCATCTCCATCGCAATCGCAGCAAACGTGTCTGCCGCTTTTTCCGACTCGCTCATCGCAATACGCTGGCGAGTGAGGGCTTCTTCGAGGTCCACCGTCGCGGAGGCGATTTTCCCGGTTTTGGCATTGGCGGCGATGACTTCCATTTTCCCCAGCGAGGCCGTCTGCTGAACAATGGCCTGTTCGCCAAACTCCAGCTGGGCATCACGCTGACGGGAAGTCAAACGTCCCAACAGGTCTTCACGCGAAATCACCCGCAACTGCAGCACGGAGGATTTGACCCGATTCGGGCCCGCAAATTCCTTCGGCAGCAGGTCCGCACATTCACCCTGAATGCGGATGACCGTTCCCACAGCGAGGGGCTTTTCGCCCTTGGACGCGTCGGGCTTGATATCCAGATCCCACGTGGCCAAATAGATCGGCATCGGCGCGTCAGGCCTGGCATGGCCGATCGTGATGGGCTTGGAGATGGGGGGCGTTTTGCCGTCCACCGCCGGGCCCTGAAGGGTGTACCAGCTATGGATTTCACCCACGCCATAGGCGTCGATGGCCGAGGCGTCAATCGGAATTCGTGCCGTGGGACAAATGTCCTGCCCGACGCCCTTGATGCGGAAATAGCGGAACTGCGGCGGGCGGTCGGCTTCAATCTTCAGCGCATACTCTTCCATGCGACGGTTGGTATAGCCCAGTGTGTCGCGCAGACGGAACTTCAATACCATCCCGCGCGGAACGTTCTTGCCGGCGATGCGAATCTTTCCGCGGATTGTCGTCGCGGCCTTGTTGAGTTCACACTTGCACACGACCTTGCCGTCGAGAAGCATTTCGACCGAGCCCAGCGGCTTGCTCGCTACCCCGCGCACGCTCAGAATCGACCCCACCGGCATGGACAACACACCACGAGACCCGTCGATTTCCTCGTTATTGGCCCGACGGAGATAGGCCGGTGCTTCGACCGTAAACCAAGCGCCTTCGAGCGCTGGAGGTTCGATCAGATTCACACTGTGAGGCTTCCGTGCGTCGAGACGGTCGTCGCCGCCTGTGGCATGAAATGTCACCGACTCGGTCAGGGTAGGAATCTTCGCGAGATACACTTCCGTGGTCATGGGAAGTTGCAATCGATTGCGCCAGAAATCGGCCAGCTCGTCGCCCAGCGGCGAATAGACCTCGTCTGATTCCCCCGACGAATAGCGCACGTTGAGCCCCACTCCGAGGGGGTTGGTTTCGGTCGCACTGTAGACGATGATCTGGAGGTCTTCCCCGCGAAGCACGTTCGCGGTGTCGCCGTGGGCAGTTTCCACGCCGTCAGAGTTCATCACACGCAGAGGCTGGGCGTTGCCGTCCTTGTCGATCCACAGAACCGAAAGGTACACGTCCTGCGGCCAGTCCACGTTCGACATCATAATATTGCGCTGGAACCACAACGACGCGAGGTCACTGCGGGCTGCCCCCGCGCCACCGATCAGCATCAAAGCCACCGCCGCAAAGGCCCACACCTTGCAGAGTGAGCGCTTCTCGACGACCTTGCCGAATTCCAGCTGGCTGGCGAGATCGTTGGCCTGATTGACGACCACGTCAATCATCGAGCCGCTCATCCCCACCGCAATCGCCGTTTCACGTTGGCGAAACTGCAACGCACTGATCAATCGGTCCCCCAGCGAGGGATAGCGATTCTCCACCAGCAACGCCAGAGATTCATCGTCCAGGTCCACCGTCAAAGGCCGAACCAAACGGCGGATCACCACCCACACCACGGCCGCGACCCCCAGTCCGAGGAACACGCCGCGCTGAAGGCGGTCGAGGTGCATGACGTAATCAAAGGTGAACGTCACCGCCACCAAAGCCGCCAACGCCAAAAGAAGTCGAGCGAATGCTTCGAGGATCAAGCGCGTACGAATCGCCCGGCGAAGCCCGGCGAGTTTGTCCAGTAAAGTTTGTTGCAATTCCGTTGCCATGAGGAGTAATCCTTATCCTTACGCGAGGTTATTTCGTTTGCGGAACCACCACTCGCAGGCGAGAAGCGTGACGATGAGAATCCACACCAACGGCGTGTCCCACAGCGAGTGGGTGCGCGCGTCTTTGCGGATGAGAGGCCGGTTGGGAATCAACTTGGCCAAGGCATCCAGCGCATCCGCGCTGAGGGCATAGTCTGGGCGAGTCGCAAGGCTGGCCATCACCCGAGGGTTGGCTTCCTGGCGGCGGGTTTCGGCCTGGGGGCGAGCTATGAGAATCTGCTTGCTCGCGACACGACTCGCAGGAGCGATTTTCTTGTCGCAACCGAGAACAAACGTCCCAATCGAAGTCGGTTGCCACACGCCGCGATACCGGCCTGGCTTGTCGGCAATGGCCTTAAGCTGCAGGGTCTCTTTGGCCTTGACCTTGGTATTGGGGTCGCTGATTTCCAGCGGGAACACATTCGCGGTCATGGGCTTGAATTCGTCATCGAACGCTTCGACTTCAATGCGAATTTCATCGCCTACGCCAAAGCGGTCACC
Organism: Phycisphaerales bacterium; assembly: GCA_018644725.1. Lineage (GTDB taxonomy): Bacteria > Planctomycetota > Phycisphaerae > SM23-33 > SM23-33 > JABGPZ01. Next base: position 8,989 of record JABGPZ010000022.1, read on the forward strand.
GCCGGTCGCAATCGAGACCTGACGAGCCTGAAGCGGCGCGAGATAGCGAATGATGTTCGACCAGAAGCGGCGATAATAGTAGCCGTCCTCCGCAAAGCGCCAACGCCACGTCTCGTCAAACCCGACATAGCACACCCGCCCACTCCCGGAGGAATGCACCGCCAGAAGCGGCTCGGCGAGGTTCTTGCTGCGGGTCTTGCGCGAGGGATTGGAGTTCTCCAGCAGCACACGCGCCGAAGGCTTGACGCGGGCGATTTTCTGCGTGCGATACGGACCGGGGAACAGCTCCCACAGATCCTTGTTGTCGCGGTCGTTGGGTTCCATCCGCGTGATCGGGTGATCCTTACCATAGCTCGTGAGATAGAACGGCCAAGCCTTGACACGCCCTTCGAGCCTCTCCAGATCCGAGTTGCGCTCCACCGCCACCGGCAACAGGTCAATCAAGTCCTTGGCGGCCGGGTCGCGGAGAATGTCTTCGGTGTTGGAGCTCGATGCAATATAGCACAGCCCGCCAGCGTGTTTGGTGACGTAGGTGTTCAGCAGCTTGAGGAACGTCTCGTCGAACCCGCCCGTCTCGGGCTCGGGGTCATACAGAATCACCACGTCGTAGCCGGGCGGAATCGTATCGGGCTTGCCCTTGACAGACGTGGTTGTATCGACCTTGGCATCGTCCTCGCCCGAGTCGATCATCTCTTTGAGCTTGCGCGGAAGACGCGTGAGCTTCATGCCATTCGACGCGGACTGATTGACTTCGACGTCAGCATTCTGCTGCCAGACACTCACGCGGTACACGTCGGGCTGGCGGAGAAGGTAGTTGCGCAGGTACCGATATTCCCAACCCGCGTCGGAGCTGACGAGCAAAACACGAATCTTGCTGTCGGTCATTTTAGTGAACGCTTCGCCATAATTGTCATCGCGATTCCGCTCCCCAGGAAGCGGCGTGACCGTCGCGCGGTAGACAAATTCACCGAGGCTGTTCGCCTTGGCGAGGGTCTCGTCCTTGGTGAGGAATTTCAATTTCACACTCTGCCCGCCGCGGGTTTGCCCGGGCGAAGCGGGATCTTTTTCCCCCTCCAGTGTCACCATCTTGGAAGCGATCGAAGGGCGACTCTGAAGGTCCTCGGGAAATTTCTCACTGAGTTTGCGCCGATAAAGTTTTACCTCGGCCTTTTCCCCCGTCAAATTGCGCTGACTGATGGTCACAAGCACTTCGACACGACCACCAACGCGAGCCTCGCGCGGCATCTGGAGGGAATGAACCGTGAGATTTTGCGGCGGCGTGGGATCGCCAAAACAGACCGTATACCGCGGGATGGATTGTAACGATTCCATCGCAGACTTGAGGTGTTCCTCGGCGTTGGAGTTGGTGGGCTGGCCGTCACTGAGCATCACAATCGCACTGATGCGACGTCCCTGAAGCAAGTCCATACTGCTGCGCATCGCCTGGGACAAATCCGTCGCGTGCCCCATTGCGGTGAGCGCGGCAAAGACCTCTTTCAGCGGTTTGGTCTCGATTTCCCCTTTTTCGGCAGTGTCGCTTTCGGGCGCAAACAGCGCACTGTTGCGCGGCAACGACAACAGCGAGCGGCAATAGGGTTCCTCGCCAGGCCGGTCGGTACTGAAGCCGACCACTTCGATTTCATGCTTCTCATTGAGGGTTTTGAGGACACTTTCATGGGTCTCGTCGCCGACGAGGAGCATCTGAAGGATGTCGCTGCGGCTGAGGTCCGCAAGGCTCGACTCGCTGACACCCAATCGCTTGGCCAGGCGGCCTTTCAGCGCGACCGCATTCTCGGTCTCATAGGCATCCTGCGTCGCCATGGACATACTGTCGTCCACCAAGACCAGCACGGTGTCGTGCAGTTTTTCCGAGAGTTCAACCACGATCGCAGGCTTGAACAGCAGCAGAACGATCAGCAGAATCACCAGCACGCGCAACCCGCCAAGGATTGCCTTGACGCGCGGGGGCGTGGGGCCTTCTCGGCGATAGCATTGAATGGCGGCAATCACCAACAGCGCCGCCAAGGCCAGCAGGCCCAACTTGGCATAGTTATTCCACTCAGCCGTCAAGGCCAGCCTCGCCGGCCCGCCATCGAGGCGGCCAGGCGTGAGGTTCAACATCCAATTCCAAATATCGGTCATAAGGTGCTCGCTTTTTCTGCGGGGTTGAGTATGTGATTAGGTCCAGTGTCCAAAGCGCCAGGCCAGATAGCCCTCGACGCCCAGCAGAACCAGAAGGGCCAGCAAAGCCCAAATCCAATCGTTGCGCTGGAAGCGGTCGGCACTGGTGGCATCGGTATCGTCCAGGGTGCGGTCAATATAGATCAGCCAGCCCGTGTCTCCGATGGCCGTGGCCAGCTCGGCCTTTTTTCCGGGGAGGAGGTCGCTTTCGGCCGGATCAACATTTCGTGCCGCGAGAACCACCTTGGCGATCTTACTGCCCTGCCGCAGCGACAGAGAGTACACGCCAAGCTCGCGAAGACTGTCGACCTGAACTTGCTTGCGGTGCTGGCCTTTGTCCTTGGGCTTGAGTTCCATCAATTCGCTTCCCGTCTTGGGCGAACGGAACATCACCGTAAAGTCGCTCATCAATACCGGCAGGTCATAGGTAAACGTCTCGGCCACCTTGCCGTTGAGATTTTCGTCCTGGCCCCGGCGGAGCATGTCGATCAGGTCGGCCATGTAGAGCACATAGAGGCCCTTGGCGCTGATGGCCTCATCGAGCGGCCAGTCGTTCCAACGCTGGGACGCGGTCGAGAGGAACATCACGACCCGGCCTTCGCCGAACGGTTTGCTGACCACGGCTGGGGACTGATTTTCATCGTTGTAACGCGCTTCGACAACGGCCGCGGGAGACGTGGGAGTCTCCGGCGAGGGAGGCTCTTGGGCCACGGTATAGGCGAAGAAGCGAATCCCGTTGGAAATGCCCGACATGTCGCCCGTGAAGAAGTCCAGCACCCCACCCGCGCGGATCGACTTGAGACCCCAGCGAACATACTGTCCGCGACGGGTCGGGTCGCCCTTGCGTGGAGAAATCGTCACCGGGCACAGCCCCTCACCCCTGTCGTGGAGACGAGTGTTGTAGAATTCAAGATCGACGTGATCGCCAGTGAATATCACCAGCCCCCCGCCGTTGCGGACAAAGGCTTCGAGCTTGCGCACGCTGGCATAATCGTCTTTCTTCCCGTCTTTGACCTTGACGGGCTGAATCGGAAAATCGCTCAAGTCCAGCAGGCAAACCACGTCATAATCGCCAAATTCAACATCCGTCAGGTTGTCGCGCGTGACGATCGACACGTCATAGCCATAGCCGGCAGTGCGGTTGGGGTCCAGCGCCGTATGAAGGAAATAGCTTTCCTTGTCGGACTCGCGGGCACCGGAGGGTTGACCGTCGACGATCAGAACGCGCGTCGCGGCTTGGGCATCGAGGCTCAAGAACGCTTCGTTGTCACCGGGGAGTTCATCGGCGGGCAGTTTGACCGAAACGATGTTCGTGCCTTCGACTTCGGCGGCAAAGGGCACTTCGCGGACGGCCGACTGATTCGGACCGATTTCCTTGAAGGTGACCACGGGCAATGCGTGGGTCTTCATCTTGCCCTTCTCGACGTCCCAATATTGCAGTGCAAGTTCGACCGGCACGTTAATGGCGGGCGCACTTCCTGTATTACGGACGGTCACCTTCAACCGAGTTTCACGGCCTTGGAGGACATAGGAGTCGAGCATGGTCAAACTCTCCACGCCCAGGTTCTTCTTGGCTTTGCGGCCATAATCGTTGACGATGACCTGCACCCCTTCGGCCTGAAGCTTGCCAATCAAGTCCCGCAGGCGGGTGGCCTCGGTTTTGTCGGTGAGGTCGTTGCGGCGGAAGTCACTGAAGATCATCAACCGTGCATCGCCTTCGGCATCGAGAAGCGTCTGGGAGATCGCCTCCACCGAATCGCTCAACCGGGTACGCATGTCGCTGGCGCGCTGGGTATTGATCTTCGCTTCCAGGCGCTCCATGTCGTCGACCCCGCCCAGCGGCAACAGGGCCTGCTTGGTATCGGGCCGGCTCGTCAACAGCACCATGGCATTGTCGCCATTGTGCACTTTGCCGAGTTCGGTTTTGAGGTCTTCCCGCATTTGCGAAAACAGGGTCTTCGCGCCGTGCTTTTGGCCCATGGACACGCTGTCATCGACGAGGTAGACCAACGTTCGACTTTGGGATCCAAAGAGCGAAGCGGAGGAATCACACCCAATAAACCGCGCCAAGGCAAACCCGAGCAGCAGCAACGCCAAACAGCGAAGCAGCAGGAGAATCAGTTCCTCAAGCTGGAGACGTTTGCGGTTTTTCCGCAACGCATCGAGCAGGAACTTCATCGCCGCCCACTCAATGATTTTGAAGCGTCGTTTGTTGAGGATGTGGATCAGGATCGGGATCGAAATCCCGCCCAGGCCCAGCCAAAACAGAAGTGGATGAATGAAAGGCATATCAGAATCCTATTCAGGGTTATCGTTTTTCCTGAGCTAGCCCGCGAACGGGCCAAGCCAAGAAGGGTATCGTTTTGCGACCATTTTTTCCTGACCTAGCCCGCGAACAGGCCAAGCCAAGAAGGTCATCGTTTTGCGACCATTTTTTCCTGACCTAGCCCGCGAACGGGCCAAGCCAAGAAGGTTATCGTTTTGCGACCATTTTTCGTGCAGCGGCCATGCGTGCGGCAAGGAAACTGCTGAGAACAGCATCAAGGTGCTCGGAGGTATTCACCAATCGGTAGTCGATTCGAGCGGCGGCACAGCGACGCTTGACTTCATGGAGGAACGTGTTGACTTCTTCAAGGTACGCATCGCGCAGGGCTTTGGGCTCGACCGTTTCTTCGCCCATCTCTTCCAACCCGCGAAACAGCGTGACACTTTGGAAGGGGAACGTCAATTCCGCATCGTCCATAATGTGCAGCAACATCACCTCGTGTCCGGCATGACGGAAATGCTCGAGCGCGAGGATGGTTTCTTCCACGTCGTCGACGAACAGGTCCGTCACCAGGCACACCATCCCCCGCCGGGCCATCTTTTCTGCCAATCGGTGGCAGACCGGCGCGAGCTCGGTTTTTTTGCGTTGCTCGGTAGTACTCAGCGCGTGAACCATCCGCTTGAGTTGCGTAGGACTGTTGCTCGGAGGAATGTACTCCATCAGCCCTTCGTCAAACGTCGCGAGACCCACCGCGTCCTGCTGCTGTTGCAGCATGTACGCCAGCGCGGCCGCACACGTCGCGGCATAGTCGAACTTGGTCATCGTGTCGCTGTCGGGCATGCGAAACCGCATCGACTCCGACCCATCGACGAGGAACGTCGACTTGAGATTGGTTTCTTCCTCGTACTGCTTGATGTAGATCCGGTCCGTGCGGGCCTGGACCTTCCAGTCGATGTGCTTGATGTCGTCACCGGGAACGTATTCGCGGTGCGTCGCAAATTCGACCGAAAATCCCTGGAACGGGCTACGGTGCAGGCCGCTGATAAACCCCTCGACCACGTGTCGCGCACGAAGGTCCAATCGCTTGATCTTCTCGAGAACGTGAGGATCGAGGTACTGATGCAGTTCTTCTTTGGATGCCAGTTGCTGTGCCATATAGTCGTCTCTGGTTCAGTGTGTGAGTGGTCTCAGCCGCGTCATTCGCAGTCGGGGTTAGTCAACCGCCGGTGCTGTCGCGGGATTGGTCGCAATGTCCGACTCGCTTGCGGGGACGATCTCGAGAAGCTTCTCGACAATCGTGTCGGTGGTATAGCCTTCGGCATCCGCGCTGTAGTTGGTCACGAGGCGGTGACGCAGGACGGGCTTGGCCACGGCGGCGATGTCTTCGGTCGAGACGAAGTAGCGACCGTGGAGCACGCAGCGGACCTTCGCGCCGAGAATCAGATTCTGGCAGGCACGCGGGCCAGCGCCCCAGCTGATGTAGTCGGCGACGATGTCCGGCACGTTGCCTTCGAGCACGCGGGTGGCGCGCACGAGCTTCATTGCATATTCAATGACGTGATCAGCAACCGGCACGCGGCGCACAGCCTCTTGGATTTCCTTAATTTCTTCGCCCGTGAGGACGGTCTCCACCTTGGCGGTGTTTTCGGCGGTCGTCTGCTTGACGATGTCGAATTCTTCCTGCCAGGTGGGATACTCCACGAGGATCTTGTACATGAAGCGGTCCTGCTGGGCCTCGGGCAGCGGGTAGGTCCCTTCCTGCTCGATGGGGTTCTGCGTCGCGAGAACGAAGAACGGCTTGGCGAGCTTCATGCGCTTTCCGCCGATGGAGATCTGGCGCTCCTGCATTGCTTCCAGCAGTGCAGCCTGCGTCTTGGGCGGGGTACGGTTGATTTCATCCGCGAGGATAATGTTGTTGAAGATCGGGCCTTCGAGGAACTTAAAGGCGCGCTGGCCGGTGGCCTTGTCTTCCTGGATGACTTCGGTCCCGGTAATGTCCGACGGCATGAGGTCGGGCGTAAACTGGATCCGCGAGAAACCCAGGTGCAGACAATCCGCCAGCGTCGAAATCATCAGGGTTTTCGCGAGGCCGGGGACGCCTTCGAGGATTGCGTGCCCGCGGGCAAAGATACAGGTCAGAAGTTGTTCGAGAACTTCTTCCTGGCCGACGATGACCTTGGCCATTTCGTCGCGGATCCGGCCATAGGCTTCAGTCAGCTTGTGTGCGGCCTGGATGTCCTGGTCGTTCATGTTCACTTGTTCAGTCACGGTGATTCTCCTGTATATAGAGGTTGGAAGAGATGGTTTGGTAAGGCCTATCGCTGTGCGATGGGCAGATAGGCGTAGGGCAACTGGAGGATGATCAGCGAGATACTCGTGCAATAGACTTGCCCGACACTTTCGCCTCTCCAGAAGCCACCGGGGGCTTGAAGTGGAAGTAATTTACTGCGGATCTTCGGGAAATACGTGTCCCACTCCTCGCCGCCACGTTGGTACATGGCCTGGGCCATGAACAATTGTGTGTAATAGAGGTGGTAGGCTCGGGATCCCGCAGGTTGGCACTTCTGTTTGCAATAGGCAGCGAGCTTTTCGACCATTTTCGCCTCGGCCCCTGCCCCGCCGGTGCGGTCGTCATAGATCCCAGACATATAGAAGCTCACCATCGCCGCAGCCGAAAGGGCAGGCATGGATGAGCTGCGGCTACGCGAGGCATAGCAGATCCCGCCGTCGGGCTTTTGAAGGTATATCAGCAACGCCACCGCACGGTCGATGGTATTCTTGGGCACGTTGATGCCGACGTTGCGGCAGGCGCGCAGGGCCTGGAGCTGGGTAACGGTCACAGACCCTTCGTCACTATTGGCGTCCGGCGAATAGGTCCATCCGCCAGCGTGCTTCTTGGCCGCGCCCAAGTCCGACTGGCTTGTGGCGGTCAGTTGCACAGCCTTGTCGAGCACCAGTTTGATGCGTTTGCCACGCTTGGATTCCTTGTTGCCTTCCATGCCATAGCACTGGGCGAGGAAGAGCATCGCAAACCCGTGGCCATACATGGGGCGCGATTCGCCGCCGCCCTGGCCGGTAATCAACAGGGTTTTACTGTTCGCCTTGTTGTTCGCCATTGCGACACCCAAAATATAGTCCATCGCACGGCGGACGTTATTGGCATATTTTCCACTCTCGGGCGTATTGCCCCCCGCCAGCATCGCCAGGCCCGCCAGCGACGTCATCGCGACCGGATAGTTACTGCCATAGCTACCGCCGCACCAGCTGCCTTCTTTGCCTTGGCTCTTGGCGAGATACTCCATGCCAGCGGCAATGGACTTTTCAACCGCAGGGGTGATTCCCTTGGGACGCAACTTGTCGCGCTTGGTGGCAGCATTCAAACTGGCTACGCCACAGGGCAAAATTCCGCCCATCAAGAGCGTGAGAACCAACCCAAGGCAGATCCATCGCTGGTGGTAGATTCGAATTCCGTTCATCGTGTTCTCCCGTATTCAATGGCCCCCGCTGGGGAATTGATTAAAACGCGTCCTGATTGGACTGACACTGTGCCTGTCTGCAACATCCGGCCATGGTCCGCTGGCGACTGAGGGCGGAAATCCTTGGCCAAGAGCGGGAAAGATTGTCCCACCTGACCATCCGATCGATTCACTATAAAACACTGCCCCGGAACAATAGTTCCTGTGGATTGGGGTAATGTATTCATCGAAATCAACAAATTATTTCGGCAGATCACAAACGCAGTCTGATGGAAATATTCGCGATTGTCAGTAATCAGCTTCTTGGACCAATCCACAGACCCGGACTCGATATTATACTGGATCAGCGTCAATCCACGAAAATATTGTCTTGTCACCAGGGAACTTCTGCCACGCAACACGCGCTCCAAGCTGCAGTGAAGATAGGCTTTTTCGCCGTCAAAGCTCACGCGGTTGGGCCACGTCCCCTCGGGCAGCGTAATCACACGGACCTTCTTGCCGGCGGTGGTGTAGATCCAAATCTTGTTGGAATTCAAATCGGGAATCACCGCGACATACTTGTCCGAGATGCCCGTGATCCCCGACACAATCCGATTCTTTGCTATAGACAATGAATTCGTTGACGTAACCTTCAAGGGATCGGTCTTAGTGCCAAGCTCCAACTTGATACCCCGCATGCGGGCCCAATTCCCGTTGGGGGCAGTGAATGTCACGATCGAAGAGTTACTCGTAGGGCGGCGCAAAAGGCCACTCGTGTTGCCTAGCATTTTCCCGCGCCGCTTTCCGGTTCGCAAATCCAACGCCGTCATATATTGATTCCCGTGCGACACCAACAACGAATCACTCGAAACACTGACCCTCTCGATGTTACTCGCTTTGGACTTCAGATCGGTCATGTCCGCCTGCCATGCAATTTTGCCATCGAAATCAAGCGCGAGAACCTTCGGCCCCTTGGTCATGTACAGGTACGTCGATGTCGCTTCCATGCACCGTGCGCTCCTGGTACCTAAAATGGCGCTCGTCGTCTTGGAATAAAGGCACTCGGCGGTCTGGAAGTCATAAATCACAACCCCTCCCGGAGCATAAAGCATCACGCGTTTGCCATCGGCACTGAGTTGGCCCATGGGGAAAGGCTGACTGACTGACTGAAACGGGAAGCTTCCAGCGCCCGCCGGACTACGCCGAACAACGAGGGATTTTTCATCCCTCGCGCGCCGATTGATGAAGACCAGGCGGCGATTGTCCTTCGTGTCAATCGCCAGCGCAATCTGTCGGTTGGAGAAGAGGTTCAGCCCCGATTGTTGATCGCTGGAAAGGACCATGACATAGTTGCGGGGCAACTGGTATTGGTTCCCCAGCGGAGAACTCAAATACGGCAGGCTGCGGCCTGTAATTTCCAACGCGTTGAGTTTGCCCGAGGCCAACTCGTCGCGCACCGCCTTAAGCGTACCGACGAGGGACGAAAATGCCACCACAGGCTGACGCTTGGACGCTTTGAGGTTGGCATCAATTTCGCGACGATAGAATTCCTGTTCTGCCGAGTCGCCCTGATAGATCGACAAGGCATACAACCCAGCCAATGCCGAGGCAACGCGGTCCTGGTCTTTCGACAAGGTGCAATCATCCAGCAAGGCTACAATCTCGTTCACCAGGTCCCGGTCTACACGTTGGGCCGTCTGAAGGCCATCGAAGAGCAATCCGGCGAGGGCAAATTTCGCATCGGGAACCCACTTGCTTACCGGCCAGCGCGTTGGCACGGTACGGAGCGAGGGGATATCCTTGGCCAAGATGGCCGCGTCAATGGTTTGTCGAGCGAGCGCATCGCGGCTGGAATAAACCTTGGGGCCATGGGTACGGACGAATCGTGCAACAAGGGTCTGGAGCCAAATTTTACCCGTTTTTTCGATACCCGATTGTTCCGACAACACATAATCATTCGCGTCAATCCCGACGCGCAAGTCATCCAGAATCACCTTGGATTTGTACTTGGAAGCGATGGCCTCGGCCAAGTCCAATGCCTTGTCATACTGCCCCATCAGGGCGTAGCATTCCACCAGCCGCTGACGCATATGCAGGGATTGCGAGTCGCTCTGGCAGAAGGTTTGGGCCTTGGTAAACGACACCAACATGTCGTTGGGTGCCTTGGCAAGGTTGCCCTGGCGGATGAACACTTCGCGAAGGCGCTCAGAGGCCAAACCCGCCATCACCGAGTCGCGCATACGGGGCGTGACACCCGGCGCAGAGGCCTTGGTCTTCCCCGCTTCGGCCAAGATCATCGAGAAATCACGATTGGCTTCGTCGAGGCGATCTGTCCCAAAGCACAACATTCCGCGGCGGTACAGTGTTTCCCATTTTACCCGGCCACTCTGGGCTGTAATGGAATTGGAGAGCCCCTCATAGGCTCTGCTGTATCCACTGAAGAGGCTCAGTCCATTGACATTGAAGGCGACGAGCTGCCCATCGTTTGCGGCCAGCGAGCCCACACGCGAGTTCGTATCCAACAAAGGCATCACTTGGGCAGAAAAGACTTCTTTGCCCTCGGAAGACACCTTGCTCGCCACGCGGCAAATCCCCCCCGGGGCAGAAATCAGCAACCCCGAATCCGTATTTACGCCCCGACCAGGAGTCAATGTGATGTCCGTATTTTGGTACAGAATTTTTCCCGTTTGAGTATCGATCACCTCCAACGATTTCGGCGAATAGCTCGCCACGCGTCGGGAACTCAGACCCGTGAGAAACAGACCACTGTCCGTGGGGAACGGAGTGAACCACCGTTCCTGTCCATCGGCGGGAGAAAAGCAATACACGCCCTTTCCGTCGGCGGGCTGAACCACGATTCCGTCGTCGGTCGCGATCAGCGGATTGCCTACGGCAAACTGTTCGTTCGGCCGATACGGTCCGCGATAGTTAGAATACTTCATCATCTTCATAAATGTTGAGGGATACTGCACCGCCCAAGCCATTTTCCCAGTGGATTCCTTCACGGACGCGACAACTCCAGAATTCGTGCAGATGTACACACGACCATCGGCCACCAACGGTGGAGAGGAAATCGAGAGCCCGGGGTCCTTCGAATCATAGAAATGACGATCGGAATCCGACCTCGGGTGAGAAGCAACTTCCGTCTTCCATTTGAACTCCACCCGTCCGCCGTGGTCTTCGATGCAAGCCAGACAATAGGAATCACCCTGACGGACGACAAGATACAGCCGCCAAATGCCCGCTGAAATTTCCCGCCCGCTAGGCAGGGACACAAGCTTGGAAGTCCGGAGGAAGGAGTTGGGGCCATTGCCGTTGCCGATACGCCAAGCGGTTTTTCCTTCGCCCGAGATTGAAAACGCCGTCAACGACGTGCCTTGTGTAGGCGAACGGGGGCCGGAGATGCTTTCACTCGAAGCGTCGCCCAGAGCATACACGTGATCGCCAAACACCGCCAGACGATAGTGCCCGCGGCCAATGTCAGCCCCGGCCCGTAAATAATAAAGCTGCCTGCTCCTCCCGGAACGACGAGCCGGATAGAGTGTTTCCCACACCTTGGAACCCGTGAGCGAATCATAGGCCTCGACGGCGCGATCCGTCCGCACGATCACCCGCCCTGAAACCATCACCGGTTCGCCATAGCAAAACTGCGGCGACGACTTTTTTCGGGTCATCGAGGTACCGGTTTTCACGCCGATGCACACTTCGCCATCGACCAACTGGATCTGGAGTTTATTTGGGGACGATCCCCGGGTACGGCTCAAATTCGGAATATGGACCGGATCGCTGATCATCAGGGAACAATTGTCCGAAGTTTTCTTGATTTCCGGTACCGACCACATCGGCAGTGGCACGATATCCCCAGCCCCCATACACACCCCCCACCCCGACTTGATCCCGGAGATACCGGGATAGCAGCCTTTGAGCTCGTTGGTGTAATTGGTCAAGAGAATCGGCTTGGCAAGGATCGTCTTGACCCACGGCACGACAGGCTTGGTTTGGCCAGCGATCTCGGCCGTCTGGGTGGGAAATTGGGCAACCAACGTTTTGAGGGTCTCTTGAGACTTTGTGGCATTGCCTGCCATGTGCATGGCCACCGTGATCCTCGCAAGACGCAATGCTTCTTGGGTGGGGTCACTCGAAACGCCGCACTGCTTCCAGCGCAATGCCGCCTGGGCAAATTGCCCACGGTCAAACATCCATGCCGCGAGAAGTTTCAGCGAGGCCTTGCCCGACTCGGTCATCTGGTAGATGTCGGCCACTTCGGAAAGCAGAGTGATGTCCCCGTCACGCTTGGCATCGGCGAGGAGCTTCGCGGCCTTGGGTTCATAGGCCTGGATATAGATCGCGCGCGGCTCGTCGGGGAGATTCCGCAAAATATCCATGATCACGACCGACAACGGACGATAGATGGCCTTGCCGTTGACCTCGAGTTGGATGAACCCCGAATCGGGCTTTTCCAGCAACAGTTGCAGCATTTTCAGCACGTCGGTATACCGCTCGTCGCCGAGCAGCTTGGGGATCTTCCGCAGCGTATCAAGACAATCATACTCCACCGGCAGCAACGTCTGAACGCCCTGGCCGGGCTCAACAAACTTCAGCGTCAACTTGCCAATCACCAGCGGCGGAGCCTCAATCGTTTCTTCTTCGGGTTTTTCCGCCGCCTCGGGTTTCGCTGTGTCAGCCGGTACCGCCTCTGCCGGTGTCGCCGGAGCCACCGCCGGAGCCACCTTACGCACTGCCACTTGCGAGACACCAGATGCGGCAACCAGAGCTAATACCAGTACCACAACACCATTGATTTTTGTTTGCTGTTTCATATCGACCATTTCTCCCGAGAGTTTGTTTCCTTTTTAAACCCTCTTTACACGCAAAAGTTCCCGAATAGCCCTTTTATTTTCCATATTTTAGGCAAGTTTTATTCGCCTCTCCCGCTCCGAAATTGACCCCTTAAAACGCTTGGCCCGCGATTCTTTCGCGCGCAACGGCCACATGGAGCGTTTCAGTCGCAAAAAATCACCAAGCCAATGCGAAATATGGGCATTGGGGGGCATTTTCATTCGATCCTCCCACAGTTTATCCCCGCGAGTGTGGATTACCGACCGTTTGAAGAATTTCTGATTTTACAACCGCATCTATATAAAGGGATTATAGACTGTGAACAAGATGTGGATAACTTGTGGAAGAATAAGATGGAAAAATTTTGGATTTGCTTTTGACTTCGCAATCGTCGGGCGATATTGTATGACTTCTCGATTGATGAGCAAGAGAAGGACCGACAGTTCCGCCAGGATGGCGATTTCATAGATTGTATTTGATGCGCCACCACAGGCTGGAAGGGTCACGAATGTTACAGAACGACAAGGCACTTTGGCAGACGATTATTCAGGAAGTAATTGCCAACGGTGGAAATTTAATTCGTCCCTGGTTTACCCAGCTCGTCCCCATCAGCCTTGAGAATTTTCTGCTCGAGATCGAAGTCCCCGGCTACGAAGAAAAGCGCTACTGTGAAACCCACGCAAAGGAACTTTTCACCCAGGCCGCTCAAACCGCAACCGGCATGCTCGTGGGGGTCTGTTTCCTCACCACGGCACAGCGCGAAGAATCGGGCGAATTTTCCGGCCTCAACGAGATCATCGACCAAACCATGTCCGGCCCGTCGCTGGGCCTGTTCAACACCGAGTACACCTTTGAATATTTCGTCACGGGTCGTTGCAACCGTCTCGCCCACGCGGCGAGCTGCGCGGTCAGCGAGTCGCCCGGGCGGACCTACAATCCCCTGTTCCTCCACGGCGCGTCCGGCCTCGGCAAGACTCACCTCCTCCAGGCCGTCTGCCACACCGTCCTCAAGGCCAACCCCGACGTAACGATCACCTACATCACCTGCGAAGAGTTCGTCAACAACTACATCGAGGCCGTCGCCAACGGTACCCTCGCCGAATTCCGCGACCAGTATCGCCAGACCGACATCCTCGCCATTGACGACATCCAGTTCCTCACCCACCACGAGGCCTGCCAGGAAGAATTCTTCCACACCTTCAACACGCTCTACCAATCGCAGAAGCAGATCATCCTCACCTCCGACCGCTGCCCCAACGACACCCCGCTCGAAGAGCGACTCATCAGCCGATTCAACTGGGGCATGGTCACACACATCGACCGCCCCTGCTATGAAACGCGCGTCGCGATCCTCCGCAAGAAGGCCGCACAGCGCGAGATGAATCTACCCGACGACGCGATTTGCTATATCGCCGGGCTGATCGATTCCAACACCCGCGAGCTCGAGGGCGCCATCGCCAAGGTCGCGATGCTTGCGCAGGTCACCGGCCGACGCATCACGCCCCAGCTCGTCGAAGAGGCACTCGGCTCGGCCCCACAGGCCACCAGCCGCGAAGTCACCATCGACGATATTCTCAACGTTGTCACCGACCGATTCGGCGTCCGAACCCTTGATTTGCAGGGCAAAAAGCGCACACGGTCCATCGCCTGGCCGCGCCAGATTTGTATGTACCTCGCGCGCACGCTGACCAACCACAGCCTCGAGGAAATCGGCGGCTATTTCGGCGGCCGCGACCACACCACCGTCATGCACGCGGTCAAAACCGTCGAGGCGCAGAAAACCCAGGAACCCCAATTCCAGGCGACACTCGAAAAAATGACCCAGGACATCTCCGCCGGATCGTAACAAACCACGTGAACCTTTTCTGTCTCATGTCGGATAAGCAGTGAAAATGAAAAATGGGGACTGGTACCCTTTATTCTGTCCTGTTTTCTCGCTGTTGTTTTCGTTGCCAGGTACCTGTCCCCGTTTTTCGATTATTCCATCAACGTCGCGCGGGGGAAACCCAGGGACAGGTACAGAGTTTTCTTGGCCACGGAATATCGACGGATCACCGAACAACAGGGAAGAAACATATCCAATTTCGATGCGATTGAAAATCCGTACCAGTCCCGGTTTTTCCCAACCCCTATTTTTCTGGCCCGGTTTTTCCGTTCAGAGTTTCATGATTTCGTCGAGGGCGACGGTGGCGTAGCTGCCGGAGGGTGCGGTGAATTTGATTTCGAGATAGTCGCCGTGTTCATCGCGCCCGGCCGAAAGGCCCGGCTCTTCAAGGCGAAATCGCAGCGCCCGGCGCGCACCGTCGAGCTTGATCGAACCCGCACGGTCGAAGTCCGCCAGCGTCATGCCGTGAATCGCCACGGCCCGCTGTTCGATCTCGAGCACCTCGCCGCCGGCCTGGAGCATACGCGAGCCGGGGATCGGCCCGGTGGGCGAAATGTCCCACGCATCGCATCGCGGCTGTTCGGCCGCGGGATCTTCGACGTAAAACAGCCCGCCGGACTCGACCTTCTGCGCCCAGTCCCCCGCCCGCAGCGTCCCCATCGTCTCGAGCCGTTCAGCGAGAACCGCGTTGAACACCTCACTCTGCGCGGCCGACGTCATCAGCCGCAGCAGCTTCTTGGACACCGCGCCGATGCCCTCGCCAGCCTTGTCGCGTCGACGAAATCCGCACAGCGCCTTACGCTGCTCGTGGGCATGTTTCGGCCAGCACCGCAGCGCACGGTCATACTCCCCCGCGTCAAATGCCGCCCGGGCCGAGGCAATCGGCGGCGCGTCACACTCCATCGGCGAACCGAGGAACGCGCGGAGAAATCCCATCTTGTCATGACGCAACAACAGCCGGCCAAGTTCCGCCGTATCGCCGCGCATCCCGAATCGCTGACTGCCGTAATAATTCGGCACGCCGCGCTCGGCGAGGACACTCAAAATCGCTTCGGCCTTTTTCACCGCCCCGCCGCACACACGCCGCAAACGCAGCACAAAGCGATTCGCGCGGAGGTGGCCGGTCTTAAGTTTGTTGGTGTGCAGCGCGGTCTGCGTAACGACGACCTGTTTGTCGTGATACCCCAGCAGCTTCGCCGCGTCGGCGTGTTCGAGGCTCATCCATTGCCGCGTCAACGCGTGGGCATCTTTCAGCCCGGCATAGCCGATGTCGTGAACGCGCACCCCCATGTGCTGGGCGATTCGCTCGGCGGCGACGTGCGTGGACACCCCCTGTTTGACGACCTCAAAATAGACATGCGAACCGTGGCCACAGCACGGATACAATGGCAGCTCCTCGACCTGAAAATCGCTCGGGCGCTCTTTACACACTCCGCCGACGCCGGGTAGCGCGGCCGTGAGATAGGGTCGCTCAGTCGTCATCGCTGGTGGAATTGGCTTCGCTGCGCGGCGGACGGTTCATCAACATCTCCAGCGCGTCCCACGGGCAAAGCCCCTCGAAAAGAATTGCGTTGAGCGTCTCGATCACGGGCAGCTCGATGCCGAGCTTTTTGCCCAAGGCCGTGACACTTTGCGTCGTCGGCACGCCCTCGACCACGGCATTGGTCGCGGCGAGTGCCTCATCCGCGGTTTTGCCTTCGCCGAGGAGCTGGCCGAAGCTACGGTTGCGCCCTTCGGGAGAAGTACACGTCGTGACCAAATCGCCCACGCCCGCCAGGCCATAAAACGTCTCGGGTTTGGCGCCGAGATGGACGCCGAGGCGCGTGATTTCCACCAGCCCGCGCGTCAGAAGCCCGGCCTTGGTGTTGTCGCCGAGCTTGAGCCCGTCGATCATCCCCGCCGCGAGCGCGATGATATTTTTCAGCGCGCCAGCAAGCTCCACGCCCGTGATGTCGTCGTTGGTGTAGACGCGGAAATAGGGGCGAACGATGCAATGTTGAACCGTCTCGGCGAAGGATAGATCCTCGCACGCGACCACGACATAGGCGGGCAGTTTGCGGCCAATTTCCGGCGCAATCGACGGCCCGGACAACACCGCCAACAGCGGCGAATCTCCCAGCACGTCATGCAAAATCTGGGTCGGCGGCATCAGCGTCGAAAGTTCCACGCCCTTGGTGATCGAACAAATCGGCGCACCGTTGTAGTGCGGCGCGAGGCGCTCCCACACGCCGCGGAGGAATTGCGTCGGGATCGCGGACATCACCCAATCGACACCGTCGAATGCCTCGGCCGGATCGGCCGTGACCGAAAGCGTCTCGGGGAACGCGCAGCCGGGAAGGAATTTCTTGTTCTCGCGGTCGGCGGCCATCGTCGCGGCCTGGTCTTCGAACGCGCTCCAGATCGTCACGTTGTGACCGTTCTCCGCCAGCATGATCGCGCAGACCGTTCCCATTCCCCCGTCGCCCAGCACAGTAATGCGTTGCGTTTGGCTTCGTGTCATTCCTTCGATCCTTGCGGTTTGGCATCCTCTTCCGTGAGTTTGCGGAGTTGGTTAATCTCGCGGCGCGAGAGTTCGCGGAAGCTGCCCGAGCCCAGACCCCGGTCGGTAATCGGGCCGATTGCCACGCGCTTGAGTTTCAGCACGGTGTGCCCGACGCGTTCGACCATGCGGCGAATTTCGCGGTTGCGCCCTTCGGTCAGGGTGATCTCGAGGGTCGTAATGGCCTTGCTGCGGTTGAGCACTTTCAGCCCTGCACGGCTTGTCCGGCGCCCGTCGAGGTAGATGCCCTTCTTGAGTTTTTCAATCGCGGGTGCTTCGACCACGCCCTGAACCGTCACGACATAGGTCTTCGCGGCGCCAAAGGACGGGTGGGTGAGTTTCTGGGTCAGCTCACCGTCATTGGTCAGCAACAGCACGCCGGTGGAATCCACGTCGAGGCGGCCGACGCAGTAAATCCGTCGCGGCTCTACATATTTTACCATGTTGACCACGGTCGGACGACCAAATTCGTCATTGCTGGTGCACACCACGCCCTTGGGCTTGTTGAGAAGGTAGTACACGAGCTTGGCTTTTTTCTGCTTGATGACCCGCCCGGACACGCGAATGGCGTCGGTCTCGGGGTTCACGAAACACGGCAGCGACGCAACCGGCGCGCCATTGACCGAAACTTCGCCGAGCGCGATCAGCTCTTCGGCACCGCGACGCGAGGCCACGCCCACCTCGGAGAGATATTTCTGAATCCGCATCGCGCCTTCGGGAATCGGCGCCGATTTTGCGGGTTTCTTGCGGCTACGGTGGTGCTTAGGACGAGCATAGCGCGCCGAGTGGAGGCTCTTGCCGCCGGCAGTTTTCTTCTTGCCCTTTTTGAGGCCCTTGAGCTTCTTGGGCTTTTGCAGCTCGACGACTTCCTCGACGGTGATGCCCTTCTTGCGGGCCTGCGCCTTGAGGCTCTTCTCACGACGGGCGCGTTTTTGCTCTTTGACCTCGGCCTTGTGCTGCTCGAAAGCTTCGTGCTCGGCCTCTTTGTCCGAAGCGCGAATCGCACGACGAACGGCCTTGCCGACCGCCTTTTGGCCGTGGCTGAGTGTTTCGTCTTCCGTAGTTTTGGGTCCCTTGGGCGCGTTGCCCCCGGGCATGATAATCCGACGTGCCATTAGAGCACCTTTCCTTCCGGCAGTGTAATTTCCAACCATGTCGCCTCGTCCCCGACCACCAAGGCCGCGCCAGACAGACCCGCTGGCAGCAACACCGTTTCGCCCGCCCGGAGCGGGACGCACGACTCGACCTCGCCGGCGTGAACCGCGTCGACACTGCCCGAAAGCAGCATGATCGCGACGCATTGGCCTGCGGGGGTCTCGGTGCGTTGTCCTGTGGCGGCGGTGCGTTTGACCACCGTAAAATAGTCACACGCGACCAACGTCTCGCCGGCCGCGCCAGGGACAGTATCGGTTACGGGTGTGAAATGAATCGCTTGAAGTGAATTCTGGATGTGAACCTCGCGCCCGCGACCCCAGTCGCTCACGCGGTAAGTCATGTTCGAAGGCGTCTGAATTTCGGCTACCACCACCCCCTCGCCCACGGCGTGAACCGTGCCGGCAGGGAGAAAGTGAAAATCGCCCTCGACGCAGTCATAGCGCTTGACGAATTCTTCGCTGCGATCTTCGATGATCGCGTCGTGGAACGCATCGGGTGTCACGTCGCCGTCGAACCCTTTGTAGAGATATCCGTCGCGCGATTCGACGATGTACCAGCACTCGGTTTTGAGCGTGGCGCCATTGCCGAGTTTCGCCACGGCGGCGGCATCGGGATGGACCTGGAGCGAAAGAACCTCGTTTGCATCGAGAAACTTCAGAAGTAGCGGAAAGCGGCCATCTTCGGTCGCCTGGGCCTTACCGAGCAGCGCTTCGCCCCACATCTCGATGAGCCGGGTAATCGGCTGATATTCCTGGGGGCCGTTATCCACGACGCTTACGCCGTCGACGAGGTCCGCCAGTTCCCAACTTTCACCCACCAACGCACCATCAGACAGATCCCGGTCAAACAGCCGCTCCAAGTTGCGGCCGCCCCAGATTGTCTCTTGATAAAGCGGTTGAAATTTCAATGGATACAGATCCATGCGGGTCTCCTGTGGGTCTGGGGCAACACACCCCGGTTTCGGGCGGCATTGTATCCGAGAGTCGCCGAAAATACCACCTGCATTTTCCCCCTTTTTTGGGTATACTACCTCATATGCCCCACTTGACTTAAGGGCATCTTGAAAAATACCGTTTTTCGGGGTGAGGGATGTGATTGGACGG
>JABGPZ010000027.1 GCA_018644725.1 Phycisphaerales bacterium
CCGCTCACCGCTTTTGTTTCACTCACGTGTCACGTTAGAGACTTGAATCCGCCCTCTATACCAGTTCCTATAACTTTTATGCAAACATGCCAAAAATACTCCTTACCAGAAAGAAGGTTGGTAATAAGTATCTCTGGTTCGATTATTTCGGATTGGTTGGAGGTATAAATCTTATCTGATATTTCAACTACACTTAATCCATAGCCATCAGCACCCTTTTCAATTTCCCATTTTCCTTTTTTATACTTTGGAAAAACGCGATCTAAAACACTGAGATAATCTGAAAGTGGGATCAAAATATCTTCTCCATTAGTTTCTTGTGTATCAAATATTCGTAGTTCTAACATTATCTATCCTTATCTATCCTTTTCAAGTAAAGGAGTCGCATTGATCCATCTTAAAATCCAGCCTTGTAGGGCGGGCTACTTGTTGCCCGCCATCATTGTTTGCGTTCTTTGTTTTCATCCCTCGGAGCGTTCCAATTTACACGGCCTGGCGGTTGCGATAAAGAGAAAAGAGAAAAAGAGTTCCGTAGGTAGCACAACTGTCCGCGAAATCGAGATGGGGAAAAGTTCCGTGTGTAGCAAGAAGCTGCACACCCTACGCAATTGCAGAACTAACCTGTTTCGATATGTATTTCCATTTCGGCGGCCACAATTTCAAGACAAGGCTGATTATCAGTATTGAGAAAAAAATAGTGTTGATAAGGACATTTTTCTGGAATCTCATCGAACACGTAGGCTAAGGCTTTTTTCAACAAAGCACTTCTCCCCTCGTACTCAAAAAAACCAGAAATATCAGTTGCAGAAAATTCAGACACCCCAATGGTGTCTCGAAAAAAAATTTTCATTTTCGCATCATTCCATGTTGTCAGGTGAACAACAATGTTATCGCCTTCCTTCTCATAACATTGAATTTCCCCATCAGAAAACCCTATATCACTTTGAATTTCTTTCATGATTATTAACTCCTCTTTCTCCAGCCTTGTAGGGCGGGCTACTTGTTGCCCGCCATCATTGTTTGCGTTCTTTGTTTTCATCCCTCGGAGCGTTCCAATTTACACGGCCGTGCGGCTGCGATAAAGAGAAAACGAAAAAAGTTCCGCGGGTAGCAAGTGGTCTTCGCATAAAAAAGCGGCGAGGGGTTGCCTCGCCGCAGTGGGTCGGTTGTCGTGTCCGGTTGTTTCGCGGCCGTGGGGTTGTGTGGCCAGTTATTTGCTGGCAGTGTGGCCCGTGGTCGGTTGTCGGTGGCGGGGGGTGGTTATCCGAGGTCGACGGGCATGATGACGTAAAGGAAATCACTGCCGCTGCGGATGAGGGCGGGTTTGTTCGAGGCCGAGAGGTCCAGGGCGATCTCGTCGGTGTCGATGACCTTCATCGCGTCGATGACGAATGCGGGGTTGAAGCCGATCTGCATTTCGTCGCCGGAATAGCCGATGGCACATTCAGCCTCGGCCTCGCCGGTTTCGGGACCACGGCCGGAGATTTTCACCACGCCGGGCGCAAAGCTGAGCTGGACGCCGCGGGACTCTTCATTGGTCAGCAGGGCGGCCTGGCGGACGCGGTGCTGGAACTCGGTGGTGGGGATCGTGGCGGTCGCCGTCGAGCCGGTGGGGATCACGTCTTCGTATTTCGGGAAGTTGCCCTGCACGAGCGAGCTGACGAGTGTCATGCGCATCGTGCGGACGAAGATCTGGCTGCCGGCGATTTTGATTTCGAGCCGTTCGTCGCCGCGGTTGGAGCGCTGGAGCATGCTCATGAGTTTCGCGGGAACGATGGCGGACTTGGCCTCGGTGGCCGGTGCCGAGAGCGACCCGCGCGCCTGGGCAAGGCGGTGGCCGTCGGTGGCGACGAGTTGAAGCGCGGTGCCTTCGGCTTCCCAGAGCACGCCGCTGATGGCGTAGTGGCTGTGGGCCTTGGCAGTGGCGAACACGGTCTTGGTGATCATGTCACCCAAGACGGCCGAGGGGATTTCAAAGTCCGCGCCGTCGGAAAACTCGCCCACGGAGGGATATTCGGCCGGGTCATAGCCGTAGAGCTTGAAGCGGCTGCCCGCGCCGGTGACCATGACGGTCTCGCCGTCGGTCTCGATGGTGAGCGCTTCGTCGGAGCCTGCTTCGCGAACGATGCCGCTGAGGCGGTCGGCGGGGATCAGTGCTTCGCCGGGCTCTTCGACCTTGACACTCGTGAGAAGGTATCGGCAGCCGACTTCCTGGTCGGTCGCCATCAGCGTCAGCGTGTCACCCTCGGCGACGAGCTTGATGCACTGGAGGACGGGCTTGGGGCTGCGGGCAACGACAATACTGCCAGCCAGGGCCAACGCTTCCTGCAGGGCCGAGGTTTGTGCGATTACTTTCATTCTGCACCTTCCTTGTAGTCTGTGAAATATGCTGCATCCCGAGTGGCGATAGACCGCTCATATTGTATAGATACAGCGTTGCCCTACGATATCAAGTATGCCCGAGTGACGCAAGGTCTTTTTTGGCGGTTGTTGGGGCGGGCGGCGGCCGGGGCGCAGAAGTGCAGAAAACCGAAGAAAAAGGTTGTTCGGGACGTGATATTCGCTACTCTTGAAGCATGACTGAACCACAATCGACATCCTCGTTTGGCTATTCCGCCGCCGCAAACCGCACCCACCGCCAGCCCATCAGCGAAATGATGGTCCTCGCGCTGCAAAATCCGTCGTTGGTTTCCCTCGCAGCCGGGTTGGTGGACTATGATTCGCTGCCGACCCAGGCCGTGCGGACGCTGGCAGATTCGATCCTCTCAGACACCGATCACGCCCGCGCCGCGCTGCAATATGGCACGACCGAGGGGTATAAATCGTTGCGCCACGAGCTGCTCGAACATTTCTGCCGCCTCGACGAGACCGACCACGCTGGCCTTGGCGCGGACATCGACAACATCGTCGTGACCTCCGGCAGCCAGGAACTGCTCTACCTCATCACGCAGACGCTGATCGATCCCGGCGATATCGTCATCACGGGCTACCCGAGCTACTTCGTCTACACGGGCACGCTCGCGTCGGCCGGGGCGACGGTGCGCTGCTGCGAGATGGACGAGAATGGCGTGATCCCTGAATCGCTCGACGCGCTGATGACCGAGTTGGCGGCCGCGGGAGAAATCGACCGCCTCAAGGCGATCTATCTCGTGACCTATCATCAAAACCCCTCGAGCATCACGCTCGCCGAAGAACGCAAACCGCAAATCCTCGAGATCATCGAGGCCCATCAGCCGGCTGTCCCGCACAAAATTTTGCTGATGGAAGATGCCGCCTATCGCGAGCTGAGCTATGATGCGTCCGCGCCGTTCAGCTTCCGAAAGTTCGACACCACCGACCGCGTCGCGATGCTCCAGACGTTTTCCAAGCCGCTCGCGCCGGGGCTCAAGCTCGGCTATGGCCTGCTGCCGAAAGACCTTGCCGAGCAGGTGATCCTCCAGAAGGGGAACATCGATTTCGGCACATGCAACCTCGCCCAGCACATCACTGCCGAGGCGCTCGCCAGCGGGATTTATGCCAAGCACGTCGCGAAGGTTCGCGCTGCGTACGGCGAAAAGTGCCAGGTCATGCTCGACGCGCTGGACGCGGAACTCGGCGAGTTTCGCCCGGACGAAACGACGTGGACGCGGCCGGATGGCGGGATGTATGTCTGGCTGACGCTGCCGGAAGATATCGACACCGGGCCGGACAGCGTGCTGTGCGCCGCCGCGCTGAAACACGGCATGATCTATGTGCCGGGCGAGTTCTGCTTCCCCAACGACCCGGGCCGTGTGAAACCCAAGTCGAAAATCCGCCTGACCTTCGGCCTTGCGTCGAAAGAGCAAATCCGCGAAGGCATCCGTCGCCTCGCCGTCGCCATCAAAGAAGTCAACGGCTGAGAGCGTATCGGCCGGGGCAGAAAAAAAATAGGGTGGCCGCAATAGATGGGATGGATTACTCGTTAGTTTAGGGTGTGGAAAAAGATTCCGCGAATTCCCCCAACTCTATGGAGATATGACTATGAAGAAGACACTGATGATGTTGATGGTAGCACTGCTGTGCTCGAGCGTTGCAATGGCTGCCCCCAAAGCCGACAAGGCCAAAGGCAAAGGCAAGAAGGCCAAGGCGGAAACGACCGAAGTCAAGGCGGACAAGAAAGACAAAAAGCCTGCCAAGGGTGTTCGCGGCAAGGTGACCAAGGTCGGCGACGATTCGATCACCGTTCGTCCCGCGCCCAAGGACAAAAAAGACAAGCCCGAAGCGGTAACAATCACCGTGACCGAAAAAACCAAGATCAACGTTGCCAAGGAAAAAGGTAAAGCGTTGACCGACGTCAAAAAGGGCATGACGGTATCGGTTGGTTTGGTTGACCCCGATGCGGACGAAAAGATCGCCAGGGCGATTTTCGCGGATCCCGCTCCCAAGGGCAAGGGCAAGGCCAAGGGTAAAGGCAAAGGCAAGAAAGACGCCGACACCGAAGAAGACGGCGACGAAGAAGACAATCCCGCCAAGAAGGAAAAGAAAGCTAAGAAGCCCAAGAAGGAAAAGAAAGCCAAGAAGGACAAAGAAGAGTAGTCCTTCCGGTTGACTCGATATAGAAAAACAGCGTCAGATTGCTCTGGCGCTGTTTTTTTGTGGAGTGATGGCGGGGGCTATTGCCCAGGGCGCAGGCGGGTGATGCCGGTGGCCGACTCGAAGAGCATTCCCGCGCGCAGCAGGAGTGATTCGCTGAGGACCGGGCCAACGAGTTGGCATCCCACGGGCAACCCCGCGTCGGTCAGGCCGCACGGCAGCGCCAGGCCTGGCAGGCCCGCGAGGTTCGCCGAGATTGTGTAGATGTCGCCGAGGTACATTTCCAGCGGGTCGGACGTTTTTTCGCCGATCCCGAACGCCGGCGCGGGCGTGGTCGGGCAGAGCATCACGTCGCATTGTTCAAACGCCGCCGTGAAGTCATCGTGGATCAGCCGGCGGACTTTGAGGGCCTTGTTGTAGTACGCGTCATAGTAGCCGCTCGAGAGCGTGTAGGTGCCGAGCAGGATGCGCCGTTTGACTTCGTCGCCGAGGGCCTCGCTGCGGGAGCGGCTGAACAGTTCGACGATGTCGTCGACGTCGCTTTCGGTGCGGTGGCCATAGTGCACGCCGTCGTAGCGGCCGAGATTGCTCGACGCTTCGGCCATGCAGACGATGTAGTAACACGCCACGGCGAAGCTACTCAACGTGCCGTCGTCGGCGATGTCGATGCGGGAGTGGGGCAGGGAGACGTCGACGAATTCGCAGCCGGCGGCTTTGAGCGCGACGATGGCGTCGTCGAGTTTCGCGCGGACTTCTCCGCCGAGTGCGTCGGTGTAATATTCTTTCGGCAGGCCGATGCGAAGGGGGGCTTCGAAGGGGATCGCCAGCTCGGCGACATAGTTGTCTACCGGCGCGGGGATCGAGGTGGAGTCGCGGTCGTCGTGTCCGGCGAGGATCGAGGTCAGCAGTGCTGCGTCGGCGACGTCGGCGGTCATCGGGCCGATTTGGTCGAGGCTGGAGCCGAACGCGACGAGGCCATAGCGGCTGATGCGGCCATAGGTGGGCTTGAACCCGACCACGCCGCAGAACGCTGCAGGTTGGCGAATCGATCCGCCGGTGTCGCTGCCGATTGCGGCCGGGCACAGCCGCGCCGCCATGGCTGCGGCCGAGCCGCCCGAGCTGCCGCCGGGAACCTTTGAGGTGTCCCACGGGTTTTTCGTGAGGTGCGTCGCGCTGTTCTCGGTCGACGAGCCCATGGCGAATTCGTCCATGTTGGTCTTGCCGAGGATCACAGCCCCCGCGTCAAGGAGCTTTCCGACGGCGGTGGCGGTGTAGGGTGCAGCGAAGGTTTTGAGATAGTTCGAGCTGCATGTGGTGTGGCCGAAGTCGGTCGTGAGGTTGTCTTTGATCGCGACGGGCACACCCGCGAGCGGCCCGACGGGTTCGCCCGCATCGAGGCGCGCGTCGATCTCGCTGGCGCGTTGGCGGGCGAGTTCGGGGTAGACTTCGTTATAGGCTTGGATCTGCGGGTCTTCGGCCGCGATGGCGTCGAGGTAGGCCTCGGTGGCTTGGAGCGAGGTCACGTCCCGGCGGGCAATGGCGGCGGCGAGTTCGCACAATGTCATGGAGCGGATGTCGATATCCATTTAGAGCACCTTCGAGACTTTGTAGTAGTCGCCTTCGCGCTGGGGCGCGTTGGTGAGGGCGGCATCGGTGGGGAGGCTTTCGCGCGGGGTGTCCGCCGCGAGAACATTGGTCAGTTCCACCGCATGGGCCATCGGCTCCACGGCGTCGGTGTCGAGCTGCTGAAGCTTATCGAAAAAATCGAGCACTTCCGCCATTTGCGGCTGCAACGTGGCGATGTCGGCATCGCTGAGCTCCAGGCGGCTGAGTTGGCCGATGCGTCGAACGGTGTCGGCATCAATGGTTTGAGTCATGGTTTCTCCGGGAGGGGAAAGGGGTGCAATGGTGTATCATCGCGATTTCGGGACGATTCGTCAAGTCGAAGGGCGCCGCACAATTTTTTTCAGTGAATAATATTGAACGTATTCGCGCGTTAGTCTACTATGATTGTTCGAAATTGAATCCCGCGGAAAGACCCAAATTCATTCGCGGTATACCCTATTGGGCGATGTCCCAAGGAGAATTATGATGCAACAGAAGATGACCACTCGGCGCGGATTTTTGGCAGGCACCGCTACTGCCGCCGCCGCATTCAGTATTATTCCCCGCCACTGTCTCGGCGGGCCAAGCCACATCGCCCCCAGCGACAAGATCACCCACGCGATCATCGGTTGCGGCGGGATCCACGGAAGCCACACCGGCCACATTAAACGGCTGTCGGAAACCGGCTCGCAGCTGATCTCGCTGTGCGATGTCGACACCACCCACCTCGCCGCGAGGAAAAAGGGCAAAAAGGGTGTGACGGGTTATGGCGATTTTCGCGAGATGCTCGCCAAGGAAGACATCGATGTCTGCCACATTGCGACGCCGCCACACTGGCACGCGCTGATGGCGATTGCCGCGGCCGAAGCGGGTTGCGATGTCTGGTGTGAAAAACCCATGACGCGCACCATCGGCGAGTCCGAAGCCGTGCGCCGCACGATTCAGGAACACGGCCGCATGCTCCGCATCAATACCTGGTTCCGTTTCCAGTCTAACCTCTACGGGATGAAATGCCTGGTCAAACCGCTGAAAAAGCTGGTTATGGCTGGCGCACTGGGCGACGGCCCGATCACCGTGCGTCTTAGCCACCACACCGGATTTAACTTCAAGAGCAACTGGCAGGGCAAAACGGATCTGCCGACCCAGCCGATCCCCAAGGCTCTCAACTGGGACCTCTGGCAAGGCCCCGCGCCCGCGATGCCCTACAACACCCACCGTTGCCACAAAACGTTCCGCGGCTACTGGCAATACGATTCGGGCGGACTGGGCGACATGTGCCAGCACTACATCGACCCCGTGCAATATATCCTCGGCAAGGACCACACCTCGCCGGTGCGAATCAAATCTCACGGCCACTTCCCACAGCACCCCGAAGCGGTGCGTCCGTGGGGCGGCGTGACGATGGAATATGCTGACGGCTCGAAGATTATTATGGAGTCGGCCGACAGCCCCTGCCCGCTGACCAGAGGCAAGCCGTTCCTCGAAGGCTCCAAGGGCAAAATTTACCCCGGGTTCCGATGCGAACCGACCAATCTGCGCGCACTGGCCGACACACTGCCGGACCCCGAGCCGATGGTCACTAACTTCCACGAATCCGTTCGTACGCGCAAACCGTTCGCCCTCAACGAAGAGAACGGCCATCGTTCGAACCTTCTCGTGCACCTCGCGGACATCGCGATCCGCATTCCGCGCGAGCTGAAATTCAATCCCGAAACGCTGCTGTTCGAAGGCGACGAAGAAGCCAACCGCCTCGTCCACCAGCCGATGCGCGCGCCATGGCGTCTGCCGCAGTTTAATTAGCCTCCGCGCAGACGTTCACAACAACAGACGACATCTACACAATAGGATAGACCCATGAAACAACTCACGATCCTCACGATTCTTCTCGCGGTGGCTGCTCCCAGCTGGGGCGAGAACTGGAACAAAACCGTCCAGCGCGCGCCGTTCAAGACGGTCCCCGAAGCGACGGCGATGTACGACAAACTTCTTGCCGCTGCCCCTGCGTCGGTCACCGCGCTGTGCGGTGGCCTCGTCGATCCCGTCGGTGCAGACCGTGGCGAGCGCAGCGCTCTCCAAGGCCTGTGCCTCTACGTCAAGACCTCCAAGGGCGAAGCCGCCCGCGCGAAAGTTGCCGGCGCAATTGCAAAGGCGCTCGAGGCCCAGCCCAACTTGAACCTCAAGAACTTCCTGCTCCGTCGCCTGCGCGAAGTCGGCGCGGATAGCGAAGTGCCCGTTCTGGCCAAGTATGCCCAGAATCACGCCACCACCGACGGCGCCTGCCGCGCACTGGTGTCGATTGGCACGCCGGTCGCCAAAGCCGCGCTCCGCGGAGCGTACAGCCCGTCGATCAAGCAGGCCGCCCGCGTGTCGATTGCCCAGGCCATCGGCGACGGCCGCGACGTCGAAGGTGCAAAAATGCTCCTCGGCTATCTCGGCAAGGTCAAGAACCCCATGCTCGATCAGGCGATCACCTATGCCGCGAGTGCTTGCGGGCTGGTAGACATTCTGCCGACGCTCAAAGAGATGCGGAGCGCGCCCACCCGCGTCGTGCGCTATCGTTCGACGGGCTATCAGGCGATGCTCGTTCGCGCGCTCGGCGAGGCCGGCAACAAGCCCAAGGCCCTCGAAGTCGCAACAGATTTGATGACCTGGGGCGAAACCAACAAGCGCACCGGCGTGATCTGCGTGGCTCTGAATGCAGCCATCGACGGCTGCGGCAAAGAGGCCTCGCCGCTGATGACGCGTGCGCTGGCGAGCGGCTATAATTCGGTTCGCATGGCCGCGCTCAAGCGTATGGCCAAATGTCCTCACGCCGACGCGACGACGAAACTCACTGCGCGTTTGGCTGCTCAGCCCCCGCTGACCACGGCCGAAGTGGCATGGGCGATTGGCTATCGCGGCGACCCCAAGGCGCTGCCCGCGCTCAAGGCCGCACTGGCCAAGGCGACCGACGCGGACAAAAAAATCATCGTCACCTCCATCGCCCAACTCGGCGACGCGGAATATCTTTTCGCAAACCTCACCAACGCCGACGCGGCCATTGCTGCAACCTGCAAGGCGCGCTTGGAATTCCTGCCGATCCCCGCTCTGGAAGCGAAACTCCCGACCCTGATGAAGACCCTCACCGGAGGCGCCAAGACGGCCTTGATTGGCCTCGCTGCACGTCGCGGAATTGATGGGATGGTCAAAACACTGATGCCCAAGGTTCTCGCAGGGGACCGCGATTCGATCAAGCTGCTCCTCGTAGCTACCACAGAACGCGACATCTCCATGTTGGTTGCGGAGGCATCGAAGAATCCGAAGATGGCGAGCACACTGCTGAAGGTTGCCGCGGCGGCTGCGAAGAAATCGTCCTCGGCCAAAGCCAAAGCCACGCTCTGCGGCGCGATGGTGGACACTGCCCGCAAGGGCGACGCGGCCTACGCGGGCCTCGTGCTGAAGTACCTGCCCAAAGCGGCGGCGGTGAATGTGTCCGTCGACGATTCGCCCGCAACGGTGGCCTATGTTAGAAGCAAACTGTCCGATGCCACGCTGGGCGAAGTCGCGACGCGTGCGTTGCTGGCTTGGCCCGAAGCATGCGCCAAGACCGAGCTGGCGAAGATGGCGGTGAACGGCAAGACCGACACGGCCAAACTCCTGGCGCTGCGGTCCTGGATCCGCCTCGTGGATGAATGCCCCGCCCTCGAGGGACAACAGAAAACCGAAGAACTCGCCAAGGTCGGCAAGCTCGTCACCCGCCCAGAGGAAAAGCGTTTGGTCATTGGCGCTCTCAGCCGGGTCGCTTCTGCCGGATCGCTTCCGATGTTGCAGACGTATCTCAACGATGCCGACGTGGCCGAAGATGCGGCTGCGGCGATTGTGAATCTTGCGCCGAACTGCACCAGCTGCAAGGCCGAAGCCAAGGCCGCGCTGACCGCCGTGATCGAGACGACCAAAGACCCCGATGTCAAGGCCAAGGCTCAAGCCGCGTTCAAGGCCGTCCTGTCGGCCAAGAAACCAACCAAGCCGACCAAGAAGCCGACCAAGAGACCCGGCAAGAAACCTGGCAGGAAATCCCGCACGAAGAAAACCTCCAAGGCCAATGGTCCGACCAGCGAAGTCAACGTCGCCCTCGGCAAGACCGTGACCACCAACGGCCCGTTCGAGGGCTCCAACGACGGCACCAACGCGATCGATGGCAATGTCGCGACCCGCTGGGCGCCATCGGCTGGCGAGACGAATATTGTCGTCGATCTTGGCAAGGCCTCTTCAGTCGAGACGATTCGTACGGTCTGGTTTTACGGCGACCCTCGCTACTACCAGTACACCGTCGAGCTTTCCCGTGACGCCAAGACGTGGACGATGGCGGTTGACGCATCGAAGAACACCGCGACCTCGACGGAGGCTGGTTATGTCCGGACGATCAAGCCGACCTCCGCGCGCTATGTGCGCGTGACGGCGCTGAAGAATTCGGCCAATCCCACCAAGCACCTCTGCGAGCTGGAAGTGTACCCTGTGGGCAAGGCCCCGCAAATCCAGGCCGCCAGCAGGGCCGGTTCTGCGAGGAAAGCATCCGCCAAGAAGCCCGCCAAGAGGACAGGCAAGGGGCCTTCCATTCCTCCCGCGACGAACAGTGTCTACCCCTCGCCGCTGGGCCATCCCGACAAGGACGGCTTCGTCAAGCTCTTCAATGGCAAGGACCTCACCGGCTGGGTTGGTGATGGATACCAGGTCGAAGAGGGCGGCATTCTTCACGGCATCAAGGACAAGGTTGGCTATCTGCGCACGACACACTCCTTCGACAACTTTCACCTGAAGTTTGATTTCAAGCTCACCCCCGGCGCGAACAATGGCCTGGGCATTCGCTATCCCGGCAGCGGCAACGCAGCCAGGAATTCGATGGAATTGCAGATTCTGGATTTTCGCCACGAACGCTATATGAAGAACGGCAAAACCACGCTCAAGCCATATCAAAGTCACGGCGGGATTTATACGCTGGTGCCCCCGAAGATGGACGCGCTGGAAAAGGCGCTCAAGCCCGCGAATCAGTGGAACCATCAAGAAGTGATCGCCGACGGCTACAAGATCAAGATTGTCCTCAACGGCATCGTGATTCAGGACGCGGACCTTTTGGCGCTGTCGAAAACCGACCCGCACTTTAAGGGCAAAACGGGCTGGAAAAGCAAGGAAGGGTACATCGCGTTCCTTGGCCACAAGGACGAGTTGTTCTTCCGCAATATTTCGATCAAGCCGCTTCTGCCGTGCTATGAGAACGACTCGAAGAATATCGCGCCCAAAGGCTTCACCGCGCTGTTTAACGGCAAAGACCTCGCGGGGTGGCACGGCGGGCAGAACACGAAAGACCCCGTCAAGTTTGCTGCACTCCCGGCCGGAAAAAAAGCAGCTGAACAGGCGAAGATGGATGCCACGATTGCCACCCACTGGAAAGTGGATCCCAAAGACAATTCGATCGTGAGTGATGGGAACCCCAAAGCGAGTTTCTTGACCACCAAGAAGGCCTACGGAAACTTCGAGCTTACCGTCGACTACAAAACCGTCGCCGAGGCCGACAGCGGAGTCTATCTGCGCGGCACGCCTCAGGTGCAAATCTGGGACACGACCAAAGAGGCGGGCAAGTGGAAGCATGGCGCGAACTTTGGTTCGGGCGGCTTGTGGAACAATAAGGCCAACCCGCGCATGCCGCTCATTCACGCGGACAAACCGTTCGGTCAGTGGAACCGGTTGCGTATCAAGCTCGTCGGTGGCAAGTGTACGGTTCGTCTCAATGGCCAAAAAACCGTCGACAATGTGACCTACGAAAAGTTTTACAAAAGTGCCCGCGCGCTCCCCGCCAAGGCACCGATTCAACTCCAAACCCACGGCGGCGAAATCCGCTGGCGCAATCTCTTCATCAAAGAATTGCCCTAGGCGAACACAAACGAGAACAATGCCCGGCGGCCAAATGGTCGTCGGGTTTTTTTGTGCGCGTTTGTAATTGGCGCGGCGGGTGGTTAGAATCTGGACATGTCCGAACGTGCGGAACAACCCGAATCCCAAAACGCCTCCGAAGAAGCACATCGCGAACGCGAGCATTTTTTTGGAGCCGCCAAGATCATGGCGATCCTGACGATGCTGTCGCGTGTGCTGGGATTGGTGCGGGACATGCTGATGATTCCGCTGGGGCCGAAGGTGCTGGCGGATCAGTTTTGGTGGGCCTATTCGATTCCGAATCTGTTCCGTCGCCTCTTTGGTGAGGGCGCACTCTCGGCCGCGTTCGTGCCGGTGTTTTCCGAGACGGCCGAGGCCGAAGGCTGGGACCGCGCGCGCGTTGTCCTCGCCAACGTCGCGGGTGCGTTGTCGGTGTTCCTCGCCGCGCTCGTCGCGCTGACGTTGGCGGTGTTGTGGGGCGCGTCGTTCTGGGTCAGCTCCGAGAGTTCCTTCCTGCTCCAGATGACCGCGATCGTGATTCCCTTCATGATTACAATTTGCCTTCTGGCATTGGGGTCGGCGGCATTGCAGTGTCGAGGAAAATTCGCCTATCCCGCCTTCGCTCCGGTCTTGCTGAACGTTGCACTGATCGCGACGGCGCTGTGGGTCGCCCCCCAGGCCATGACCGAATCTCAAGCTGCCGCCGCACTTGGCGAGGGTGCGAGCAACGCTCAAATCCTCGCACACCAAGCCGTCTCGAATGAGTGGCTGTTTTTCTGCCTCGGCGGGGCGCTCCTCGTCGCGGGCGTGGCGCAGGTCGTCGGCGTGGTGTGGCTGCTGAAACGAACGGGCCTCGCCGCGATCCCGACCCTTCGGCCGATGGTACCGGAGCTGCGGCGCGTGATCAAACTTATGGGTCCGATGATGATCCCCCTTGGCGTGCTTCAGTTCAGCGCGTTCCTTGACCGGACGTTGGCGCTGGTCTTCGCGGGCGATGCGGCGTGGCAGCCGCTGGAGGTCGGCGCGGTGCGTTGCCTGTATGCTTCGGCGCGGCTGTACATGTTGCCGCTGGGCGTGCTGGCGATTCCCATTGCGACGGTGATCTTCCCCCTACTAAGCCGCTATGCCACGCGCAACGACAAGCAGGGCCTGTGCGAAACGACCAACCGCGCATTGCGGTTGGGGCTGTTTCTGGGCGTGCCGTCGGGCCTGGCGCTGATGCTGATCGGGAAAGAAATGATCGGCCTGTTCTATCAGCGCGGCACATTCGACGCGACCGACACCGCCAATGGTGCGCTGGTGCTGCAAATGTATTGCCTGGGGATGTGGGCGTATTTCTGCAACCAGATTCTCTTGCGTGCGTTCTTCTCGATCAAGCGTACACGCGAGCCGCTGCGCATCGCGATGTGCCTGGTCGTGCTCAACACGATTCTCGTCATCGGTGGGATCTTCACGCCGCTGGGCGTTGCGGCTGTGGGATTGGCGACGGCCATCACCGCGGGAGTCAATACGCTTCTGCTCTCGTGGAAACTTCACGGCCTGTTCGGCGAGCTGGGCATCGGGAACATTCTCGCGTCGCTGCTGAAAATCGCAATCGCCAGTGCGGCGATGGGCGCGGCGATGTGGTGGATCGGAACGTACACCTATTTCGGCCTGTCCGTGTGGGGCCGCATCCTTCACCTCGCACTGGAATGTGTCGCGGGCGCGGGAATCTATTTCGTCGCGACGCTCTTGCTGGGCTGTGTGGAACTCGGCGAGCTGCGCAAACGCAACCCCGCGTAATCGCTATTTTGATGCGCAGTTGGCTTCCCACGTTTTCCACGCGTCGGCGAGTTTCTTGACTTTCTTGGGATTGGCCGAGGCGAGGTCCGTCGTTTCGGTGCGGTCGGCAGCGAGGTTGTAGAGTTCCCACTTGAGTTTTTTGCCGGTGGAGTGCGTGACGATTTTCCATTTCCCGTCGATGGCGGCTTTGCCTTTGCTCCACTGGAAGAACAGCGGCGCGGTACGCTTGAGCGGCTTGTCCGCGAAGCAGGGGACAAGGCTTGTCCCTGCCGCCGGCGCGATGGCCTGGCCGTTGTGTGTTTTGGGAACTTGCGCACCGGCGAGTTGTGCCAGTGTGGGGAGGATGTCGACGAAGTGGCCGGTCGTGCGGCAAATTTTGTTTTTGGCGATCCTCTTCGGCCAGTGCGCGATCATCGGCGTACAGATCCCGCCTTCGTAGCTGGAGGACTTGTATTTGCGGAAGGGCGTGTCGCAGACGTTGGCCCAGCTCTGGTGTAGCGACTCCCATCGCGCGAGGCTGCCGACGGGTGCTTTGGGGTCGTTCTGTTTCGGGCGGGGCGCTTGGTCCGACGCGCCGTTGTCGCTGGCGAACAGAATCAGCGTGTTCTCGAGCTTTCCCTGCTCGCGGAGAAGGTCCACGACCCGGCCAATGTTGCGGTCCATCCGGTCGATCATTGCGGCGTAGACTTCCATGCGCTGGGCTTCGAGTTTACGTTCTTTGGCGGAGAGCGATTTCCACTTGCGATGCTCGGGCTTTGACAGCGGGCAGGTTTTTGCATCGAAGAGTCCTATGGCCTGCTGTTTTTTCCAGCGCGCAGCGCGGATGGGGCCATAGCCTTCGTCGTATTTGCCTTTGTACTTCGCGATGTCCTCCGCCGGCGCCATCAGCGGATCGTGCGGCGCGGTGTAGGCGAGGTAGAGCAGGAACGGGTTGGTCTCGTTCTTGTATTGCTTCAGCCAGCCGAGGGCTTTGTCGGTGAAGGCATCGGTCGTGTAGAATTTTGGGTCAGCCGGCGTGAACGGGTTGGATACCTTCGCGTCGTCGCACCAGACGCGAGCGTGTTTTTGCGCGGGGACGGGTTCGCCCTGGCGCTGGAGGCCGGGATTGAAATAGTTGCAGCACCCGTCGCGCAGGCCCCAGTAGTGATCGAAGCCGCGGTCGAAAAGGCTTTCTTCGGAGTGGTGTTTGCCGGATGCGAGTGTGCGATAGCCCGCGGGGCGGAGAACTTCGCCGAGGGTGACTGCGTTGGTGATGGCCTTGAAGGATCGGTCCATGCCGCACTGCTGGGCGTAGACACCCGTGAGCAAGCACGCGCGCGAGGGGAAGCATTTGGCGGTGTTGTGAATTTGCGTAAAGCGCATGCCGCCGGCGGCGAGCGCGTCGAGATTCGGCGTGGGCACTTCCGACCCGAAGCACCCAATGTCGCTGAAGCCCATGTCGTCGGCGAGGATCAGCACAATGTTTGGCCGCGGCGCGGGCGCGGGGGAGGGGTCTGCGAGGAGCATGGACCCGCTCGCGAGTCCCGCGATTCCAAGGCCAGACCGTTGCAGTAGCGTTCGTCGTGTCAGTGTGGAAGCCATCGTTTCTC
Organism: Phycisphaerales bacterium; assembly: GCA_018644725.1. GTDB lineage: Bacteria > Planctomycetota > Phycisphaerae > SM23-33 > SM23-33 > JABGPZ01. The sequence goes on from JABGPZ010000027.1 coordinate 15,435, forward strand.
CTTGCTAGGTATAACAACAGCCCGCGAAATGTATTTCACGGACTGATGATAAATATGTGCAGTTGTCGCGGTTATCTTGAGCCGGCGCTATAGATCATTTGGCCGATGTAGGCATCAAACATGGCCTGGTCGGCCAGGTCCACCGTGTTGCTTTTCGCACGGTCGAGCAGCCCCTCGCTGAGGGCACCTTCGCTGACACCGCCATTGAAGTGCAGGAGATTGCACCGGACATCGCGATCTGTCAGATTGCTCGTGTCGCTCGTGGGGTCCGAGTGGTTGAAGAAGGGGTAGATGTCGTAGAAGTTCGGGCTGAGAATGTCCATGCACAATACGGCCTGCGTGTTAGAGTACTCTTTGCCCGGGGATCCCGAATCGCGGTCGGAATAGCGAAAGCTTCGTCCGGTGTCCAGAGTCAGGCGATTGTGGGGATTGTAGGTATAGCCTGCAGATGTTTTGCTATCGTCTTTATGGTCTCTGCAAAATCCGCGGTCGTTCTCGCCACCCGCGACGAAATCGTCCGCTTCAGGCATTTCGATTGTTTCGCCCCATTTCATAGGGCGCAGATTGAAGTCGTTCATCGGGCAATAGAAGCTTCTGACCGAGTTGAGGTGTTTGTCGACGAAGAGGCATCCCATGCCCATGGACATTTGGACGCTTTTTCCATCAGAAACGCGCGGGTATCCTCTTTTTCTATAAGGAGGGTTTGGCAAGTTGCCATCGGGATCGGGTTCGAGCATCTCGACCACATCGCCATCAAGCCCGACCCAGTTGTATTGTTCGGGGGATTCGGGCCAGGGGTTATTGCCGCTGTTTTTTGTTGGGGAAAATTTGCCTTTCCACCCTGGAATGTTGTATGGGGTGGATCCGATATCCGAGATGGCTTGTTTGTTGGTGGCGGCAAAACTTGCAGTTGCCGTCCCGATCTGGTGGAGGTTGTTGACGCAATTCACCATCCGGGCTCTGCGGCGGATGCCATCAAACGCGGGCAGGAGCAGCGTTACCAGAATCAAGATGATGGAGATCGTTACCAAAAGCTCCAGCAGAGTAAAGCCGCGACGAGATTGGGACGCTGTTCGTGTGTGCATCAAAGTTGCTCCTCGGAGACAAGACCACCCCCAGACCGAATTCGAGCTAGAGGCTGTCGGGTATTGACCATATTCTTCTGTGGCCATTATATCTTCGAATGGACCGGATTGTAAATAAGAAAGTAGGATGAAATCGGCTGGGAGATGGTTTCGAGGTTCGACCCTTTGGGCGATCTGGGGCGGCACAGGGAACTTGTTCAATTTATTTCACTGCAATAAGTCGCAAGACGTAGCGTTTTAGCCTCTGTATCCTGTCTGCCCCTTTGTCGGGAGCCTGATGGCTTGACGGCCGACGAAAAGACAGTCCATTGAAAACAAAAGAGTCGTTCGCGAAACAGAACCATGCCCCTTTGGGTGGTTTATGAGTGAGCGGGCGCTACTATATAGAGAACAAACAACCTATTTGGGGAGGGGCCTTTCCCCGCCGGCCTTGCCGGAACTAGACCAAGGAGAGTATGATGAAAAAATCAGTTTCACGTCGAAGCGTTTTGGCTGCGGGTGCCGCAGGGATGGTCCTGACCAATGGCGTTGGCCGGGCGTTTGCCCAGGCCGCCGGCAAAAACATCAATGTCGCAATCATTGGTGCGGGTGTGCAGGGTCGTATCCTTTTGCGCGACGCGCTGGGAATTCCGGGCGTGCGCTTTGTCGCCGCGTGTGATATCCGCAAGTTCAGCCGCGACTATGCCATGGGCATGATCGGCAAATACAACAAGCGCGCGCTGGGCCTCCCCAAGGAGCAACAGCGCCCGCCGGTCTATGATGACTTCAAGGCTCTCCTCGCCGACAAGAAAAAACTCGGGCTCGACGCGGTGGTTATCGCGACGCCTGACTGCTGGCACGCACCGATTACGGTTGCCGCGCTCGAAGCGGGCCTGCACGTTTACTGCGAAAAGGAAATGGCACCCACCATCGAGAAAAGTCATGGGATGGTCGCCGCCGCCAAGAAAAGCGGCAAGTGCTGCCAGATTGGCCACCAACGCCGCAGCAACCCCGACTACATCGAAACGCTGAAGATGATCCGCGAGACCGATCTCGTTGGCACGATCAAGACCTGCTACGCCCAGTGGAACCGCCGCGCGGGCGAAAAGCTGACCTGGACGACGCCGCTGCCGGATGCAGACCTCAAGAAGTGGGGCTTTGACAGCATGGACCACTTCATGAACTGGCGCTGGTTCAAGAAGTACTCGGCCGGGCCGATTGCCGACCTCGGCAGCCACCAGATCGACATCTTCGACTGGTTCCTCGATGCCCACGCCGCCGAACTTCAGGCCAACGGCACCGACGACTACTACAAGGATCGCGCCTGGCACGAAAATGTCCAGTGCCTCTACAAATACCACACGCCCAAGGGCGACGCGCTGGCGTTCTACCAAGTGCAGAACACCAACAACTTCAGCAACTACTTTGAGCGCTTTATGGGCGACAAGGGCACGGTGATCATCAGTGAAGACCGCAATAGTTGCTACTATGTCCCCCAACCGGGCGTTCAGCCTCCCAAGTGGATGATGGATGCAGACAAGGTCCAGACGATCGCATTCGATTCGGCTGGGAATCCGAGCAGCATCTTGGTTGACGGATACTCGCTGACTTCGGCCTTTGAGAACAAGGGCGGCGCAGCGGCCGAGGCGATGAAGCTTCGCTCGACCAATAACGTTCACAAGCTTCACCTGATGAACTTCTTCGCATCGGTCGCCAAAGACGACCCCAAGCTGCTGAACTGTCCGGCCGATATCGCCTATCAGACGGCCGTGGCTGTACTTAGCGTTCAGCCTGCGCTTGAAAGCGGCAACAAGAAGAAATTCACCAAGGCCGACTTTCACGTCTAAGCCTTGATACCGCCAAGACAACCCTTGGCGCGACGGTGAAAATCAATTATAATTGAAGACTATTCAACCCCAGACCCCGTCCTCGTGGCGGGGTTTGGCACTACGGGCAAAATGCCCCCTGAGACAAAAGGAACACGAACATGGGACACTGTACTGGACGTGGCTGTGGGATCTGCAGCGATCTCTTTGAGCCAGTCAAGAAAGGCGTCGGGAGCGACAATCCGATTCTCAGCCATATGCTGGGGATCTGTTCTGCGCTCGCGGTCACCACGGGTATGGAAAGTACCTTGGTGATGTGCTTCGCGCTCACGGCTGTGGCAACGGGGAGTACCTTCGTGGTCTCCATCCTAAGCCGCTTCACGCCCCACCGCGTGCGAATGATCATGCAAATGCTGGTGATCGCAACGTTGGTGACGGTCGTGAATATGCTTTTGCTGGCGAACCCGGAAACCTTTGACACGGCGAGGCGAATCGGCACGTATATCGCGCTGATTATTACCAACTGCCTGATCATGGGCCGCTGCGAGGCTTACTCGATGCGGCATGGCCCGGTCAAAAGTGCCCTCGACGGCTTCGGCGCGTCGCTGGGCTACAGCATCGTGCTGGTCCTCATCGCCCTGGTGCGTGAAGTGATCGGCAAGGGCGAATTCATGGGCAAACCCATTTGCGGCCTCGACAGCGCGGGCGAAGGCATCTACGTCTTCAAGTTCGGCGTGATGGGGACGGTTGTGGGTGCGTTTTTGGCCATGGCGATGGTCGTCTGGATCGTTCGATCGATCTGGCCGGATGAAACCGCCAACGAACATCCGGAGGCGACCCAATAATGACAACTACACAATTCCTCATTATTCTAATTAGTGCAGCCGTCACGAACAACATCCTTCTGATGAAGTTCATGGGCATGTGCTCGTACCTCGCGATCAGCCGGAACCTGCGCACGGCGCTGGGTCTGGGCTTGGCGGTGCTGTTCGTCTCCACGGCGACGGCCCCGATCAACCACCTGATCGACACCGAATTCCTCCAACCCCGGCCATACCTCGAAACCGTAAGTGAGACCCAGGCCTGGGCTGTGAAGGAAGACTCGCCGATTGCCAAGTCCAAACTGGTGGTCGAAAAACCCTCCTTTATCCAAGAAGATGCCCAAGAGGCATGGAAGAAGCAGGGCGAAGAGTTTTACAAGAATGCGATCGCCAAAGGCGCCCTCGATGCGTCCGCACCCCACAGTGTCGTTGCCGAAGTCGACCGTGCGAACTATGTCGCACCGGCGGGCAAGGCCCTTGTGGAGGTCACCGTCAACAAGCTGGAAGAGCGAAACACGCCAGACCTTGGCTTCTTGCGATTCATCGTCTATATCATGGTTATCGCCGGGTTCGTGCAACTCGTCGAAATGATTATCGAGCGCTTCAGCCCGGTTCTCCACATCAACCTCGGGATCTATCTTCCGTTGATTACCGTCAACTGTGCGATTCTCGGCGCGTCGATGGACATGGGCAGCGACCTCCATGGCGTGGCCAGCACGACCGTCTTGTCCAGCGCGACCTACGGCCTTGCCTGCGGGTTGGGTTGGATGATCGTGATTCTGCTGATGGCGGGCATTCGTAGCCGCCTCGACAGCAAATCCATTCCGCGCCCGATGCGCGGGCTGGGTGTTACGCTGGTCGTAACCGGCCTGATGGCGATGGCCTTCATGGGCTTCAAGGGTGTCGACAAAAACCTCAAGGACACTCAAGTCAGTCCTGATGCAGAAGTCGCAGAGGCTCCAAAGACCCCTGAGACCGAAGCGCCCAAGGCCGAAACGCCCAAGGCTGAGTCTAAGAAAGGGGGTCAGGCATAATGATTTCTGAACTCCTCGCAAGCGGAAGCAACGTATGGAATCTGGTCGATATCAACACGACCGTTCTGACGCTCCTGTGCGTCGGCTGCGGCCTGACCATCCTGTTGCTGATCGCGAACTATTTCCTCGCGAACTATGGCGAATGCAAGCTGGACATCAACTCTGGCGACCGTGAGATCGTGATCGATGGTGGCTGCACGCTCCTCGACGCACTCTATCAAAACGAAGTCTACATCCCGTCCGCCTGTGGCGGGCAGGGGACCTGCGGATTCTGCAAGGTGGGCGTGACCGATGGCGGCGGCGAAATCCTCCCCACTGAGATTCCCTACCTCACCAGCGACGACCTGGCCAAGAACGTACGCCTCGCGTGCCAGGTCAAGGTCAAGCAGGACATGACCCTGAAGATTCGCGAAGACTTCCTGAACGTCAAGGAATTCGCAGCCGAGTTGACCGAAGCAACAATGGTCAGCCCCGACTGCCGCGAGCTGCACTTCAAGCTCATCGAGCCCGAAGAGATGGACTTCCGTCCCGGCCAATACATCCAGATCCGCGTACCCTCGGGCGAATTCCGCGCGTACTCGATCTGCTCGGCCGTCTCCAGCAAAAACAGCATCGAGCTGCTTGTGCGCCTGCTCCCTGGCGGACTCGGCTCGACCTATCTGCACGAAATCGAAGTCGGCGACGAAGTCTCGATGACCGGCCCGTACGGCGAATTTGTGCTCGACACCGAGAAGGACCTGATCTGCGTGGGCGGCGGCTGCGGCATGGCGCCGATGCGTTCGCTGGTCCGCACGATTCACGAACTCGGCACGGGCCAAAACGTCTGGCTGTTCTTCGGCGCACGCACGCCCGAACACGGCATGTACTATGACGAGTTCCTGGAACTCGCGAAGGAGATGCCCGGCCTGCACGTCCATTATTCGATGAGCGAACCGCAGGACTGTCCAGAGTGGACAGGTGCAACCGGCTTCATTCACGAGGCGGTCGCGCACAACATCTCCGGCGGCGATACCAAACAGGCGTTCCTTTGTGGGCCGCCGATGATGATCGAAGCGACCATGGACGTGCTCGAAACCAAGGGCATGAACCGCGACGAAGTATTCTTCGACGAATTCTAGAGAACCGAGGATGGCCTCGTGGCGTGACGGTTGATCCGCTACACGACGAAGCCCCTTTTCGACGAGTCTTAGAAAACACACGATACACCCCATACCTACGGGAACTACTATGACAGAGATCAAAGAAAAAATCACGCTGGGCCTAGTCGTCCGGCGTTGGGTCACCCCGAGCGCAACGCGCCCGGCCGACCTGCCGCATCTCGCTTCGGGCAAAGATGTCCAGCGGTATACGACGGCGGCGCTGGTCGGTGGCGTGCCGTGTTTGGCCGCAGCGACCTATTACTTCGGACTGCAGATGGTCGCGATGGCGGCGGTGGCGCTTTTGGGCGCAACGCTGGTCGAGCTGGCCTTCCGCTTCGAAAAAACATCGAGCCCCCAGGGCATCAAATTCCGTCAAACGGGAACGTTCACTGGCGGGCAGTTGGCCTATGCGGTGCTCTTCGCGCTGACGCTGCCTCCGGGCACGTCGCTGGGACTGGTGCTGCTGGCGAGCGTGATGGGCGTGCTCTTCGCACAGGAAGTCTTCGGCGGCGCGGGACGGAACGTCTTCAACGTCGTCCTCGTCTCCAAGGCACTGCTGCTGTTCAGCTATCTGCCCATGGACCTCGCCCCGAGCTTCGGGTCGATGATGAGCTTCGCGGACAGCAAATGGTCCATGATTCAGTCGTGCGACAGCGCGTACATCGTCTTCGGACAGGTGTGCACGATCGACCCCTGGATGGTTTGCACGGCCTTGCTGGGCATTGGCGCATTGGCGATGATCGTCGCCAAAGTGTCCAACCTGGCGGTAATGCTTTCGTGCGCGGCGGCAATGGCCGTGGGCGTATCGATCGCCAACGAAGCCGGAATGCTCCCCAAGGACACCTTCGCAAACCCGAACCAGTTGCTGGCCTTCCACGGCATGGCGCTGGGGGTTTGCTTGCTGATCTGTGACCCGGGCACGATGCCCGCGTCGCTGGTGGGCAAAGTGATCTACGGCTTGCTGATTGGCTCGTGCGCGATTCTGATGCGGACGATGTCGAGCTACAACGAATCGATGGTCGGCGCGGTGCTGATGGGCAACCTGGCCGCTCCGCTGCTGGACAGCATGTTCGTCAAGACACCCAAGGAAGAACCCGCACCAATTCGGCCGGTGTGCGCTGAATGCGGGGAGGCATAATCATGAAGAACAATAATATCTACACCGTGTTTTTCGTAGCGATTCTCTGCGTCGCGTGCGCAGGGTTGATGGCCTATGTCAACAACACCAGCTACGAAGACATCCTCCTGAACATGGAGGCCGCTCGAAAGAAGGCCGCCCTCGAAGCTCTTGACATGGTCGGCGAGACGACCTATTCCACCAAGCGTGCCGAGCGTGATGCGCTGGCGGCTATGTATGACGAGTTCCTCCAAGAAGAGTCCCTCGGCGAGTTGACGATTCTGGAATGCATCAAAGGCCCCAAGATGGGCGCGTTCGTGACGGAAGTCAGCGGCCCGCTGCGGAATGGTCCGATGCGCGCGTATCTCGCGTTTTCGGATGAGAAGGCCAAGACTGCCATCGGCTTCCGCGTGTTTGAACACGCCGAAACGGGCGGGTTGGGCGCGAAGATTGAAGACAAGAAATTCGTCGATCAGTTCAACAATCTCCAGCTGCACAATGACACGGACGTACCGGGCATCTCCATCGTGAAGGGATCGGCCTCGGGGAAGAACGAAGTCCAGGGCATTTCTGGTGCGACGGCGACGATGATCAATCTCGGCAAGAACATCAATGCCACCATTACATCGGTTCGTGCGGGCGGCATCGACCTCAGCAAGATGGAATCGATCCTGTTCTACGACTTCTCCAAGCCCGAAGAGCCCGAAGGAAATCGCAACACCAAATGGTCGCTCCAAGGCATGACCAAACCGACGATTGCTTATCCCGACAACATCAAGCCCGAGCAAGAAAAGCTTATGCGGAAAAAAGACTGGCGTCCGCCGGTCTTCTGGGTGACCAAGGGTGCAAAGAACGTTGCCAAGGGCAAACCCGTCATCTCCAACAAGACGCCGATGGGCACGGGCAAACTCACTGCTGTGACCGATGGCAAGATTGCCTGTGATACGCTGGAAAAAGTGTTCATGCTCACCGATGATGCTGCAGAGGGCTATGGCGATGACGAAATTCCGTCCGTCACGGTGGACCTCGGCAAAGAATACAAGGTCGAGGGTGTGTGCGTGTGGCACAATTATCAGCGGCCGATTGTCTATGAGGGTGTCGTTGTTCTGGTTTCGACCGACAAAGACTTCCCCAATGATCCTGCCAAGACGAAGATCGTGTACAACAACGATTACAACGATGATGTCGAGCTTGGCGCGGGCAAGAACGAATTGTTCCCCGCAAGCATGATGGGCGAAATGGTCCGCGTGGGCAAACTCGGCACCGGCCGAAAGGTCCGCTATGTGCGGGTCTACACCTACGGCGTGCTGAACGACTTCTCGTCGTATCCCGCGTTCCTGGAAGTGGCCGTCTACGCCCAGCCGAAGTAGAAACGAAGAATCGCGCCCGGCCAAGGGCTTGGCGCAGGACTATAATACAAAGACAAGAAAACACCAAACAGGAGACTCATGATGAAGACGCAAAAATGGATTATGCTGATGATGGTTGCGGCGCTGTTCGTCGCGGGGTGCGAAAAGCACGACCCGGCCAAGTGCGCCAAGGCTGTTGCAGACAAGGCCAAAACGGCTGACAAAGCGGACGCGAAAGTTGCCGACAAGACGCCCGACAAGGCCGACGCAGAAGTAGCCGACGTCGACGCCGCCAAGGCCGACGCTGAAGCCAAAGCCAAGGAAGCCGAAGAGGCAAAGATCAAGGCAGGCGCCGAAGCCAAAGCCAAGGAAGAAGAAGCCCTCAAAATTGCTGCCGCCGCCAAGGCCAAGGAAGAAGCCGCTGCCAAAGCTGCTGCCGCCAAGCCCGTCGCCGCTGGCCAAGTTGAGCTGAAGATCGATCTTCCCGAGCAACGCATCGACGGCACGCCCCAGCCGCCTAAGAACGAGCCGAACATGGAAACGTCCAAGCCCAAGGGCTACACGCGTCCCGCGTTCTACGTTCCTTCCGGCACGATCAACCTTGCCAAGGGCAAGACGGTCACCGTCAGCGAAGAACCGATGGTTGGCGAGCTTTCGCAGATCGTCGATGGCAATGCCGAATCGACCGACGAAACCACGCTCGACCTCGATTTCGGCCCGGCCTGGGTGGTTGTCGACCTCGGTAAGGAATGTGAAATTTTCGCGGTCCTGATGTGGCACCGTCACAGCAACATCTACGTCTTCCATGACGTGATCGTCGAAGTGTCCAGCGACCCGGATTTCCTCACGAGCAATGTCTTGTTCAACAACGACCACGACGGCTCGCTCTGCAAGGGCCACAAAAAGGGAACCGACAAGCAGTACATCGAAACGTACGAAGGCAAGCTGATTGACGCCAAGGGTGTCAAGGCCCGCTACGTCCGGTTCTGGTCGAACGGCAATACTGTCGACGACTCGAACTTCTGGATTGAAGCGATGGTCTTCGGCCGCTAAGCTAAGTCCCACGACAATAAAAAACCCAAGGCACGCGCCTTGGGTTTTTTTGTGGGTAGTGAGTGTCGCTAGAGGGCTACGCGATACATCAGCGAGAGCATCTGCGCGCAGTGGTCGCTGCCGGTGCGGCCGCTGTAGTTCAGCGAAAGGTTCGAGGTGGTGGAGATGGGCATTTCCACTCCCAGGCCATAGGTCACGAAGTAGCGCGAGCCGCGGCCGACGGATTGCGAGGACCCAAGGCCAAATCCGTTGGGGTGGACATAGCTGGCAGAGACGCTCTCGTCGCCGAAGAAGCACTGGCGGGCGAGGGCGAGGTTCCCGGTCAGAAGGACCGCTTGGCCGAAGAGGGCGGTCTTGCGGCGGCACCGTGCGCCGAGATAGGTCGTCAGTGCCGTTTCCTGAATGGACTTGTAGGCCAGGATGTCGTGCATCGCCCCGGATTCTTTAAAGCCTTCCTGATTCATGTAGGTGTACATCAGCGTGGCATAGGGGGTCACGATGGTGTCTGGGCAGACCTGGAAGTCGCGGCCGACGGTGAGGCTGCCGGTGATGTCGCAAGACTGATAGCGCGCATGCGCCGAGGCCGAGGGGTTGACTGTGCGGGTGTAGTCGGTCCAGTGGAATCCCACGGTGACAGATGCGTCGACAACCCACGGGCCGAACCGCTTGGAGGCGTAGGGCCCGAAGCGCAGCGAGTCCATGTCGCCATGGCCGCCGGAGTGGCTGATGTCGAAGTTGTTGCGTTCATACCCCAGCATCAACCCCACGAGGAGGTCGGCACCGATGGGATAGTGAACCCCCATCATTACGCCGGTGGTGCAGCTTTCCAGGCCGCTGCGCGAGGAGCGGGTTTGGTATTTCTGGCGCCCGGCGTAGAGTTCGCCCCAGAAGGCAGGCTCGCGAGTGGCTGTGGCCAGCTTGCCCGCTACGGCCGAGTTGGCTGTGGACGATGCCCAGCGCTCGAGGGTTTCGACCGGCGAGGCATCGTTGTCGGCGAACATTGGTTCGTGTGGCGCGCGGGACTCGTCGTCCTGGATGATGCGCGGCGCGATGTACATCATGAGGTTGCTTCGGCGCTCGGTCTGGAAGCCCGCCTGGAACAGTGTCAACTGGGGTAAAATTCCGATCCGAAAGCCCGAAGATTGTTTCGGTGTTCCAGCGGCGGTGCCTGCTGCAATGGTGACGAGCAGAATACAGGCCAGCCATAGGGGGGTGCGTTTTGAGGTCAATTTCATGGTTCCATCTCCCGGTAAAAGCCATTGTGGTTTCCGTGGCCCGAATCGGCCACTCCCCCGATCGTATCATTGCGACAAAAAGAAGCAAGGAAAAATGGAGTTTTTATTAAGCCAGTTCTCGAAAGGGTGAATCGGTAGATTGGCCGCTTCTGTCGAAGTCACCCGCAGGGGCGAGACTTGTCCCACCCTTCGTGCGAGCTCGCCCGGCCGCCGAGTGCCACCTCACCATTCGCCGAGTAGCTATAAAAAAACCTCAGGCAAGCCTGAGGTTTTTTGAATCGTGTGCGTGGGTTACAGCGCAACGTGGAGTTGGACCGACCCGAAGTGGGTGATGTGGTCGCTGCCGTATTGGCCGTTGTAGCCGACCGAAAGGCTGGTGCTTTCGCAGAGCGGCATGTCGAGGCTTGCACCGTAAACGATATAGTCGTTGTTGGTGCTGCCGAGGCGTTGGCTGGGGCCGTAGGGGAGGTTCGTCACGGTTCCGCGGCCGGACTGTTTCTCGTCACCGAAGAGGCACTGGTGTGCCCATGCAGCATTGACGCTCAGCGCCACGGGCATGCCGAACAGGTCGCCGTTGTGGTGGTAGCGTGCGCCAAGGTAGCTGGTGAGGGCGGTTTCTTGTGTGGAGCCGAATTTGCGGGAAATGGAGATGTCGCCGCTTTCGGTAAACCCATCTTGCTGGATGTAATTGTAGGTCAGTGCGGCGTAGGGGGTCAACAGGTCGTTGTCGGAGAGTTGGATGTCTCGCCCGACGCTTCCCGAAAACGCGAGGTCCCATGCGTTGTAGCTACCTTTGACGGTTTCAGAATCCGACCAGGAATTGTACAGGGTTCCAGTAATCGAGCCGGTCTGCGTTCCTTCGGAGAGCATTCCACGCTGGTATTTTGCTTTGTGCAGGCCAGCGGTGATGCTTCCGTTCACGAACCATTTTCCAAATTGCTTGGAGGCATAGGGTCCAAAACGAAGGGTTTCCAGGCTGGCATTGCCACCGGTTTCCGTCCGCATTTCGTCAATGATATAGAGGAGCCCGATGGTGGTATTGGCGCTTGAGCCGGTTCCAAATTTCAAGCGGCTACGCTCGTGAGCGACCATGAACCCGATGAGGAAGTCATCGCCCATGTCATATTCGGCTCCAATGATCGCGCCGTAGGTGCACGCCTGGAATCCATTGCGGCCGTCGTGGTCTTGATAGCGGCTGGAGCCTCCATAGAAGCTTCCCCACAATGCAAGGCCGGATTGGGCAGGGGCGGTGTTCCCCTTGACCGAAGCGAGAACATCCAGAGGCGTTGCGTCTTTTGCAGCAAACATCGAGGTCTGGGATGTACGCATGGCGGTGGCTGCGACGCCGTTGCGGCGAGCAAACGCCCGGGCTTCGAGAGTTTCCGCCGTTCGTTGGCCTTGGCCAAGAATCATCTGTGCCGAAAGGGCGCGGGTGTGATCCGCAAAGGAATAGCGCGCAGCCTTGAGGACCGAAGGGGCCTGGTAGAGCGCAAGTTCCCCGTCGGCTATTTCCTGGGGAGACGGTAGGGCCGAGGCTGTGCCAGTTGCAAAAAAGCCAATGGCAACGAGCAACACGAGCGATGTCCGTTTACTGATTAGATTCATGATTTGGTAGTGTAAATTTGTTTCTGTAAATTCGGGATTGTTTGGCGCGGGTGTCTCTT
>JABGPZ010000009.1 GCA_018644725.1 Phycisphaerales bacterium
TGACCGCATTATACAATACTCAAAGTCGAAACGCTATTATTCAAAGAACCCTTTAATATACCACTCCGCCATTCTCCGCTCCTTTCAAAAATGGAACTATTGCATGTATGACAAGTAGTGTAACATGTATCGAATATATATAGAAGAAAAAAACCAAAAATTATCGGGTTATGTTTGGGAAGCTATAACTCTATTCCAATTGGCTGGCCCAGGTAGGGTCGGCGTGGAGAGCGGCGAACTCTTCGGCCGGTTTTTCGCGGTGGATGGCCTCGCGCAATTTTTCCTCGGTCAATGTCAGGCCGCGGACCACGGTCCCCGGCAGCACGATGCGGGCGAGCTCCACGGCGCGGAACACATAGGTCTCCTGGTGCGGCGTGCGCTGGTCGCGCTCGGTCGGGCGGAACTGCTGAATCGCGAACAGCCGCGCCCCGTCAATTCGATGCGCGATCTCCACCACGTCGGCCGTCGTCAAATCCGGATCAAACGTCGTGCGAAACTCATACGGTATGTCGCCACCGGTCAGCAAATCGATGCTCTCGGCGACCACTTCAACGTCGACATCCACGCCGGCGATCTGCTCGTATTTCTCCAGGGGCGCCTTGATGTCCATCGCGACATAATCCAGCAACCCCTCTTCGAGCAGCGCACCCAGCACATCCGGCCGCAGGCCGTTGGTGTCGAGCTTGACGCGGAAGCCTTCGGACTTCAGGCCGCGAATAAAATCGGCCAGGTCCGGCTGCAACGTCGGCTCGCCGCCGGAAATCACGATGGCGTCGAACAAAAATTGCTGCCGACGAAGTTGCGCCAGCACCGCGTCCTCACTCATGCGGCCTTTCTGGGCGGGGATCAGGTCATAGTTGTGGCAATACTGGCAGCGTAGATTGCAACCGGCCGTAAAAATAACGGTTGCGACTTCGCCGGGGAAATCCACGGCCGAATTTTTTTCCAGTCCTGCGATGTGCATGGTTCTTCCTTGAACTCCAGTATACAGTCGCGTCCTTGCGATTCCCAGCAGTTTGTCTATTTGAGTGTCCCACAGCGAGCTTCGCTCGCGGCGGCGGAGGCTTCGCCCTCGCCGGGTTCGCTTCGCGAACGTGTGACAACTCCGTGTCTGTCGCACTGTCCGGGGGCTTACGCCCCCGGCTAAACACTGTCGCCCCTTCGGGGCTATTCTGCGTATCCAGCCGATCCGAGACATCCGACTCAGAAAAAAGGGAACAGTCCCCATTTTCCTCGCGTCCTTGCGATTCCCAGCAGTTATAAATTAGGCCGCCGGGCGAACCCGACGGCCTGTTGTGCGTCTTAGACTTTTTCGAGCACGTTTTCGTGCGGCATGACGTATTTCTGTCGGTCGAAATACTCGGCGCGCTTGCCGGTGTTGTAGTTCTCCACCGGGCGGAGATAGCCTGTCACGCGGGACCAGACTTCCGTGACTCCTTGGCACTCGGGGCATTCGAAGTGCTCGCCGCCGATGTAGCCGTGGTCTTCGCAGATGCTGAAGGTCGGCGTGATCGAGATGTACGGCATGGAGTACTTGGAGAAGATCGACTGGATCAGTCGCTTGCAGACTTCGGGGTCTTCGATCTTCTGGCCGAGGTAGAGGTGCTGAACCGTGCCGCCGGTGTAGAGCGACTGGAGCTCGTCCTGATTTTCCATGACCTCGAAGATGTCTTCGGTGTGGCTGACGGGCATCTGGGAGGAGTTGGTGTAGTACGGGACCTCGCCGGTGCCGGCCTGGATGATGTCCGGGTAGCGCATTTTGTCCAGCCGCGCGATGCGGTGGGAGGTGCCTTCGGCGGGGGTGGCTTCGAGGTTGTAGACGTGGCCGGTTTCGTCCTGGATCACCGACAGCACTTCGCGCATTTTGTGCATGACCTCGATGGAGAACGCGCGGCCCTCTTCGGCGGTGATGTCACAGTCCATGAAGTTCATCAGCGCTTCGTTCATGCCGATGATGCCGATGGTGCTGAAGTGGTTCGTCCAGTATTCCCCGCCCTTGAGCTTGACGTTGCGCAGGTAGTTCTTGGAATAGGGGTAGAGGCCCTTTTCGGTCTGGTCTTCGACGATCTTGCGCTTGATTTCCAGCTGGCGTTTGCCGAGGTGGATCAGCTCTTCGAGGCGCTGGAAGAATTCTTCCTTGGTGCGCGTGAGGTAGCCGATGCGCGGGAGGTTGATCGTGAACACGCCAATCGAGCCGGTCATCGGGTTGGAGCCAAACAGGCCGCCACCGCGTTTTTTGAGCTCTTTGGTGTCCAGCCGCAGGCGGCAGCACATGCTGACAGCGTCTTCGGGGCTGAGGTCGGAGTTGACGTAGTTCGCGAAGTACGGCACGCCATATTTGGCGGTGATGTCCATGAACGCGTTGACGCTCTCGCGGTTCCAGTCGAACTCCTTGGTGATGTTGATCGTGGGGATCGGGAAGGTGAAGACGCGGCCTTTGCGGTCGCCTTCCATCATCACTTCGCAGAACGCCTTGTTGAACATGTCCATTTCGTCTTGGAAGTCGCCGTAGGAATCGCCCTTCATGTCGCCGCCGACGATGACGGCCTGGTCGCGCAGAGTCGAGGGGACCGTCAGGTCGAAGGTGAGGTTGCTGAAGGGGCACTGGAAGCCGACGCGCGTGGGCACGTTGATGTTGAAGACGAACTCCTGGAGGGCTTGCTTGACCTGCGTGTAGTCGAGGCCGTCATAGCGGATGAACGGAGCGCAGTAGGTGTCGAAGCTCGACCAGGCCTGAGCGCCCGCGCATTCACCCTGTGTGGTGAACGTCGAGTTGATGATTTGGCCGAGGAAGCTGCGCAGGTGCTTGGCCGGTTTGGACTCGCACTTGCCCGCGACGCCGCCGAAGCCTTCCATCAGCAACTGGCGAAGGTCCCAGCCCGCACAGTAGGGGCCGAGGAACCCGAGGTCGTGAATGTGGCCTGCGCCCGATTCGTGTACCTCGCGAATGTCGTGCGGGTAGACTTCGTGCAGCCAATATTTTTGGGTGAAGAACTCGCGGACGTAGTTGTTCAGGCCGTTGACGCTCTTTTGGGTGTTGGCGTTTTCCTTGGCCTTCCAGTCGCGGTCTTCGAGGTAGTCGCCGAACATCTCGATCGTCGCGCCGATCAGAGCATTGCGCTGGCGCGCGCCCTTGCGCTTTTCACGATAGAGGATATACGCCTTGGCCGTCGCGGCGTGGCCCCCTTCAATGAGAACCTTCTCAATGATGTCCTGGACGTCTTCGACTTCAGCAACTTGACCCAATTCGCGCTGGCCCGCAAGGGCAATCACATCTTGGGTCAGTTCTTCCGCCTTCTCGTAGTTACTCCCCCCCACAGACACTGCAGCCTTGTAAATGGCGCGAGCGATTTTCTCCGGGCGAAACTCCACTACCTTACCGTCACGTTTGCGAATCCGTTCAAACATCATAGTCTCCTTTATCATTCCATTACAGCTTTCGACTTCAGCACCAGACAGGCTCAGACAGCCATGTCTTCTGCAATACCGATTCAACCTTGAATCGTTCAGTCTGGTTTATTCAATGAGCTCCCGGCGGCGCGTTCCGCTCGGGTGACCCTCGTAAATAGTCAGTGACTACCTCTCGGGTCTTTCTATCCTATCGGGTAACATCCTTGTCACCCTTTAGGAAAAATCAATATATTGTGTTTGGGCTTCAAATGCAAACCCAAAATATTGTTTTTCGCAACTTTTTATCTGTTTTTTTCCATAGCATTATAAAGCCTTATTGTTAATAGAATTAGGTGTTCGTACTTTCATTTAACAACAGCTTCACAACGCATTAGTCCCCAAATTTGAAGTTATCCACAGGATATCAAGAATATCTCTGGTACACCATATATAGTATGTCGCTTCCAGAAGAAATACAAATATATCCTCATTTTTCTCTTGAAAAGCACTACATATGGTATATGAAGAACACAATATATGGTATTGTTTTCCGTTTACAAGTCTCGTTTCACGGCTGTGCAAGTTTTTTTCTGTAAATTTGTTGGTCTGTCATAGGTGGCTCGT
>JABGPZ010000019.1 GCA_018644725.1 Phycisphaerales bacterium
GCCGTCCAATCACATCCCTCACCCCGAAAAACGGTATTTTTCAAGATGCCCTATACTAAAAATGGGGTTGAAAATCGCGTGAATTTTCACTTCCTCACTGTTTCCCGAGGGATTTTTGAGTACACTATGGCAATGCAATACCGCAACCCACCACAATTCCGCCTTCGCAGTAAAGAGGCCATTTCCCGTGTGTTCGAATCAGGGCGCAGAGCTCGTGACCGTTCGCTTCTGGTTTTGGCCGCCTGCAACGATCTGCCCGAGCGTCCAGCTCGGATGGCCGTGACGGTTGCCAAGCGGCTGGGCAGTGCGCCACAACGGAATCGCATCAAAAGAGTTGTGCGCGAAGTGTTGCGTTATCAAAGGCCAGAGCTCAAGAGCGGCATCGACGTGGTCGTCCTGCCCCAACGTGCGGACTTGACCCTCGAGCAGGTGCGCGCTTCGTTTCTCAAGCTGACCACGAAACTTTCCGTGCGACGCGAGTCTTGCGACGGGGATGATCGTTGAAACCTACATGGCCCATCCGTTTGGTCCGCGCCGCCGCGATTGGAATGATCCGTCTCTATCAGAAAACCCTGTCGCTCGTGCTGGGTCGCCATTGCCGATTTCACCCCACCTGCAGCGAATACACCGCACAGGCAATTCGCGCTCATGGATGCTGGCGAGGCGGGTGGCTGGCGCTGCGACGCATCGGGAAGTGTCACCCATGGTCGAAGCGAAGCGGCTTTGATCCGGTCCCACCTGCGGGGCCTCCATCTGAGACTGATGCTGAACAGGAAGACCGCGACCCCCCGCGCACTCATTAAGCAGACCTCGTCCATAAAAAAAAGCGTGCGAGAAGTGGGGGGACTTCATCAGCACGCCTTATGAAGTCGAATCAAGCAGGGGGATGCTCGATCCGATCTTGGGGGGTCATCCAATTAATATAGTATAAATCGGGAGCAAAATAAGTCAAGAGAGAAGTATAAATACAATGGTCAATTGAGAGTTTTTTGTTTAATCGTTCGTACAGTCTTGACTTGACGGGCTTTCCTCGCCATACTTAATAGACTTCTTTACTTGAAAGGTGAGACATTTATGCCGACAACAACAGACCCTCAGCCGCCAGTTCAGGATGATGGGACCCTTGGCCCGCTGGAGCTTTTTCTTTATGCTGCGGGAACGTTTCTGATTCTCCTCGGCCTTGCGGGCGCGGTGGCGGTGGCCATGATGCCGCCGAGCAATATTCCCGATGCGACGCCGAGTGTCTTTTTCCTCTTGGCATGGCTGATCGGCGGGCTGGGCTTGGGCGGGGGCGTGATCGGGATCGCCGTGATGTTGGGTCGCTTGCGTGCATTGCTGACCCACTCGGGCGGCCTGCTCGAGCAGACCGAACGCAATGAAGAATTTTCCCGTTTGCTCACGGGCATGGAAACGATGCAGGCGTTGCTCGCTCAATCTCAGCCGCCGCTGGAGCCTTCGGATGAACCAACTGATGACTCGCCAGCACATGCTCCTGTTGAGTCCGCTACGGTTTCGACGGAGACAGGGGACAATAGCCTTGAGAATCAAACTCGTCTCGCGGATGATTTGATCGCCGCGTCCCGCTTTGATGATGCCGTTGCGCTGGTGGAAGGGTTGCTGAAAAAATTTCCCGATCATGACAGCACGCGGACGCTGCTTTCGCGGGTTCGCCACGAGGCGCAGACCTATCACGACGAACAGTGCAACCGCTATTACGAGTTGATTCAGGAGCATGCTCAGAACCGCAATTGGGTCTCGGCCGTCCAGGCAGCGCATCGATTGATCCACGATTTTCCCGACTCCAAGGAATCCGCTGAAGCGCAGACGATGATGCCGACGTTGGTGGACAATGCCCGCCTTCAGGAAGTTCGCGACTATCGCGAAGCCATCCGCGACTTGTTGGCGCACGGAAAATTTGCGGACCTGGTCTCTCTCGGCGAGACCATTCTCGAGAACTATCCCGAGACCGCTCTCGCGGACGAATTGCGCACGAAACTTCCCCTGTGGCGCCAACAGGCCGAGGGGGCATAGATGGAATTGTTACGTCGAATTCTCTCCCAACCCACCGCGCCTTTTTGCGAACAGCGCGTGGCGGCTGAGGTCACCGCATGGGCGACCGAGCAGGGGTTTGTCGTCGAGGCCGATGCGTTCGGAAACCTTTCGATTTCCTACCAACGTGGCCGACGCTCGACGGAGTGGGTCGTGCATGCGCATTTGGACCATCCGGGATTTGTCGTCCGTCGTCGTCAAGGCCGGCGCGCGTGGTGCGAATTTCGTGGCGGTGTGCAGAAGGACTATTTCGTCGGTGCGCGCGTTCGATTTTTCGCAGGCGAAGATGTGGTCCGTGGAACCGTTCAAACCGTGCGGCGCGACAAGGCCAGCGGGTTTCTTCATTGCCGGGTCGAGTTGGATGCGCCAGCATCGTTGTCGGCGGGGGACTTTGGCGTATGGGACGTGACTGCGTTTTGCAAGCGCGGAAAATATATTGACGCGCTGGCGTGTGACGATTTGGCGTGTGTCGCTGCGACCCTTTCGATGCTCGAACGTCTCGCGGCCGACAAAATTGATGCACACGCTACCGTCTGGCTGACCCGGGCCGAGGAGGTCGGATTCGGTGGACTACTCGCGGCCATTCGCGCAGGCACTCTGAATCCCGACGCATGGTACATCGGTCTGGAAACGTCCAAGGCGATGGGCCCGGCGCAGCTTGGCGCGGGCGTGGCGATCCGTGTTGGGGATCGCCTGATGGGATTTGATCCCGCGCTGGGGTTTGCTCTGGCGCAGACGGCTGGGACGCTCGCCAAGGCCGATTCAACCTTCCATTTTTCCCGCGCGTTGATGGATGGCGGCGGGACGGAGACCACGGCCTTGGTCGCGGCGGGCTATCGCGCGGCCGCTTTGGCGTTGCCGCTGGGGAACTATCACAACATGGGCTCGCGCGAAACCATCGCGCCAGAACGCATTGCTCTTGGCGACTATCACGCGATGATCCGCCTGCTCGTGGCGGCCGTTTCGGGCGATTCGCCGCTGGCTGCAACGCAAAACCTGCAAAAAAGGTTCGCCCAGGGGGAAAAATCGCTTCGCGCCTATTGGAAACAGAGCCCGATTTGCCTACAATAGCGGCTCACCTGAACCGAAAGGACAGTCATGAAGGTATTGATCGTAGGCGGCGGTGGCCGCGAACACGCTCTGGCGTGGAAAATTCTTCAGTCGCCCCAATGTGACGCGCTCTATGCGGCGCCCGGCAATCCCGGGATCAAAGCCGACGGTGGAACGTGTGTGGACATCGACGTGCTGGATACACCCGGCCTGATCGAGTTTGCCAAGACCACGGACATCGGTCTGGTGGTCGTCGGTCCCGAAGTTCCGCTGGCCAATGGCCTCGGTGACGCGGTTCGCGAAGCGGGACTGCTCTGCTTTGGTCCGTCGAAAAAAGGTGCCCGCATCGAATCCGACAAGGCCTACTCCAAGTTGCTGATGCAGCAGGCGTCGGTCCCCACGGCCGAGGCGCGCATCTTTACGGATCTCGAAGACGCTCGCACATTCGTCCTCAGCCGCGACCACGGCGTCGTCGTCAAGGCCTCGGGCCTCGCGGCGGGCAAGGGCGTGATCGTCTGCAAGGAACCCTACCAGGCCATCAAGCCCCTCGAAGACATGATGGAAGGCGGCGTCTTTGGTGACGCGGGTTCGACCGTCGTGATCGAGGAACTTCTCACCGGCCAGGAAGCCTCCGTCCTCGCGCTGTGTGACGGCAAGAACATTTATCCCCTCGAGCCGCTGCAAGACCACAAGCCCATCGGCGAAGGGGACACCGGCCCGAACACGGGTGGCATGGGCGCGTACAGCCCGGTGCCCATCGTCGGCCCCGACGAAATGGACCGGATCGAACGCGAAATCCTCGTGCCGATCGTCGACGCGATGCGTCGCGACTTTGGCCGCTATGAAGGCCTGCTCTACGCGGGCGTCATGTTCACGCCCGGCGGCCCGAAGGTGATCGAATTCAATTGCCGCTTCGGCGACCCCGAATGCCAACCGGCCGTGATGCGGATCAAAGGCGACCTGCTGGAGATTCTTCTGGCGACGGCGGAACATCGACTCGACGAAATCGAGATCGAATATGACCCGCGCCCGTCGGTCTGCGTCGTGATGACCGCTGAAGGCTATCCCGGCCCCTATGAAAAGGGTCGCCCCATCACCGGCGTCGCCGACGCTGATGCGCTCGAAGACGTCAAGGTGTTCCACGCGGGCACCATTATGAGTGTCGATGGAGATCTGCTGTGCAACGGCGGCCGCGTCTTGGGCGTGACGGCCCTGGGCGATACCCTCGAAGAGGCCCAGGCCAAGGCCTACGAAGCAGTTGACAAAATCCACTTCGACGGCGCCTATGTCCGTCGCGATATCGGCTCCAAAGCCATCGGAAACTAAATACAATCACCCCGCATCGGAGCGTCCGGTGCGGGGTGAAAAATTTCCTGGGCCGAAATTCCCTTGCGCACGAAAACAACCCCGAGAGTCTCGGGGTTGCTTAGATCGTTTCGCGAAGATTTCGATCGCTCTGTCATGAGAAGCAAGCACGGGCTCGCAAGTCCCAAGAAGAGTGAATATTATTTCTTCTTGCGACGGTTGCGGCGTTCGCGGCGCTTCTTGGAGCCGATTTTACGGCGGCGTCTTGGCTTGGGCATGAAGATAACTCCTTGCTTGAGGTTCAATTCCTAACTGGGCAGAGATTATAGGGAGTTGCCGCCGCGATGTCTACGGGTTTTCCAAAAAAAAATCCCCAAACGACCAAAAAGTCCTGAAACGAAAGGTACATTGTAATGAATTGTATGAATCACAGCCAGTCCGCCGCCCAAGTCCTCCGCCTCGCTCTCGCCGACGGCGTGGGCGCAAAGACCTATGCCGCGCTGGTCGAGCATTTCGGCTCGCCCGAGGCCGTCTCGACCTGTAGCGCAGGTGTGCTGCAAAGTGTCCGGGGCGTGGGACCAAAAACGGCAGCGGCCATCGCGGACGTAAGCGAATCGGACGTTGAGGAAGAGCTTGCGATTTCCACAGAGGCTGGCGCGGCCGTGATTTGTTTCGGCGACGAGCGCTATCCTGCCGCTCTGAAAACCATCCCCAACCCGCCGCCAGTGATCTGGGTCCGCGGTGAGATGTCTCCCGAAGACGTCTCCAGCATCGGGGTGGTCGGCTCACGCCGCTGTAGCCACTATGGCATGGAGCAAGCCGAGCGATTTGGCGGCCTGCTTGCGCGCGCGGGATTGACGGTGATTTCTGGCGGTGCGCGCGGGATTGACACCGCCGCCCATCGTGGAGCCTTGCGAACGGGCGGACGGACGGTCGCGGTGATGGGATGCGGCCTCGGGCATGTCTACCCGCCCGAAAATGCAGACCTCTTCGAGGAAATCGTCGCCGAGGGTCGCGGCGCGCTTGTGAGTGAATTGCCCATGCGGACGGCCGTGCTGAGCGGAAACTTTCCCATGCGTAACCGCATCATTTCTGGCATGAGCCTTGGGACGCTGGTGGTCGAGGCGGCGCTTCCGAGTGGAGCGTTGATTACGGCGCGGGAGGCGGCTGAGCAGGGGCGTGACGTCTTCGCGGTTCCCGGCCGGGTCGATTCACCGACATCGGCGGGGACGTTGCAACTGCTGCGGGACGGTGCGTGTCTCGTGGCCGACCTCGACGACATCCTCAACGGCCTGGGGGACGTGGGCGAAGCCTTCCAGCCCGACGGCGAGCCCGCGCCCGAGATAGCACCCACGCCGCAGGACCTGCCCCCGCGTCAGGCGGTGTTATATAGCCTGCTCGCCGAGGGCGGATTGCGCCTGGATGAACTGGTCGCCCGCAGCGAGATTTCGCCCGGCGATGTCGCGAGTGAAATGACGATGCTGGTTCTGCGTGGCCTGGTCGCGCAATCGCCCGGCAATCGCTTCGACCGCAAGCGCTAGGGACTCCAGACATCATGGCAGAGTAGGGTGAACTGATTATGCGACAAGGTTGTATCGAGCGCCGGAGGTGCGAAAGGATTTAGCCTGGAGCGTAAGCCCCCGGAAAGCGGCAAAAAGAATAGAGCCCCGAAGGGGCGAAAGAAACGTCCTTCCTACATTCTACTTTCCCTCTTTCGGGGCTTGTAAAAATACACCGGGGCTTGCCTTAGTCTTTCCGGTCGCAAGCTCCCTCCAAGAAACTAAGGCCCCGGCTTTTTGGCGCCCACTACCGGGGGCTTACGCCCCCGGCTAAATACTGTTGCCCTTTCAGGGCAAAGACAAGTCCGATCCAATCGGGTGAGTTATCGAGGTCCAGCCGAGTGAATCATTGAGACGATCGGGACACTTTTCTATTCAATCATTGTCCATGGACCATAAAAAAACTGGCTCCCCGAGGGAAGCCAGATGTATGTCAGACAAATTCGATGTATGTCAGACGGTGTCGTTTATTTTACAGCGCTCGGGCCTGTGATGCCGAAGCCTTTCAGCTCGTCGGCCCATTTGTCCACGACGGCCTCTCCTACGTTGGGAAGGCGTTCGTCGATGCTTCTGGTCCGCAGTGCGCTTCCGATGTAGTTTTTGCTCTTCTTGCTGAGGAACACGAACGCGGATTCGACTTCGACGAGTACGGCGGCCGACGTGGCGGCAAGGTTCGATTTTTCGCCTTGGTCGAGCCCGGCTTCGTACGCGATCAGGGCACCGTCGGCGACGTCCATGGTCAATTGCAGCGCCTGTGTGGTTGCGGGCTTGCCCGTCAGGACGGACATGTTGTCGCGAAGGGTCTTCAGGGCAGTCTTTGCCGCGGCGGCAGACGTTGGCGCGCTGGGATCAAACGCAATTTTTCCGCTACTGAGATTTGCGCGCAGGCGGGCGACCACTTGGACCATGGTGGCCGTGGCGGCTTGGGCGACAGCAGCGCGCTTGGGCGCGAGCAGGGTCTTGGCATCACTGCGCGAAAGATTGAGAACGTCGCAGCACGCGCTGAGGATCAGCGGGTTGGTTTCCGTAGGAAGGGTTTTGGACATCGCCGCAGTGATCGTGGTGAAGGTCTCGCCGCGAAAGAGATTCTTCTTTTGGCGCGCGAGTCCGCGCAGGCCCATCAGCTGCATCGCCTTTTGGGGCATGGAGAGCAGTTTGACCTGGACATCCAACGCGTTGGCCTGGGGAAGTTTCGAGAACAGAATGGCGATATTGATCTGCTTGATCCATTGTAATTTGGGGCTGTCGGCGGGAAGCGCCTTGGCCTCGAGCAGTGGGGCGATTTGTTTGACCAGCTCGGCGACATAGGCTTCGCGATAGACCGATGCGCTACGCAGGGTCAGATCCCGTTTGGAGAGTATGGTGTCGCGAATTTCAATCATGGTTGAGGCCGAGAGTGCGGTTTTTATCAGGCCTGCCCAGTGGGCGACGCGATTTGCAATTTGAGCTTTGTGGGTCGACGTCAGGCTTGCAACGGCATCGGGAATATTCAGTTCAGGACCCTTGGGCAATGCAGCAACGGATAGAGAGGCTGCGAGGAAAAGGGTCAAAAGAGTCAGGCGGGCGTGTTTCATCGTGCGTTCCTTTCCAGAATATTGTGAATGAGGATACCGTACTGTATGGAATGGCCCCGAGGGTGTCAAGTGTCGAGTTGCAAACCTGCCTAGGAAATCGTATTCTATGGCAATGGAAACTTCTACCCAAGTTTTGATCGTCGGTCTCGGACGTCTCGGCGGAACGCTCGCGGCGGCCTTGGACTCGCGATGTGTCCTGCAGACGGTCTCGGCGCGAGAGGTCGCGGGCGGCAAATCGGTTGGGGCACTCTCGCCCGATGCGGTCGTTCTGGTCACGACCCGCGACGATTGTATTGCGGAAACAGTGACGGCGCTGGCGGCGTCGGGCGCACTGACGGCCTCGCCGGTGGTCCTGCATTGCAGCGGCGCACTGGGGCTGGAGGTTCTCTCGGCCGCGAGCGATGCCGGATGCGCGGTCGGTTCGGTCCATCCGCTGCAAACGTTCCCGAGTGTCCAAGAGGGCCTTGCGGCATTGGCGACGACGCCGTGGTTCTTTGAAGGCGATGACCGCGCCCAGCGCGAAGCGGCGAGTCTCGTCGAGGGCCTTGGCGGAACGCTGTCGGTTTTGCCCGCCGGAGCCAAGACGCGCTATCATGCCGCCGCCGTGATGTGCTGCAACTACATGACTGTGATTCTCGACGCGGCCGAACAGCTCTACGGGTCGTGCGGCATGACGCCCGAGCAGTCTCGTGCGGCGATGGCACCGATTCTCGAAACAACCCTGCGCAACACACTCGCTCGCGGCGGCGAAGCCCTCACCGGGCCAATTTCCCGCGGCGACGGGGAAACCCTTTCGCACCACACCGACGCGCTTGCCGATCTGCCCGAGATGAACACGCTCTATCGGGCGCTCGGGGAAGCCTGTTGCGCACTGGCCAACCGCAACGGCCAAATTGACGATGCGACCACACGCGACCTTCTTCACCGCTTGACGGGAGACTCACAATGACCGCACAACGAATCGATGGCACCGTGATCGCGGGAGAACTCCGTGAAAAAATCCGCACCCGCGCCGAGGCCTTTCTCGCGCGCGAAGGTCGCCGTCCGGCATTGATTGCGCTCCAGGTCGGCGAGAGTGCATCGAGCAAAGTCTATACCGACAGCCAGGCCCGCGCGGCCTCTGCCGCCAGCATCAATTACCAATTGCGCTGCCTTCCCGAGTCTGCCAGCGAAGCGGACATCCGCAATGCGCTCGCGGAGATTGGCGCTGATGACGACATTGACGGCGTGATTCTCCAGATGCCGCTGCCGGCAGGGATTGATACCCACGCGATGCAAATGGCGATTCCGCCCGCGAAAGACGTCGAAGGGGTTCATCCCGAAAATCTCGGCAAGCTCTACTATCGCGGCACCAGATCGCCCGCGCCGTGTACGCCGATGGCCGTGGTCAAACTGCTGCGCACCTACGGCGGAACCCTCGCCGGCAAAGAGGCCGTCATCATCGGCCACAGCGAAATCGTCGGCAAGCCCATCGCCATGCTGCTGCTCGCCAGCGCGACCGAAGCGCCGACGGTGCGGGTGTGTCATGTGGCGACGCGCGATCTCGAATCCCATGTGCGCGAGGCCGATATTTTGATTGTGGCGGCGGGTGTGAGCGGCGCGAAGTATGGCGCGTGGAAACGTGGCGCCCGCGATGGGGAAACGCCAGATCTGCGTCCGTTGATTCCGGGAGAGTGGATCAAGTCCGGCGCGATTGTCCTTGACGTGGCAATCAATCGAATTCCGGCCGTACTCAACGAGCAGGGATGCGCGGTCCTCGATGAAGAGCGCAAACCCGTTGTTGGGCCCGAGGGCAAACGAATCGTCACCACGGGCGATGTGGACTATGAATCGGCGGCCGAGCGGGCCAGCGCGATTACTCCTGTTCCTGGCGGCGTGGGACCGATTACCGTTCAGGTCCTCCTGCGAAATACACTTCTCTGCGCCGAACAGCGCGAGACCGTCAAATAGCGACCCGCTTAGGCGCTTTCTGCGGAGAGAGCTTCGTCGGGGTCGGGGTAGGGTTCTTCGGACCAGTGTGCATTGTCACCCGAAGAGTCATCTTCTTCGTCGGCCGGTTCTTCCATCTCTTCGGGACTCGCGAGCATGGGGCACGTTGTGCAATCCGAAATCGTGCCGGGGATGGGTTCTTCGACCAAGGCCACAACTCGTACACCGTGCGAGAGGCGATCCAGAATTTGACGCTGAAGCAGGAGATAGGCCGCCAGACCCATTGACGAGAACAAAAACGGCCACACACTCCACTGAACAACGCTGATCACAAGCAGGCAAACCAAAGGAACCGCCGCGAGGATCGTAAGCGGACGGATGGTCGAGCGCTCGACTTCTTTGACGACGAGAACTTTTTCTACGATTTGAGTTTCGGGCGCTTGCTTGTTGTCTGGGTCTGACATGGGAGACTCCTGTGGGCCTGATCGCGATTTCAATCTAATTGAAGTATACCAATATCCAATTGGTCTGTCCAATGTTCCTTGTCGAATGGAGTTCCCAACGAATGTCCCGAATGGGAAAGGGCGGGATTTTGTAATGGAATTCGAGAAATCCGGTTGAAATAGACAACCAGAGGTACTATATTTATATAGGACTATTGGAAGTCCTAATTGGGACGGAGACACTTTTTGGGGGAACACCATGCTATCGATGACAAAGAAGACGGGATACGGAATCATTGCGATGTTGCATCTTGCGCGCCTGGCAGATGGAAAACTTGCTTCTGCCCGTGAGATTGCCGAAGAATATATGGTTCCTCACGCGCTGCTGATGAATGTTCTCAAGACGCTGTGTGCGTCGGGATACGTTACATCTGTGCGGGGTGCCAAGGGCGGCTATTCCATTGACCGCGACCCGGCCAACGTGAATTTTGTCGGCTTGATGGAAGCGCTCGAGGGCCCGATGAAGCTCGCCGAATGCATCACCAACAAGATCGACGATGACGATCCCACCAACACATGCGATCTGCGCGACACCTGCCCGATTCGCGACCCGATTCACCGGGTTCACCGCCACATTCGCGACTTTTTGACCACACTGACACTCAAAGACATTATGGAGGAGACCGCCGGGCAAATCCCGCCGCTCCCCAAGGCTGAATAATACCAATGAAATTACCGATTTACATGGACTATAACGCGACCACGCCCGTTGACCCGCGCGTGTTCGAGGCGATGAAGCCCTGGTTCTGCGAAGACTTTGGCAACGCCGCCAGCCGCAGCCACGTCTTTGGCTGGAAGGCGGAAACCGCCGTCGCCGAATCGCGCGAGACCATCGCGAATCTTCTCGGTGCCTCGCCGCAGGAAATCGTATTCACCTCGGGCGCGACCGAGAGCGACAACCTTGCGATCAAGGGCATCTGCGAGATGTACGCGCCCGACGGCGGACACATCATCACCTGCATGACCGAGCACAAGGCCGTCCTCGACACCTGCAAATATCTCGAAACCAAGGGCTATGAGGTCACCTATCTCAAGCCCGATACTGAGGGGCGCGTTTCTGCGCAGCAGGTCGCTGATGAAATCCGGGAGGACACCGTCCTCGTGACGTTGATGCTCGCCAACAACGAGACGGGCGCGGTTCACCCCATCGCCGAAATCGGCAAGGTCGTGCGGGAATATCGTGCGCGGCTTCACTCGCACCTGTTTTTCCACACTGACGCGACGCAGGGCATCTCGAAGATCCCCTTCAATGTCAACGAGATGGCCGTCGATCTGTTGAGCTTTTCAAGCCACAAGATGTACGGCCCCAAGGGCATCGGCGCGCTTTATGTTCGCCGACGCGACCCGCGCGTACGCCTAGCGATCCAGACCCACGGCGGCGGCCACGAGCGCAATATGCGTAGCGGCACACTGAACACACCGAGCATCGTCGGCTTCGCCAAGGCGTGTGAACTCGCTGCGGCCGAGATGGAAAACAACGTCGCCAAGCTGCGCCATCTGCGCGATCATCTCGAGCAGGGTATCTTGCAGAACGTCGATTATGTCAAGCGCAACGGCCACAAAACCGAGCGGTTGTGCAACACGGCGAACCTGTCGTTTGGCTACATCGAGGGCGAATCGCTGATGCTCAAACTGCGCGACATTGCGGTGTCCAGCGGTTCGGCGTGTACGAGCGCGTCACTCGAACCGAGCTTCGTACTGCGGGCCATGGACGTGCCAGACATTTTGGCCCACAGCTCGCTACGCTTCAGTCTCGGCTGCTATAATGATTTGGCCGAAATTGACTACGTCGTCGAAAAGGTCGCCACGGCCGTGCGCGAGTTGCGCGAACTCAGCCCGCTCTATGACATGGCGTTGCGCGACAATACGACCGGCGACACCGACTGGGCCCAAGCCGACTAATCTACACTCTCTAAGGAGCAATTCCATGCTGCAATATTCTGAAAAAGTTCTCGAGCTGTTCACCAATCCCAAAAACGTTGGCACGATGGATGGCGACGATCCTCACGTCGGCACGGGCGTGATTGGCTCGCCCGAGTGTGGCGACGTGATGCAATTGCAAATCCTCGTCGACGACCAGGGCGTGATCCAGGACGCGAAGTTCAAGACCTTCGGCTGCGGGTCGGCGATTGCGTCCAGCTCGCTCGCGACGGAGTGGCTTAAGGGCAAAACGCTCGACGAGGCGATGGCGATTCAAAATGTTCACCTCGCCGAGGAACTGGAGCTGCCGCCGGTGAAAAAGCACTGTTCGGTTTTGGCCGAGGATGCGATCAAGGCCGCGATCGAAGATTTCCAGAAGAAGCTCGAAGGGCGCACCGACAAGGCCGAGCTGCACTCGCCTCGTTGCTGTGAAAAATTGAATGACTGCGAAGGCTGCGGATCCCACGGCGAATAGCATGGCAACATACACCGTCACATTTCAGCCGCTGGGCAAGAGCGTCGAGGTCGATCCGGCCGAGTTTCCCTATGGCCGCCACGGCGCGCCGGGGTCCATTCTCGACATCGCGCTCGCCAACGACATCATGATCGAACACGCTTGCGGTGGCATCGGCGCGTGTGCGACGTGCCACGTAATTGTTCGCGAAGGCATGGACAATCTGTCCGAGGCCACCGACGAAGAACTCGACCAGTGCGACCTTGCGCCGGGCTGTACGCCCACCAGTCGCTTGGCGTGTTTGGCCGTGGTGGCGGGGGACGTGACCGTTGAAATCCCTGGCTGGAACCGCAACGCCGTCAGCGAACATCCGCATTGACAGTGCGGGTTCTGTTTGCTATAATGCAGACAGAAGGAGAAAGTCAATGACTAAAAGCGAATATGAACACCTTCGGAAGGCACTGCGTGAGCAGTATAAGAAGAACAATGTTTCTCCCAAAGCTGCGCGGGCTGCATTGTATCGTGCCGGAATTGTGACGGAAAAAGGGAATCTCCGAAAAGTCTACGGGGGATAAGTTATGTACAAATTGTATCCGTCTTTACTTCTCGGATTTCATGGGTGTGAAAAAGATGTTGCCGAGCGTGTTTTGGGAAGCTCTAGAATAGGCTTGGAACCCAAGCCCCAAGAATATGATTGGCTCGGCCATGGGGTTTATTTCTGGGAAAATAGTCCTGATCGTGCAATGGATTTTGCTCGCAAGAAAAAGGGAATTACAGACCCTGCCGTTCTTGGTGCAATTATTCAACCCATGCGCTGTTTCGATCTCTTGGATTTTCATAGTCTTGCATTGCTCAAAGATGCCCATCATGCTTTGGAAGAAAGTTGTGAGCGCGATGGTTTATCTCTTCCGAAAAATACAAACCATTTCCCTGCAGAAGATATTCTTTTCCGCTATCTTGATTGTGCTGTAATTGAATTCATGCATTCCACTCTCCGCGATTTAAAAGAACCACCCTATGATGTCGTTCGCGGTGTCTTTCAGGAAGGGCATGAATTATATTCAGGAGCTGGGTTTAATGAGAAAAATCACATCCAGCTTTGTGTTCGCAATGCCAATTGTATCAAAGGATATTTTCGGCCACTTGACAAGCCCAAGCATGACATTTACCCAGAATTGGTGAAACTGAGATGACAAAACCGATTGTACATATCTATAGTGATGGTGGATGCGCGCCGAACCCTGGCCCGGGCGGCTGGGCGGCGGTCCTGATTTCCATGGACCATCAAACGACCCGCGAGCTGTTCGGCCACGAGAAGGCGACCACGAACAACCGCATGGAACTTCTGGCGGCGATCCGCGCGCTCGAATCGCTCAAGGTGTCGTGCGTGGTGGAGTTTCACACCGATTCGCAGTATATTCAGAAGGCGTTTGTCGACGGCTGGCTGGTGAACTGGAAGCGGCGGGGGGGGAAGACGGCCGCGAAGAAACCCGTCAAGAACGAAGACCTCTGGCGCGAACTTGACGCGCTGGCCAAGGAGCATGAGATTAAATGGCACTGGGTCAAAGGTCACGCTGGCAACCCCGGCAACGAACGCGCCGACGAACTCGTGAACTACGCCCGCAAACATAAAAAAACCTCCGACGAGGAAGAGTAAAACCATGGGCGAAAGATTTTTCGCCCCTACGGCACAGGGTAAACACCAAATCGTGTCTCATCGCAACTTGCGGATTTCATTACGTCGGGAGGTCCTTCGGCTTCGCTCGCAAGCTCGCTTCGCTCAGGATGACACATAAAAAGGAAAAGGCCCACAGCCCACGGCACCTTTGGATTTGGATTTTATAGGGGATCGTGTGAGTTTATAAAAAAGGACGGACACATGGTCCGCCCTGATTTGATTCGATGGAGTTCGTCGCTACATTTTTCTCGATTTTTCGAGGACGTCTTTGAGGTTGAAGCAGACGTCGTCGACTTCGCTGTCCTTGAGTTCGAGGATGTCGCGCAGGGCCTCGCCGATGGCAGGGATGTATTTCTCAATGTAGGACCGTTTTTTGAGTTCCTGCTTGAGGCGGACGGTTTTGCGGATGTGCTGGCCGAGCTTGCGCCCACATTCCTGCAGCGCGAGTTTCAGCTCTTTGACGATTTCGGGGTAGGACGCGAGCGCCTCTTTTGCTTCCGAAGTAAACGGCACCCACACGCTGCCCATGTGGACGACGATGGTGACCTCGCCGCTGGGCAGTGCGCCGCGGGCCTGTTGGAGGCCGTAGGATTTCCAATTCGTCTGCACGATGGATTTGTGGATCGCACACGCGCCGGCCTGATAGAGCAGCGGCACGCGGTTCGCCAAGCGCAGGACGTTGGCGAGGCTCGTCGTGTCGTTGCTCTTGTCTTTGCCGTCGTTGTCCACTTCGATTTCGAGGCGCTTCTTTTTCTGCTCGGGGGTTTCCTTACGGCCATAGGCAAGCGCGGCTTCGATCACGAACGGGTTGCCGCGATAGACCGATGGGCGACGCGAAACGGCAACGTAGAAGTCAGCATTCACCACCGATTCGAGTCCGCGAATCAACTCGTCCTCGCCGATGGGCACGACGCAGTTGGTGGACGGCGCAAGGATTTTCGTCTTGTCGATCGCGTCGTAGAGTGCCTTGGCGAGCTGGCCGTCGATGCGCGTGGGGCGCGTCTTGGGCGTCAGGCCGCTGCCCGCGAGCTTGACAATCTCCCCGACCACCTTGGGGGTGACGCGCGAAAATTCAGTCGTGAAAAATTGCTGGAGACTCTTGGCCGGCGTGTCCTGGAGCATCTTGATGAGCACGCCGAGTTCGATGCCGTGGGGGTGGGGCTTGACCTCTTTGGGGATCGGCGGCAACTCCTGCACGGCGGCGTTGTAGTTTTCGTATCGGCCGTCGGGCGTGGTATAGTGGAAGGTGACGTGAGGGTTGGCGACGGCGGTCTGGCGGATGTACTCGTCGACGCTCTGGCGGCCGCGGAGGTACTTCGCTTCCAGCTCGATCTCGACGCGCGTGCCGTGATCTGCATCCCACTCAATCACCGTATCAGAGATGATGTCGGGCTTGTTCTTCTTCGTGTCCATCTTCAGGACATAGTGGTGCGCGTCGCGCTTTTTGCCGATCTTCGAGACGATCCGTACGGGCTGGCCGGTGGTCAGCAGGCCGTACATGCCCGCCGCCGAAATGCCGATGCCTTGCTGGCCGCGACTCATGCGAAGACGGTGAAACTTGCTGCCATAGAGTAGCCGTCCGAAGATGTTCGGAATCTGCGCCTTGACGATGCCCGGGCCGTTGTCCTGGACCGCGACGAGATAGTGCGTCTCGGCGAGCTGCTTGATTTCGACTTTGATCTCGGGCAGAATCCCGGCCTCTTCGCACGCGTCGAGTGAATTGTCGACGGCCTCTTTCACCGTCGTCAAAAGTGCCTTGCGCGGATTGTCGAACCCGAGGAGGTGGCGGTTCTTGACGAAGAACTCGCTGACGGAAATACTCTTCTGCGCCTTGGCCATTGACTCGGCGGTGGCGTACTTCTTTTTCTTGCCCGCCTTTTTCTTGGGCGCGGGAGCGGATTCGATTTCAGCCGGAGCGTCTGCGGCGGGGGCGGGGTCCTTCGACTCAACTGGTGCGCCGGGGGTTGCGCCGCCGAACAGTGACGGTCCGTCGTCTGTGATTTTACGTTTGGCCATCCTTGGCGTCCTTTGTCTTCGGTGATGGGAAAGGGAAGCAACTTTGAAGCTGTATTATCAGGTTATTGTACGAATTTGGCGCAGCGGAATCAAGCGTTCTGCCGTTCGATATGAGAATGTTGGCAAACATAGGGAAGATCGGGTATCATACGCGCATGAAAATTAGACTCAACCAATTGCGTATGAAACTGGACCACACGGACGCCGATCTCCAAGACGCTGTACAGAAAGCGCTTACCGGCCGGGCGAGGGGCGTCGAAGTCCTCCGCCGTAGCGTCGATGCACGGAGTGCTGCCTTCCCGCCGGCGTGGATTTATCAGCTGGAGATCGAAGTCGGCGACGATTTCGACTGCTCCATGGTAAAAAATTCGGCCCCCGCACCTGATGCGCTGGAGGCCTATTCTCTGGCGACAATTGCTCCGCAGAAACGGCCGATCGTGGTTGGCGCGGGGCCTGCGGGCCTGATCGCGGCACTGACTCTCGCCGAAGCGGGCGCGAAACCGCTGGTGATCGAGCGCGGCGACTCCACCGACGAACGTAGCCGCAAGGTCGCGAAATTCTGGAATGCCGGCGCACTCGACACCGAATCCAACACGCTCTACGGTGAAGGCGGCGCGGGGCTGTTTTCCGATGGCAAACTCACCGCACGCAGCAAAGACCGCAAGCGGTTGCGACGCTTCTTCGAAGTCCTCGTTGAATGTGGCGCGCCAGCCGAGATCCTCACCGCGTCCGACCCCCACGTCGGCACGGATGTCCTTCGCAAAGTGATCCCCGCACTGCGCACCCGCATCGAATCCCTCGGCGGCGAGGTGCGATTCAACACGCGCATGGAATGTGTGATCCTCGAAGACGGCAAGCTCGTCGGCGTACAGATCAACGGCGAAGAAATCGACACCGATGCCTGCTTCCTCGCCGTCGGCCATAGCGCCCGCGACGTCTATACGATGTTGCACGATTGCGGCGTGGCCCTCGAGGCCAAACCCTTCGCCGTGGGCGTTCGTGCGGAAATCCCGCAAGACCAAATCGCCCGCAGTCAATATGGCCGCTGGTGGGACCACCCGGGCCTGCCCGCCGCGAGCTTCCGCCTCACACGGCGCGAAGAAAAATCGACCCGCGCATGCTACAGCTTCTGCATGTGTCCCGGCGGCGAAGTGATCGCGTGCAGCAATTCCGAGGGCGAAATCACGACCAACGGCATGAGCTATCACGCGCGGAACTCCGGCTGGGGCAACGCGGCGTTCCTCGTGCCTGTCGGCGAGAAAGACTTCGTGCGCTATACCGCTCAAGGCGTGCCGGCCGAGCTGGCTGGGATCGAATTCCAGCGCGACATGGAACAGCGCGCCTTCAAGGCCGCTGGCGAAAACTATGCACTGCCCGTCCAGCGGATGCCCGAATTCCTCGCTGGCATGGACGCAACCGACCTCCCGCGCGAGCGCAGCTGCACGCGGGCAGCCGCGGCGAACCTGCGCGACGTACTGCCGAAATTTGTCGTCGGAACGCTCCAGGCGACCCTGTCGAAAATGCTGCGCGGAATGCGCGGAGTGGACTTCGACAGCATTCTGCTCTATGGCGCGGAAACGCGTTCGAGCGCACCAGTGCGAATTCTGCGCGACGAAACCCAGCAATCGACCACGGCGGCGGGGCTCTTCCCGTGTGGCGAAGGCTCGGGCTATGCCGGCGGCATCGTTTCCTCGGCGATTGACGGAATGAAGGCGGCCGAGTTCTTCGTCGAGACCCAGGCCGAATAGAACACTGCGGGTTGCAATCTGCCCATCAAAACGGTAGACTTCCCGCTTCACGCGCCTGTAGCTCAACTGGATAGAGCATCGGTCTTCGGAACCGAGGGTTGGGGGTTCGAATCCCTCCAGGCGTGTTGATCCAAATACGGATTCCAATCGAGAATTTTACAAGAGAGAACAAGGATATCGATGACTGACAAGGCAAAAATTAAGCTGGGGGTTCTCCTCAGCGGCGGCGGCAGAACACTCCTGAACCTTCTCGACAAGATCGAAGCGGGGGAGCTTATCGCCGAGGTTGTCACGGTCATCGCCAGCCGGGAATGCGACGGCATCGAACGCTGCCGCGCCCGCGGGCTGGATGTCCATCTCGTCGAATACTCCACCTACGGCGAAGAGCGCCTGGAAGACTATTCCGACGCGATTCGCGCGATTCTTGACGCTGCCGGGGCCGAATTGGTCCTCATGGCAGGGTTCCTGAGCAAGTGGATCATCCCCGACGCCTACACCGGCCGGGTGCTGAATATTCACCCCGCGCTGCTGCCGAAGTATGGCGGCAAGGGAATGTACGGCATGAACGTCCACCGCGCAATCATCGCCGCCGGCGATCTGCAAAGCGGGTGTACCGTTCACTTTGTGACGAATGAATATGACGCCGGCCCGATCATTCTCCAGCGCACCGTCCGCGTAAACCCCGTCGGAACGCCCGAAATGCTCGCCAAGCGCGTTTTCGAGCAGGAGTGCTACGCCTACCCCGAAGCCATCCAATATGTCGCCGATGGTGATGTGAAGATGGTCGATGGCAAAGCTGTATTTTCTGAAGAGTAAGACTCGCTCCTAATTCCTTTTGTACAAATATGTTATGGCTTGTGATATTCTGTTGACAAATATGGATTTGAGGGAGATTGGCAAACAGGGTATTGAAAAAATCCAGAATTCTGCTATAATAGACCACTCAACGTAACAGAATCCGTTCACTTTGTTCCTGATTTGGTCCCATTGCAGTTCGATTTCGACAGCAGGGCCGGAGCGGGTAGCGAGTGGGCACTTACCGTCAAGACGCAACCAAGGAGACACAATGACCGACACGACGAAATTCCCCCTTCAGAACATCAGCGAGCCCGAACTCTACCGCGACGTATTTCCGTATGTAGAATTGCCGAAGTTGCCATTCGAGGCCGACAGTGTGCCGATGAAACCCGCCAAGGACATCTGGATTACCGACACGACCTTCCGCGACGGCCAACAGGCCCGTCCGCCGTATACGATTGAGCAAATCGTCGAGCTGTACAAGCTGATGGCGAAAATGGACAACGGCAGCGGCCTGATCCGCATGAGTGAATTCTTCCTCTATTCGGAAAAAGACCGCCTCGCCGTGGAAAAATGTCTCGAAGTGGGCGCCAAATTCCCCGAAGTCACCAGCTGGATCCGCGCGGTCAAGAACGACTTCAAACTCGTGAAGGACATGCAACTCCCCGAGACCGGCATCCTCACCAGCTGCAGCGACTACCACATTTTCCTCAAGCTCCATAAGGATCGTCGCCAGGCGCTCGAGCAATATCTCGACGTCGTCCGCAGCGCACTCGAAGAAGGCATCCGCCCGCGTTGCCACTTTGAAGACATCACCCGCGCCGACTTCTACGGCTTCGTTATTCCGTTCGCGATCGAGCTGATGAAACTCCGCGAAGAAAGCGGCATCGACATAAAAATCCGAATTTGCGACACGATGGGCTATGGCGTGCCATGGGCCAACGCATCGCTACCGCGCAGTATCCCGCGCATCGTTCACGGCCTGATCCACGATGCGGGTGTGCCGGGCGAGCTGCTGGAATTCCACGGCCACAACGACTTCCACAAGGTGGTCATCAATCCCTCGGCCGCATGGCTGTATGGCTGTGCGAGCTGTAACTCGAGCCTGCTCGGCATCGGCGAGCGCACCGGCAACACGCCGCTCGAGGCGATGGTCATCGAGGCCGCCCAGATGCGCGAAGTGTCCGCCAGCGGTGAAGGCGTGAACTACGCCGTCATCACCGAAATCGCCGACTACTTCACGAACGTCATCGGCCACGACATCCCCACAAACTACCCGCTCGTTGGTCGCGATTTCAACACGACGCGCGCGGGCATCCACGCCGACGGCCTGCTCAAGAGCGAGGAAATCTACTCCGCGTTCGACACGCAGAACATTCTCAATCGTCCCGTAGAGGTCGCCATCACCGACAAGTCGGGCGCAGCTGGCCTGAAGCACTGGATCGACAAAAACTACAAGGTCGACGTTCCCAAGAGCGACCCGCGCCTTTTGGCGATTCGCGATCTGGTCGAAGCCGAATACGAAACAGGCCGCACCACGTCGATTTCCGACGAGGAAATCCACGCTTGGTACGCTGAAGTCTTCGCCGACATGCAAGCGTAACTCGAATCGAATCGATACAAAAAAACCGCCTCACGCATGGGGCGGTTTTTTTATAGAAACTTGTGGAGGATTTTCTATATATCGGATACGATCTTTTGAGAGGTACAGGTTTGAAATCGTGTGCAACGAAAGTTGAATAGGAGGATTTTCTTTCATGGGAAAATACGACAAACTGTATGAACGCATCTTGATGGGACGCTCAGACGCAAATATATCATTCGAAGAGTTGTGTTCCCTTCTAGGGCGCCTTGGATTTGAAGAACGAATTCGTGGAAGTCATCGTATTTTTACAATGACAGGAGTCGAAGAAATCATTAATATACAAGCTAAGAAGAGCAAGGCAAAAGCCTATCAGGTCAAGCAGGTGAGAAACATGATCCTGCAATACAAATTACGACTTGGAGATTGACATGAACACGAAATATGAAATCATCATTTATTGGAGCGACGAGGATGACGCGTACTTGGCGGAAGTCCCAGAGCTTCCCGGCTGTATGGCCGATGGCAAGACCAAGAGTGAAGCACTTGCGAATGTGGAACAGGTCATTCAGGAATGGATTGAGACGGCCACGGAAACAGGTCGTGCAATTCCTGAACCCAAAGGGAAACTCGCTTACGCCTGATTTTATCACCAATCGATACAAAAAAACCGCCTCACGCATGGGGCGGTTTTTTTATAGAAACTTGGATTTCAGATCCGGCCGTGTCTATGCTTTCCACAGGCCGTGCTTGTTGCAGTGTTCGCGAGCGGTGGGGGTGGCGCCGCAGTCGCAGCAAACCGCAAAACAGGCCACCGGCTCATCGCCAGGAGTGAGATATTTGCGTTGGACGAGACTGCCTACGGTCAACTCGATCCATTCAATGTAGTGGTCGTCGGCCATCGGGTGCAGCGTCGAGCCAACCGTGACCTTGTAGCCGCCGTCGACTTTTTCGATCACGGGCACATGCTTTTCGGTGGAAGCATCGGCCGTTTTTTCGTCGAGGGTCGTGATAGGTTGCCCGCAGCACTGAATCGAGCTGGGAGTGCAGTCGCAGGCGCGCAGAACTTCCACTTGGACGGGGCAACTTTGACAGCCTAGGATCTCGGAACGTTTGTAACTCATGTGAATCTCCTTGGTAAGGGGTTTTGAAAGTGATATCGTATTATAGGCAGGTTCGCTGGGGTTTTACCCGGAAACGAAAAAAAAGTTCAGTTTACGTCGCCCATCATCAGCACGCTCGCCATCACGGCGATCCCTTCGCGTCGGCCGACAAACCCCATCCGTTCGTTCGTCTTGGCCTTGATCGAAACGTGGGACACGTCCACGCATAGCAGTTCGGCGATGGCTTCGGCCATGGGCTGTTTGTGCGGCGAAAGCTTGGGCACTTCGGCGAGGATCGTCACGTCGAGGTTCCCCACGCGGAAGCCGCGCATGGCCGCAAGATTCATGGCATGACGCAAAAACGCATCGCTGGATTGACCTTTGTTGGCAGGGTCGGTGTCGGGAAAGTGCTCGCCAATATCGCCGGCCGCGAGCGCGCCGAGAACTGCGTCGGTGACCGCGTGAAGAACTACGTCGCCGTCCGAGTGGGCCGAAAAGCCTTGCTCGTGGGGAATGTCCAGACTGCCGAGGATCAGCGGGCCGGGGCCTTCGAAGCGGTGAGAATCATAACCGTGTCCAATGCGAATGTTCATAAATGCTCCTTCGTTCAACACAGGATAGAACTCTGCGCGAGAAACGTCAAGACGTTTGTTTTTTTCATTGCCAACGCGAGCGGCCTTCGCGACAATGAAGATATGGAATTTACCGCATGGGGCAATTTGCTGGTCCTGCCAATTGTGGCGTTTGTGGCGTGGCTGGTGCTACGTCGGCCGGGTGTGCGTGTAGAGTCGGCCGGGTCGCTGAGGCTCTGGCGCGAAGTCCTTGCGTCTGGCCGTGGCGGTGAGTCGACCCTCCGCCGCGCGACGTGGAGCTGGGTCCTGCTTTTGGTGGGCGCGGTGGCGGCGGTTCTCGCAGCGGCCGGACCGGAAATCGAATTCCAAACCACCGCCAAGCCCGTCTTCGTTCGCGTGGCCCATCAACAATGGATCGCGCCCGATGCCCTCGCCGAGGCGAAATCGATTCTCGAAACCCGCTATGCACCATCGGCCGTGTACTTCAACGATTCGCCAACCCTCGACGGCCGAACCTTCCAACTCCGCCCAGCCACCCGCGAGACCGCGCCCGACGGCTGGATCGCACTGCCAGCAAACGTCGGCTCGGTCACACTTGAACAATTCGGCGCAAGCGTGGCTGGTCCAACCCGTACGGAATGGGGAGTGAAGGCCTTGGTCACACTTCGGAATTGGTCCACAAAGCCACAAAATGTAACCTTCCACCTTCCGCCTGAAGAACCGTTTGATGGAGAGCATGATCGAACGGTGACGATTGAACCTCTCTCGACAAAAAGCATATTTCCATTGGTCGCGCACAAGGGCGATTCCTTTACGGTTTCAGCGAAGATTGCGAACGTGCCGCTATTCACCGCGATATCGAGAGAGCAATCGGCCCAGCCGATTCGCGTGGCGGTGGTGGGGACAGATTCGCCGTGGGTGCGTCGAGCGATTCACGCAGCCGGGGCAACCCTCGTGGCGACCCAGAAGGAGGCCGACGTCGTGATTGCCATCGGCCAGCCCGCGCCCGCCGACAAGCCCTCGCTGACATTCGGCGTGGAGCATTCCGTACTCGGGTGGCAAGCGCACGAGACCTACCAAGACGCCGCCGTCCTCAAATCGGCATCCTGGCCGCAAGCCGACGCGCTGACGACGGGACTCAATTTTTCGCCGGTCGCCGTGGCCACGCTCTGCGGCTGGTACGAAACCGACATCAGCCGCGGGAGATCCCTCCTGACGCTCAACAAGCGCGCACTGATTCTCCAAAGTGAACCCGACGCGCCGATGCGGCAGATCGCCGTCACGATCACGCCCGATCCCGAGGAAAGCAACTGGCCCCTCACGCCGTCGTTCGCACTCTTTCTAGATCGCGCGATGGGGTGGCTGGCGAAACGGGGCGAGCTGGGCAATTCCGAAGTCGTCTATCGTTCCGATCCGAACAATCCGCCGTTGGGACTTCGCGCCGGGGCGGGGGACTGGCGGGCTGCGCTCACCAAAGCAGCCAAGGCAAGCCCCGGCGGGCCAACTCGCGAACGATTCGCCCTGGCTTGGCTGTTGGGGGCTGCGGCGCTGGGATGCTGGCTGAGCGGCTGGGCACTCGCGGCAAGGAGATTCGAGCGATGAAACACAAAGCCATGTTCCAAACGCGAGAGGGCGAGGGGACAGTCTCCTGCGGGTTGTGTGGTCGGCGCTGTGTGATTCCCGCCGGCGCACGCGGATTCTGCCAGGTGCGCCACAACATCGACGGCGTGCTCTATAGCGAATCGTGGGGCCGGCTCATCGCGGCCTCGGTCGATCCCGTCGAAAAAAAACCGTTCTATCACGTCTGCCCGGGCAGTCAGAGTTTTTCCGTCGCGACGGGTGGATGCAACTTTCGCTGCGGGTTCTGCCAGAACTGGCGGATCAGCCAGCACCGCGACGGGGACGGCTTGCTCGACGTGGCCGAGGTATCGCCCGCCCAAACCGTTGAAGACGCGCTCGTTGCGGGCTGTGAATCGATCAGCTATACCTACACCGAGCCGACGATCTTTTTCGAGTGGGCGCTGGAAACGATGACACTCGCCCGCCAACGCGGCCTGGGAAATCTGTGGGTTTCCAATGGCGCGATGACGGCCGAAGCACGCGCAGAGCTTGCGCCATTCCTCGACGCAATCAATATTGACCTCAAAGCATTCCGCCCGAAAACCTATCGCGACGTGTGCGACGGGGAGCTGGAGTGGGTGAAGGAATCCATCGCCGACTTCGCTGCGCGCGGGGTGTGGGTAGAGCTTACGACGCTGCTCGTGCCGGGCATGAACGACAGCGACGACGAACTGCGCACTATGGCCAAATGGATCGCCGAGACGCTTGGGCCCAAGGCCGTCTGGCACCTCAGTCGCTTTCACGGCGACTACAAGATGGCCGATGCCGATGCCACGCCGCTCGCGACGATGGACCGCGCTGCAAAAATCGCCACCGACGAGGGCATTGCCTATGTGTACGCCGGCAACACGCCTACCCGCGACGCGGTTACACGATGCCCAGGCTGCGGCGAAGCAGTCATTGTCCGAAGCGGATTCGCCCTGTCCGCCAACCATCTCACCGGCGGCGCGTGCCATAGCTGCAGCCGAGGCATTGAGGGCGTTTGGAAATTTGGCGCTACCGTTTGAGTTCGATCCGGCAGAGTACCCGCGCAATCATTTCGATCTCGCTCTCGTCACAGACCAGCGGCGCAAGGGTGGTGTTCAGCGGCTGAAGGCGGATCTGCTCGCCGCAGCGATAGTAGCGTCGCAAGAGGTCCTGCGATTGACCCGCCACGCGCACCAAACAGTCCGACCCGTCTTTGGGCGCGGTCCCGAGCGAAACCACAACGGCGTCACCGGGCACATACTCTGGCCGCATCGAGTCGTCCGTGACCGTGACGATCCGCCCGTCGGCGCATCCCGTCAGCGTCGCGAGAGAATCCCCTCCGCCGGGCTCGACTGGTGACGGGGCAGGGCGGCCGCTCTTGCCAGAGGCCGAAAGCAACGCCGCGAGTTCCGCAGAGATGGCCTCGGGGTTGGCTTCGAGAAGATCGCGCAATTCATCGCGCTGGGTCCGAAGCGATGCCAGCTCCTTTTGCAACTCAGCCGGAAGGCGCTGGAAGTGTGCGCGCTCGATCAGCTCGCCCGCGTCCAGCTGCAACCGCGCCGCCAGCGTCCGCAGAACAGAGTCCGACGGCGGATTCTTCGCACGCCCCGTTTCGATGTTCGAAAGGTAGGGCTTGGATATCCCCGCGCCCGACGCAACATCGTCTTGGGTCAACTTGAGTTCGAGTCGCCTGTTACGAATAAATTTGCCAAACGTCATGATTGCCTCCTACACAATAGAACCACTTTGATTGTATACAACATACTTAGTATACACATCTTCTGGGCTTGCTTCAAATGCGGGACGCGGTCCAGTGGCATATTTTTTCTCCAAAATTTGGCTTGCATTTTGTATGTTAAATAGATATCATACACATTATACGTTATTGATCGTAGTTGAAACACATAAATATAACCGTGAATTGAATATAAATTTGGATTACAAATTGGTTTCCAAGTGTAGTTAAATTAAGCACTTGGAAGGATTAGCCCTGATTCTACAGTACTCATTCTCTAGAAGTAAAGGAATTCCGATTATGCGATTACCCCTGCGTGAAGAGTTGATTGATCGATATCGTCTGCCGGACAGTGATGCAATTTTGGTAGGCCGTGCAGAATTATTGGCGCCGCGAGATCGCGAGCTGCTCAAGGCGGTTCTGGTCCACGGTCAGCGTCCGTCGGCCGTCGCGGCGATGTTGTCAGAACCTGCCAATCGAATTCGCCAGCGCTTGTATCGGCTGTGCCAGCGGCTGACGAGTGCGAAGTTTTTGTCGGCGGCGCGGGCCTTGTCCTATCTGGAAAAGACCGATGCGGAATGGGCGCGACTCTATTTCTGTGAACGTCTCAGTCAGCGCGAACT
Organism: Phycisphaerales bacterium; assembly: GCA_018644725.1. Classification (GTDB taxonomy): domain Bacteria; phylum Planctomycetota; class Phycisphaerae; order SM23-33; family SM23-33; genus JABGPZ01. The sequence continues at coordinate 25,786 of JABGPZ010000019.1, forward strand.
CTCTGAACGCTTCGAGCTTCCGGCGCATCGTGTTCGTCGGCGCGTGGAAGATCTCGCGTCCAAAGTCGAAGCGATTCGGCGGTTGTTTCAGCTCACTCGCCGAGGTACCGGAATGTAATCAGAATCAAAATTCGCGTCGCGCGGGCCTCGGGCGGATAGAGTCGCCGGAGTTCTTTGCGAAGTGCGCGGGCGGTGTCGAATCCGTCGCTGCGGGCGATTTCGTCGGTAATGTCTTTGGGACCAATGTCACGCACGGCAAGAATTTCGATCCGCCCGAGGTAGGGACAGCGATAGATTTTCCCTCGCGGACTCGGCGGGATTTCCACAGGCGCACTGTCGTGGTCTTCTCGCCGCGACGGATGAGGTCTCGATAGTGACGTTGAAATAAAATCATACGCAGTGTGTTTCGGTTACTCGGTTCGATCGATTTGTAAAGGAGGTTCTATGTCTGATGGTACTCGTTGGCGCGTTGAAGTCAATGCTCAAATTCATACCCCGCTGATCTCGGAGGGCGGCGGCGAAGACATCGCGCGTCGCTTCGGGCTCTCGGGGACGCTTTCTCGGTCGATTGGCCAGGGCGGCGTTCTTGAAGGAGGCCCCGGCGAGATCGGTGTGATTCTCGGCCCGAGCGGAAGCGGAAAAAGCGTTCTGCTTTCGGAGGTCGCGTCGGCACTTCCCGGAGCGATACGTCTGAGAACGATTTCCCCAAAGACGACGAAGCATCCGGCGGAGTGGGTGGGAACGAAACGCGTTTCGGATGCACTAAAATTGCTGAGCATGTGTGGCCTGGCCGATGCGGCGGCGCTGCTGACCCCGGCGGGGCGGTTGAGCGAAGGCGAGAAGTTTCGCCTTTGCCTCGCGCGGGCGATTGGCGAATCCAGCCGCCGCGGGACGGTGTTGCTGATCGACGAATTCGCCTCGACGCTCGACGCGGTGACGGCTGCGATTTTGGCCCGACGGTTGCGCCGAATCGTCTCGCGTAGCCCCTGGGTGTATGTCGTCTTATAAAGTGGGATTTTAGGTCCTCGGAATTAGGTTATAGATT
>JABGPZ010000018.1 GCA_018644725.1 Phycisphaerales bacterium
CGGGAATCTGTTGCATCGGTGTCGCACAGTGTCGCATTGAGTGTTGCACTCTGTGCCGCATAATGTGTCAATGGGAGGAATCGACGCATATAAAAAACCCCACCTGAGCGCGGCGGGGTTCCTTGCCTACTGGGTCTACCTAATATTGATTGAAGCCAGAGCGTCGTGCAGACCAAATGGTCTATTGGCTACGGAAGCTTCGTCGATAATATTCGTGATATTGTTGCTGGACGGGAATCTGCCGCCAGTTTTCGAGGGTGTAGTCTTCACCGGTGCGCGGGTTGTGTACATTGACATCGCCGGTTTCGGCATCGACAAAAAAGACATACCAGGTTTTGAGGAACGTGCGACGATCTTCGCCCACTTTGATTCGCCAAAATCCGTCATAATCGCGGGGCATCCCTTCGAGTTTCGCGACGACCAACGTTTGGCCCTTGGAGCGAACATGCTGCCACATGGCATATCCCTGGACCTCGGGCAAGCGCGCTACGAGATTCCGGATTCGCTCTTCGACGGCGGGTCCTTTGTTCAGCTGTGCCGTTGCGGGCGCTTTGGACAGCCATGATAAGTTCATGTCAAAATAACCCTGCCAGACCAAGAACGCCAAGAATGGGATCAGGATAGCAGATACACCAGCAGCCGCACCAAAAAATGGATGTTTGCTTTTATGTCTTCGCATTTGCATAGGCCTCCTTGCCAATACAACCGCTTTGCCCGGCGTGGTGGAAATGCCTCCGTCGGCTACAGCGTTACCACCGTCGCATACCCCACTGTCGTGTCGTCCACGGTCAATGGAGTGCGGGCGTGTGTGATTTCATAACTATTAGTATAAGAAAGCAGAGTTGCGAGTAAAGCCCCAATTCCACGATTCGCCGACAAAAACGCGCCAATCGCCCCGCCGCCACACGCGCTCTGGTGAACGGCGGCATGGTCAAACGCACCGGCCTCGTCCCCGGCAAGGATCAACTCCAGGATAGCATGGTCGTTGGCGCGGACATAGGCCTCGACGGCGTCGCCTTGGCCGTGGGCAGGACCAAAGTGCCCGCCGGCGTGAGTCAAGTCTGTGCTACACAAGAGTTTAACGCCATCCATTCCGTCGACGCACTGCCCAATGGCCTGACCCAACGCGAGCGCTTCGGGCACTGGCGGGACGATGATGGGGACAATTTTCACCCCCGGCGCGGCAAGCTGCAAGAGCGGAATTTGCACCTCGATGGAGTGTTCGATCAAGTGTGGCCGACGGTCCTCGAGAAGCCCCTCGGCGGACAATAAAATTTTTTCTGCGAGCGCGGAATCGACCTCAACGTCCCCTATCGGCGTCCGCCACACGCCACTCGCCCACAGCGCCCCAGGAGATGGCGCACCGGTGTGGTCGGCCGCGAGAATCACCACCGTCTCCACGCCGCCCTCGCACAGCGCGACAATTCCCTCGGCCGCGAGCGCACCCGAATAGGCCCATCCCGCGTGCGGCACGACCGCGCCGCGCACCGGCCGGTCGAACTCGTGACGTGGCGCGCCCGCAAGCAACGCCTCGGCCTCGGCCGCACACGCCGGGCCGTCGGGATAAAACTGCCCCGCGCGCGCCGGGAGACGAATTTCAGATTCCATGGTGCACCTCCGCGAGAAAATGGTGTATACTATATGGCTACACTATTGTACCGCCTCTACCGACCCATAGGAATTCAAATGCATTCAATCGAAGAAATTCTCGAAGATATCCGCGCTGGTAAAATGATCGTGCTCGTCGATGACGAGGACCGCGAAAACGAAGGCGATCTGGTCTGCGCGGCCGAACTCGTCACGCCCGAGATCATCAACTTCATGGCGACCCACGGCAAGGGGCTGATCTGCGTGCCGGTCACCAACGAACGCGCCGACGCGCTCGCGCTGCACCCGCAGGTCAGCGAAAACACGTCCGCCTTTACGACGGCATTCACCGTCAGCGTTGACGCAGCCGCAGACATCACCACCGGCATTTCCGCCGCCGACCGCGCCCACACCATCCGCCTGCTCGCCAGCGGCGAAACCAAACCCGCCGACCTCGCACGCCCGGGACACGTCTTCCCGCTGCGCGCCAAAGAAGGCGGCACGCTGGTTCGCATCGGCCAAACCGAAGGCGGCGTGGACCTTTCGCGCCTCGCGGGGCTGGACCCGTCGTCGGTGATCTGCGAGATCATGAACGAAGACGGCACGATGGCGCGGCGCGACGATCTGGATGTGTTCTGCAAAACTCACGACATCAAAATGTGCAGCGTCGAAGACATCGTGCGCCACCGCCTCGGCACCGAGCCGCTGGTCAAGCGCGAAGTCGAGATCGACCTCGCGACGGAATATGGCATGTTCCACACGGTGTGCTACTCCTCGGCCGTCGATCCCCACCCGCACGTCGCGCTCTGCATGGGCGGCGTGGGCGAGCTGGACGACAACGGCGAACCGATCCTGCACGACGACGCGGTTCTCGTGCGCGTCCACAGCGAATGCCTCACCGGCGACGTCTTCGCCAGCGCACGCTGCGACTGCGGCGGCCAACTTCACACGGCCATGGCGCGCGTCGCCGAAGCCGGCAAAGGCGCGGTGGTCTACATGCGTCAAGAGGGACGCGGCATCGGCCTGATCAACAAGCTCAAGGCCTACAAGCTGCAAATCGAACACGGCATGGACACCGTCGAGGCCAACGTGCACCTGGGCTTCAAGCCCGACCAGCGCGACTATGGCGTCGGCAATCAGATCCTCCGCGACCTGGGGCTGACCAAGCTCAAGCTGATGACCAACAATCACCGCAAAATTACGGGCCTCGCGGGCTTTGGCCTGGAGATCGTCGAGCGCGTGCCGATCGAGATCGAGCCCGGCGAACACTCCGAGCACTACCTCCGCACGAAGAAGGACAAGCTCGGGCACTATCTCGACCACCTCACCGACGAAGGGTGCAAAACCAAATAGCGCCTACTCCGCGGCCGCCGCTGGTTTGGCCACAACAGGATCCCCCACGGGGCCGAGTCTTCGGTCCCGTGTTTCTTTTGTAATGACCCCGTTGCGGCCCCAATGTTCAAAAAAACCGACACTCATTATTTTATAGATTACCGTAACTCATTGCCTATAATGCGGTGAATCAAAAGCAGAGTATCCCTCTATCAGGAGAACGACATGACGAAGCATACGCGGAACATCGTGACGATTGACGAAGACAAATGCAACGGCTGCGGCGAGTGTGTGCCGAGCTGTGCCGAAGGTGCGATCCAAATCATCGATGGCAAGGCCGTGCTCCTCGCGGAAAATCTCTGCGACGGCATCGGCAACTGCCTCGGCACCTGCCCGATGGACGCGATCCACATCGAACAGCGCGAAGTGGACGACTTCGACGAAGCCGCCGTCGAGCAGCATTTGCATCAACAGAAGCAAGTGGAACACGCCCCCACGCCGTGCGCGTCCCAGGCGCCCGCGCCGCATCACGGCGGATGCCCGGGTTCGATGATGCGCTCGTTCGAGCCGACCGACGCGCCGAAATCTCCCGCCAGCGGCAAGCGCGCATCGCAATTGCGCCAATGGCCGGTTCAACTGTACCTGCTGCCGCCCAGCGGCCCGCTTTGGCAGGACGCGGATGTGCTCCTCGCGGCCGACTGCTCGGCCTTCGCGATGAACAACTTCCACGACGAAATTCTCGCGGGAAAAACCCTCGCCATCGCCTGCCCGAAACTCGACGACACGAACCACTATCTCGAGAAGCTCACGACGATTTTCCGCACCAACCCCATCCAAAGCGTCACCGTCACACGCATGGAAGTGCCCTGCTGCGGCGGACTCGTCAGCATCACCCAGCAGGCCCTTGCGGCCGCGGGAAAAACCGACATCCCGCTCAAGGTCATCCTCCTCGCCGTCGATGGCAGCAGCTACAAGGTCGAAACGATGTAACATACAATTGAATGTTTCTTTCTGGACACGGTTCGCCGTGTCCTTTTTTCTGTGTCGTAGGGGCGAAAAATCTTTCGCCCATCTGTTTTTTAAAAACCCGTCAGGACACAAAAAGATTGGGCGAAAGATTTTTCGCCCCTACAACACAAACACGCCGCACTTGGCAAGATCAATAAAACCGAATGGCTGTCCCGCGCCTCTTCTGCGGAGTGACTCGGTGCAGGCCATGGCACCCAAAAGGAACAATTTAAAATTGCCTCGCACCCAAAGAGTCCATACAATCGTGTGGACTCTTTTTCTACCCCCGACTGCGAGGCCGCCATGACTCCCGATGATCAAACCGCCCTGCTCTCACTCGCGACTCTCGCGATCAAAGCAAAAATCACGCACACGCCCCTGCCGCGCATCCACACGCCCGACGGCATTTTGGCCGAGACGCGTGGCTGCTTCGTGACGCTGACCAACGGCCCGATGCTCCGCGGCTGCATCGGCACGTTCCAGGCCAGCGCGCCCCTCGGCGAAACCATCGTCGAAATGGCGGCCGCCGCCTGCGACGATCCGCGCTTTCTCACCAACCCCATCACACCCGACGAGTTGCCCCAACTCACCATCGGCGTCTCGGTGCTCTCCGAACTCACACTCACGAACGACCCGGCCTCGCTGTGCCTCGGCACCGACGGCATCTACATCACCAACGGATTCGCCAGCGGCTGCTTCCTGCCCGAAGTCGCCCCCGAATGCGAAATGAAAACCGCCGACGAATTCCTCGACACCTGCTGCGAACACAAAGCAGGCCTCCCCGCCGGCGCCTGGAAAGACCCAACCACCAAAGTCTTCCTCTTCACCAGCGAAAAGTTTTCCAAAGAACCAGGATGCTGCGGCGGAAGCTGTCATTAGTCTCATTCAGAGCAAGACCTTAGAAGAATTTTTGGGTTTTCACTTGATCTTTTTCAAATAGGCATTTAAAATGCCTAATAGAGACGACTCCCATTCTGCCCTTTTTCGTGGCCACGCGCCACCCATTGGACCTTACCATGACCAAGCCCAATACGGAATCTCGCCGCGGGTTCATCCGCCGCAACCTCGTGAATCTTCTGATTATCCTCATCGCCCTGGGGGGCGTGGGACTTTTGGCGAAGTTTCTCCCCAAGAAGCAGACCGAATCCAAGCCTCTGCCGCCCAAGCCCGTCCCAGTGACGGTGATGACCGTGGAAGTCTTGCCGACCTATCAGGACCGCGTGAAAATCGCCGGCCGGACCGAGCCCAACCGCATCACGCGCCTCTCGGCGGAACTCGCCGCGAGCATCGAGCGCTATGCACACCTTGGCGAAGTCCGAAGCAATTCCTGCACCATCCCCCCCGCGCCCAAGACGACCAAGCTCGACGAAGGGTTCCTCGTCAAAGCGGGCCAGCCGATCCTCTATCTCAACACCGACTACACCATCGCTACACTCGAACAGGCGCGCGCGGACTATGACTTCGCGCTGATCGACTATAAACGCGTGAGCGAACTTCGCGGCAGTGGCGTTTCGACTGCGCAGGAACTCGACCTCGCGCGCACCCGCCGCGACAAAGCCAAATCTGCACTCACCCGCGCCGAAGCGGACATGAAACGTTGTGTCATCGTCGCGCCGAGCCCTGGCGAGCTTAACCGCCTGCCCATCGAAGAACGTGAATACGTCCAGAAGGGTGACGTCGTCGCAGAAATCGTGGACCTGTCGATCATCAAGGTCTCGCTCGACGTGGCCGAACGCGACAGCCCGTTCCTCAAAAAAGGCCAAGCCCTCACGCTGTCCTACGGCCTGGTTCAGCCGCGCACCCTCCACGGGACGATCACCTACATCAGCGCCATCGCCGAGCCAAGCACGCAGACCACCCACATCGAGGTCAGCATCCCCAACCCCGACCGCTCCATTCGCCCCAGCCAGATCACCAAGACCTATCTGCCGTTGCGGAAGCTCGAAAACGTGATCATGATCCCGCTCGCCGTTGCGATCCCGCTCCCCGGCAAGACCTCGCTTGAAAAAGGCCACCGGATCTGGCTGCTCGAAAACGGCAAAGGCGTCCCGCGCGAAGTCAAACTCGACATGGACATGCTCCGCGGCGAACTCGTTCGCGTCGCCGAGGGGCTTGTCGGCGGAGAAACGCTGATCACGGCCGGCCGCAACTACATCGGCCCCAACCAGCCCGTCAAAGTCATCAACACCATCCCCACGCCCCGTCCCTAAGGCCATCCCAATATGCTGATTACCAACGCCGCCATCCGAAACCGCACGACCGTTCTCGTGTTTGTCCTGCTGATCATCCTCAGTGGGATCACGAGCTACCTGTCATTGCCGCGGGAATCCACGCCGGACATCACAATTCCATATATTGTGATTTCCACCGCCAACCCCGGCGCGAGTCCCGCAGATGTCGAAGACAACATCACCGATGAGATCGAGCAAAAACTCTCCGGCATCAAGGGCATGAAAGAGTTTACGTCGACCTCCGCCAAGGGCATTAGCATGATCACGGTGGAGTTTCACCCGGGCATGGACATCACCGATGCCCTCCAGCGCGTCAAAGACCGCGTCGATCTCGCCGGGCCCGAATTGCGAAAAATCCAGTCCGACGATCCGGTCGAGCCCACCGTCAGCGAAATCAACATTTCTGAAGTTCCCATTTTGATGGTCACGATGACGGCGAAGGTTTCTCCGACCGTCATCAAGGAAATCGCCGAGGACATTGAAGACACCATCGAGTCCCAGGAAGGCGTTCTGGGCGTGGACCTGCTGGGCATCCGCGAGCGGGAAATCGTTCTTGAAGTGGACCCCGACCGATTTAGCGTCTACCAGATGAGCATCGCCGAGCTTCTTGAAGCGATCTCGGGCGAGCACCTCAACGAGACGGCCGGCGATATGGAGACCCCCGGGATCAAGTTCTCGGTGCGTATCCCGGGCGAGATCACCAACCCCGAAATGATGCGCAAATTCCCCTTCGCCCCGCGCGGCAGCGGCTCGGTATTCCTGTCGGACATCGGAGTCATTCGCGACACGTTTAAGGACCGCGGGAACTACTCCCGTCTCGATGGCGAGTCGTCGGTGACATTCGCGATTCGCAAACGCACTGGCACGAACATCGTCGAGATTGCCCAGCGCACCGCCGAAATTTTCCACGAAGCCAACTCGCACGTTCCGATGAGCGTCAAATTCGACATTACCTACGACGAGTCCAAACAGGTCGGCAGGATGATCTGGGACCTGGAAAACAACATCTTTACCGCGCTGGTTCTGGTGTTCACGGTCCTCGTGCTGTTCATGGGATTGCGCAGCAGCCTGATCGTCGCGGCATCGATTCCGCTGAGTATGCTGATGAGTTTCGCCGTGATCCAGATGCTCGGCGTGACGCTGAATATGGTGGTCCTCTTCGGGCTGATCCTCGCGCTGGGGATGCTGGTGGACAACGCGATTGTGATCGTCGAAAACATTTACCGCTATATGGAGATGGGCCACACCCGCCTTGCTTCGGCGCGCAAAGGCACGGCCGAGGTCGCCTGGCCCGTGATCGCTTCGACGGCGACAACCATCGCCGCGTTCAGCCCAATTCTGTTCTGGCCGGGCCTGATGGGCGAGTTCATGAGCTATGTCCCGCTGACCGTCATCATCGTTCTTTCGTCCTCACTGGTCGTCGCCATGGTCATCAACCCGGTGATCTGCGCGGTGTGGGGCAAGCCCGCCAAGCCCAAAAACAAACCGCGCGAGCCGCTTCTGGTTCGCGGATATCGCAAGCTGCTCTACATCTCGATTCACAACCCGCTGACGACCATCGCCCTGGCGTTGTGTTTGCTCGTGGGAATCATGATCGCCTATGACCGTCTGGGCAGCGGCGTGATTCTTTTCCCCGACACCGACCCCGACCAAGGCATCGTGCGCATTCGCTGCCCTCAGGGAACGAACATCAACGAAACCAACCGCATCGCATCGATCATCGAGAAACGCCTTTTGCCGCTGCGTATCAACGAGAAGGGCCAAACCCAGATTGACCACATCGTCGTCAACGTGGGCACGGCCAGCACGGGCGGCCAAGCCTCCAGCGATGGCGGCGTGCACACGGCCGACATCACCCTCGTCTTCCCCGACTATGAAGATCGCGTGGTCCCCTCCGCCGATATTCTCAACCACATCCGCACACTCATCGACGACATTCCCGGCTGCGAGGTCGAAGTCAACCTCATGGATCAAGGCCCGCCCGTGGGCAAGCCTGTGACCATCCGCGTGATCGGGAAAAAGCTCGACGCGCTCAAGGCCCTCAGCGAAGACATCAAGGATACGATCCGGCCGGTGGCAAACCTCGTCGACCTCCGTAGCGACCTCGAAACCGCCAAGCCGGAATTCCAGTTTGACCCCGACCACGACCGCATCGCCAAATTTGACGCCAGCACCGCCGACGTGTCCATGCTTCTCAAGGCATCGATCTTCGGGACGAAGGTGGGCGACTTCCGCCAATTCACCGATGAATATGACATCCGCATCCGCTTGGGCGAAGACGAGCGGAGCAATATGGAAAACCTCCTGCGCTGGCGCGTCCCCACACGCGAAGGGCTGGGGATTCCGATCCGCTCGTTGGGCAAGTTCGCCTACCGCCCGGGGCTGGGGACGATCCACCGCATCAACCGCAACCGCGTGGTGACCATCACCGCCGAGTCCGACGGTGGGCGCAGCGGCGAAGAGGTCCTCAAAGACGTCATGGCCAAAGTCGCTAAAATCCAGCACCCCAGCACCATGCAAATCGAATATGCCGGCGAGCGCGAAGAAACCACCAAAGCCCAGACCTTCCTGGTCAAGGCGTTCGCCATCGCAATCCTGCTGATCATCATCATCCTCGTGATGCAATTCAACACCCTCAGTGCGCCACTGATTATCATGACGACGGTTCTGCTGTCGCTCATCGGTGTCTACGTTGGCCTGCTGGCAATGGACATGCCGTTCGGCATTGTGATGACGGGAGTGGGTGTCATCAGCCTCGCAGGTGTGGTGGTCAACAACGCCATCGTCCTGCTGGACTACACACGCCAACTGCAAAAACAAGGCAAAGACCTTCTCGAGGCTGCGCTCGAAGCGGGCTGCACGCGCCTTCGGCCTGTGCTATTGACGGCCGCGACGACGATCCTCGGACTCCTCCCGATGGTCACGGGCATCAGCTTCGACTTCCACACGTTTGAATGGGCTACGCGCTCAAGCTCGACGCAATGGTGGTCCTCGATGGCTGTCGCGGTGGTCTTCGGACTGGGCTTTGCGACACTACTGACGCTCCTGGTCGTGCCGAGCCTCTACGTCCTCACCCAGCGCATCGTCCCCTCCAAACTTACCATCGACGAAGAACTCGAAGCGGATGAACGGTAACCGCGTTCAATAATTCTGACGCAGTGCGGTGGAGGAGTGATACGTTTCGCTCTTATCGCCCACACAAAAGACCACGTCGAGACGTACCACAATCGTGACCAGTTCGGTGGTCGGATCTCCATCCTCATCAAGAATCGGCACATATTCACGCAGAAGCTGAATGTCAAACGGTTCGATCAAAAAGCGCCCCGGCACCCCTGGCATGAGGACGATGGTGTCGCCGTCCTGCTCACGCACCAACCCCCCGTTGACGACGCTGTAGGTCGTGAAGGTTGTGGCTCCGTCATCAGCAATAAACTTCAGCTGAAGCATGGACTCGCCCGGCTTGGTCGCGTCCGATGCTATGCGGATATCATTCTTGATGGTGTCTAGAATGATCCGCGAAGATTGCTGCAGGCGCTGTTGTTCGGTGGTTTCCCCATAAACATACAGCGTCGCGTCCATCGCCGCCGCAAGGCCCAACATGATGATCGACGTACCGACCATCGCCCAAAGTAGTTCCACGAGGGTCAATCCAGATTGGTTGCGTTTGCGTTTCATTCGAGCTCTGTGAGTTCTAAAAAGGAGTGAGGTTTGGGAGAGACCGAATATTTCTTGTACATTCCAAATCCCGGATACGGGTTGCCGGGCTGGGGCGTGATCGTGATGTTGCGCGTCGCGGCCGAGCGGTCAATCACCGTGTCGTCCGTGCCTTCCATCGAATCTTCCCAGTTGCCGATATTCATCCCGTGCTGCCAATATTCATCCTCGTCATACAGCGTTTCATTCTCTGTGGAGATGAAATCCTTACGTCCCATCGAAACCACACTGCCGTTGATCGTTGCACTCTGACGAATGTCAACGATGCCGCCGAGCACCAACCCGTACAGCGTGAGGTGTTCATCGGGATCGGCCTGGTTCACCGAACCAAAGTTGATGTTGAAATTCGGAGCGAGTACGGAATAGCCTTCCGCCTGCGTCGAGGCATCAAAGGCAAACGAGGTCTGTCCGCGGAACTCCATCGAGTCCTTGTGAAGCTGCACATATTTCGGCACATCCGTCACAATCGGTCCTTCAAACGTGCAGTTTTCAAAAATGACATTGTTGTGGTGATTGGCATCACTCGGCAACGCCGCCGGAACGCTGTCCACATAGGTCACGCCGCGAAAAATGCAATTCTTGAAGTGCGCATTGCTGGCGGTGGTGATGTTGATGTTCTCTAAAATCTGATTGCCACCCTCCGCCTCTTCGTTGCGGTCTTCATAGACCCACACGTCATAGGTGCGCCCGTTCCAGGTGACCTGTTCGGTGCGGTCGGCGACGAGAGGATTGGAACCATCTTTTTTCTTATCCGACGATTCCAAAATTTTCCGGCTCCCCGGCGGACGGTAGTCATTGGTTTTGAAGTCTTTCCAGGTCAGATTGAGCACGTTGGGCTCATCATATTGAACTTTGCTTTGGTTCGTCGAATCACGCACAGCATCCATGGCACTCATGGACGTCCAGCCCATGTAATCGAGATACCCACCCATGTCCCTATAGCAAGGAAGGATGCGATCCATATTAAATTCGCCGCGACTCATCGAGGTGTAAATATTTCCGTTGATATTGATCGATTCGCCCGCACGTTCAGAGGAAATGGTCGAGCCGACATCCAGCGGCCACGCCACTTGGTGCCACCAGCGGCTCACGCCGCGCGAGTCATCATATTTCCAAACAAATTTCCCGTCCTCCAACCCATGAACCCACGGGCTGTAAATATCGCTGTTGATCGTCACGTTTCCGCGCAACATCAGCCGCGTCGACGAAGCAACACCATAGGAAAGAATCCGTTCGGAATTATCCACATCGTACAGCACCTGGCACCAGCGCGTCACACCACGATAGGTTCCCGAAACCAGGACCCGAAATTCCGCAACCACCGTCGAATCCTGGCTCGCCATCCACTCCGTCGGCTCGATATAAATAGTAAATGTCCCGCCTCCAGTCATCGCCCCCCCCGTGACCGTAATCGCGTCATCGACGAGAGAGACCGAAAGATCCGTTTCGTAATAGAGGTAATCGTAAAGCGTATCCATAAAGGGAGGCAGATCATCCACAGGCGACGTGGTGTAGCGGGCCATCAGTGCCTCCGCCCAGGAAACGCCGCTCTCCGCCGTCGCGCGCGCCGAAGAAATCTTCGCACTCGTCAACGCCATGGAATAGTTCATCGTCGCCGAACTCGTCAGCGTGACACTGGTCGAAATCGCCAGCACGATCACGATCAGAGTAATCATAAAAGCGGCGCCCCGACGCTGTCGGGCCAATGGTCGATTCATCATGTGATTCATAGTATGCCCCCGTGTTTCTTAATCCATTGTACCACTTTGGGAAGAAAATTAAAGCAAAAATTCACTTTTTCGTCGAATAGACATGATAGCTATCCTGCTTGGCAAGCCAACCAGCCTCGGTCAAAGCACTTGCAATCTGCGACCAAAATAACGTAACAATCATTGTGAAGGCTCCAAGGAGCACGAAAATGGCCATGACGCGACGGAATTTCTTCCCGAGGGTGGTATAAGGCACATGCAATGCCGCCGCGAGAATCAACCACGTCACCAGCGACCACTGCTCTTTGGCGTCCCAGCCCCACCAATCGCCACGGACCTGTGCCCAGAGCGAACCGAGTAGCATCCCCAGCGTAATCAACGGGAAGCCCAGCCGCAACAGCGCGCGCGATGCCTCCTGCGCCGAGCGCATTCCCAGTGTGCGCGGCGGACGAACGCCGAGGATCACGACCTCACCGGCTGCGATGGCCGAGCGAAACACGATCAGGTATCCGATCAGATAGGCGATGACATGGGGAATGAACAAATGCGTCTGAAGGGCGGGGACAACTTGCTGGGGCTCGGACTGAAAGATGAACACCGTCGGAAACGCCAGCACCGCGCCCAGAAGCGCGTCGATCCACAGCCCCCGCAACCGCAACCCCCAGCGAAACAATGCCGCCAGTGGCGCGATCATCCAGGTCATCAGCAGCATCACTTCGTACATGCTTTTCAGCGGCGCATATCCGGCCGCAAACGCGCCGCTCTCGGTGCCGTGCCACACCCACGCCAGGAGTGCGCACACGCAACCACCCGCCATGAGGCCCCACGACAGCGAGACCAGTTTGGACTTCGCCAACAAGGGTGAGCTGGCATGCAGCATCGCCGCGAGGACATAGAAGATCATCGCTGCGAGGCACAGGTAGCCCAGTTCGCCCTGGGGAGAATGGATCGCCAAAAGCATCATGCGGTGTCCTCCTTGGGGCCTCGGCGGGACCACCGCCACAGCGGCAGAATCCACATCCCGCCGAACAGCCCGCCGACCAGCAGAACATAGCCGAGGTAAATCGCGTCCAGGCCCATCGTCGTGCTTACGCGAATAATCGGAACCTCATCCTCGGCAAAATACTGAAGCGAAAATTCGTAGCCGCCATGGCGGAAGGGATAATTCAAGATCAGTTCGTGACGGGCGAGCTCTTTGCCATTGGGATCCAGAACGCTCACATCAGCGACATAGCGTTTGATGGATTGATTTCGCACCAAGGCCAGGAGAGGCGAGCCGGCCGATTCGAATTCCTTCTCGGATTGGAAGGCGATCGCAAACGGGATCACGGCGGAATCCTCGCCAACCCGAGCGGCGATCCAATTGGACCATTCCTGCTTGTCCTCCTTGCGACGGAAAACAATCCGTGCCGCCGGTTCGCCCAAGCGATTTGCCAGGACCTCTTCGGGACGGGGGCGTAAGACCATCACAAGCGGAATATTGTTCTGTTGCCCCCGAAGCAATACCGCGTTTGCGGGGTTGTGAACCATCGCCCTGTACGGCGGTGTGCCCTCACGCGAAAACTCGACCTCCGACGCCGGGTTCCACAGCGCAGGGCGCCCTGGTGCGCTTTTGGCCTCCGCAAACGTGCCATCGGCCATTTTCCCAAGATGAGAATAGGCCGTGATTTCCCGGACCTCCAATCCGTCCTCGTCCACGAGAATGGTTGGATACTTAGAAATAGTGGTCTTGATGATTTTCCCCTGCGGATGGGCGATGACCAACGTTGCCTTCTCCACCGAGTTGGGGTCGAGGTACTCAACAAGGGCGCATTCCCATTCCTGCTCTACGCCGGGGAATCGGATCGTCGCAAATCGGCCGTCATTGGGGAGCGTGGTTTGCGTGCGCTGCTTCTCGCCCTCGCTGCTGGTTTCCGCCATCTCCAGCACAAAGCGCCAGCGATCATTCTTGGCACTGTAATAGTCCATCCGCGCCGAGTTGCAACGCAGTTTGAACCCCGGAAGAAGTCCCACGAGTTTGGTTTTTCCGGCCTCATCGCTCCAATAGAGATCCCCCGTCGCGGCGTTGGACATAAACGCCTTGGGGACCAGCTGCATTTGGGCATCGCGGATGATTGGATTGTCTTTGCGGATCGTGTCGTTGAGCAGATTGATGCCAGCCTTGGACGAGATCATCGCGGCCGCGAGGATCATTGCCCCGCCGAGGTGGGCGAGGATCGTCGGCCAATTGCGACGGGCATTGCGGATCATCGCCGCTCCCACCAGCAGGCCACCGCCCAGCACGCCCCACACCACCGCCATCGCCGTCGTGTTCATCAGCTCCGCGCGCAGATCATCGCTGTCGAGGAAGACGGAATAGACGCACACCCCCGCCAGGCCCAACAAGACCACAAGCGTCGCGTGCATCAGAATGGATCGAACTTGTTTCACAGTCGGTCATTGTAGACCCCCGCGCCTCAAAATACAACACAGAACGCCGGGAGAATCAGAACGTCAGAAGTGTGCCCGCCCAGCTGAGTCCCACGCCGAAACCGATGACGAGGACTTTTTTGCCGGGGGCAATTTCGCCCTGATTCCACAAGTCGCACAGCGCGATGGGAATCGTCGAGGAGACCGTATTGCCCGTTTCGCGCATGTTCATGTAGAACTTCGCGCTGCCGATTTCGATGCGGTCGAGAAGGCTCTTGAGCATGAACTCGTTGGCCTGGTGGAAGACGACCCAGTCGACCTCGTCGGGCGAGATGTTGTTGGCGGCGAACGATTCAGCCACCAGCGGCGGGATGGTTTCGAGGGTGAAGTCGAACACTTCCGGCCCGCGCATCCGCAAATAGTTATCGTTGTGGCCGGGCTGTTCCCCGTCCGCGTTGAAGACCCGCTCGAGGTGCCGCGCGCCGCCGTTGGGCACGATCAGCTGATTGCTCCCCGCGCCGTCGGTGCCAAAGACAAACGTCCCGAGGCCGTCGGTCTCCGCGTCGGTCGCTTCGATCAGCGTCGCCGTCGCGCCATCGCCAAAGATCGCCTGGTTCGACGCATCCTTGGGATGGAGATGCTTGGTGTACGTCTCCGCCGTCAACAGCAACACACGCTTGGCCTGCCCCGAGGCAATCAGCCCCTTGGCAAGACTCAGGCCATAGACAAACCCGCTGCAGCCGAGATTGAAATCGAGCGCGCCGCAACGCGTCGAAAGTCCGAGACGATTCTGGATCATGCACGCCGAAGTCGGCAGAAGATAGTCGGGCGTCTGCGTACAAAACAGCAGGAAATCAACGTCCGCTGCGTCGTGACGCGAAAGGAGTGTTTTCGCGGCCTCGGTGGCCATGTCGGCGGCGGTTTCATCCGGCGCAGCAACGTGGCGCGAGGCAATGCCCACCTTGCGCTCGATCTTCTTGCCAGACCAGCCGGGATGGCGGGCCTCAAGATCGGCGTTGGTCACCTGCGCGGTGGGCAGGTAGGTCGCGATGTCCAAAATCCGTGCGTGGGTCATGGGGATACTCGGATCATTCAGCCGAGGCCGAATGACAGATTCATTTTGACTTACGAGTCACACTTGCTAACGATCAGCGTGTTGTTCTGGCCGCCGAAGCCCATCGAATTCGACATACACCGCGTCACGTCCGCTTTGCGCGGCGCGTTGGGAATGTAGTCCAAATCGCATTCGGGGTCGGCCTCTTGCATGTTGGCCGTGGGGGGCAGAATCTGATCGCGAATCGCCAGCAGGCAAGTGATCAGCTCGGTCGCGCCCGCGGCGGCGATGAGGTGTCCGATCATGCTCTTGGCGCTGGAGATGGGCGTGTTGGGAGCCTCCTCACCGAAGGCAACCTTGATCGCCTTGGTCTCGATTTTGTCGTTCTGCTTGGTGGCCGTGCCGTGGGCAGAAATGTAATCGATATCCTTGGGGGCGAGATCCGCATCGTTGAGAGCGGCGGCCATGCTTGCGGCCGCGCCCATACCCTCGGGGTCCTGGTCGGTAATGCGGTACGCGTCGGCACTGGCACCATAGCCGACGATTTCGCCGAGAATGGTTGCGCCGCGTGCGACGGCCTGTTCGTAGGTTTCGAGGATGAGGATCGATGCGCCTTCGCCAAGAACAAAGCCGTCGCGCGTGAGGTCGAACGGACGCGATGCAGTCGCGATGTCGTCGTTGCGCTGGCTGAGGGCGGTGAGGCGATTGAAGCCCGTCACACCGAGGGGGTGGATCATGCTGTGTGCGCCGCCGGTGACGATGGTGTCGGCCCAGCCATAGCGGATCTGCATCACTGCTTCGCCGATGGCCTGGGTGCTGGCTGCACAGGCAGTGAGCACGTTGAACGCCGGGCCCGTCACGCCGAGCATCGACGCGAGGTGACTGACGACCATGTTCGATTCCTGCTCCACTTCGCGATGGAGGTCCATCCGCTCTTCGGCGAGGACCGGCCACACGTCGGTGTCCAGGCTGCGCTCTTCGGTGTTGAACGCATCAACAAGGCACCCGATGTAGTTTTCAAAATCGAGGCTGCCTTCGCCGCTACCGAGGTAGACACCGGTGCGGGTTTTGTCCAGCTCATCAAACTGGGCAAGGCCGGACTGTTGCCACGCTTCCCAGGCCGCACCAAGGGCGAACTGGCAGTGGCGACCGGCCGTGGAGTGTCCCGCAGCAACGTCGGCGGGGATGTGACCCGCGAGGTCAAAGTCTTTGACCTGCGCGGCAAATTTCGTGGGGAACGTGCTCGCGTCGAACAGTTCATTGACGCTCGGAGCAAGTTTGCCTTCCATCATCGCAGACCATGTGTCCTCGACATTGTGGCCGAGGGGATTGACCGTGCCCATGCCCGTGATGACGACTCGTCGTGCGTATTTCATGCGTCCACCTTCCGGAGTACGACCGCGCCAGATTGCCCGCCCGTGCCGAAGCTCGCGACCACGACATTCTTCATGTCCACCGTGCGCGATTGGTTCGAAAGATTCAATTCCACACCCGCCGCGGGGCTCTGGAAGTTTGCCGTCGCGGGGAGAGTTCCCACGCTGACAGCCTTGGCAGCGATGCAGAGTTGCACCGCGCCGCCACCGGCAAACATTTGGCCAGTCGTACCGTTGATGCTGCACGCGGGGATCGTTCCCAGCGCGTCGCCGAAGACGGCTTTCCACTCGGCGGCTTCGCAGGCATCTTCGGCCGGGTGGCTCATGCCGTAGGCGAAAATCGCGTCGATGTCGCTTTCGGCCAGCCCGGCGTTTTTGATTGCGTTGCGAACGGCGTGGGACAAATTGCCCGCGTTGGGCGTGGTGATGTCCTGACCGTTGGGGGCGCACGCACCACCGAAGCCGGCCACTTCGGCATAGACCTTCGCGCCGCGCGTGGTGGCGCGGTCCATCTCTTCGAGAATCAGCAGGCCGCCGGCCTCGCCGATGACCGAGCCGCTGGCGTCCGCATCGAAGGGACGCATCGCCGTTTCGGGAGTCTCGTTTTTCGTCAACGTCAGGCGCTTCATTTTCAACTGGCGATTGATGTCGACGGGGGTAACTTTGGATTCGGCACCGCCGGTGACGACGACGTCGGCACTGCCGCGCTTGATATAGAGTGAGCTTTCGCCCACGCCCATTTGCCCGGAGGCGTCGGCGCAGGTGATGCAGTTGCTCGGGCCTTTCGCGCCGTGAATAATCGTCACGTGGCAACTGAGCATGTTCGGCAGATACTTCAACAGCCACAGCGGCGTGAGGTTTTCGATGCCGGTTTCGCCCCAGGCCTTGAGGTCAAACTTGCCGTCGACCATGGCCGTCACTGCGGCCAGGCCGAGTTCTTCGAGGTCGCACGAAATCAGACCCGCGCCAATGTTGCAGCCGAGGCGACGGGATTCAATATCCACTTCGCCGTCAATGCCGATGGTCGTAATGCCAGCATCGCGGAACGCGAGGTCGGCAGCGCCAATGGCGAGCTCGATATCGCGGGCCATGAGCTTGACGGATTTGCGGTAACTTTTGGGAACGAACTTCCGCGCGGAAAAGCCTTCGACTTCGCCGGCGAGGGTGCAGGCGAATTTCCCGGGCTTGATGCGCTCGAGGGTTTTGATGCAGCTGCGTCCTTCCAGGACGGCCGCCCAAAGGCCCTCAAGGCCGATGCCTGCGGCAGTCACAACGCCCAGGCCCGTGATGGCAACTCGCTTCTCAGTCATTGCGCTTCTCCAGGAAGGGCTCGACCATGCGCTGGAACGAGCCGGTGAACACAAAGCCGTGAGGCAGTTCGAGACCTTGCATCGCGTTGTTGGCGTGCGAGAACATCATGCTGATGTTGGCGATGACTTCGCCATTTTTGCGAACGGTGCCCTCGACGCTGGCGGCTTCGGGAGCGAGATTGGTGATCTCGGCCTCGTAGTGCAGCTGATCGCCGGGGACGACGATATCGGTGAACTCGGCCTTGGCGACCTTGGCGAGAACCACGTCATGCTCGAAGTCGTTGGCCTGGCCGACGAGAATCCCGCTGGTCTGGGCAAAGCCCTCGACCATCAACGCTGCAGGGTGCGTGGGATACGCCTCCCAATAGTCGTGTACGTGTTCCTCAGCGAGCGAGACGTTTTTTACCGCCAGCGCGCGCTTGCCGGGCTCGAATTCCACAAAGCGATCAATCCATATCCATCGCATGATGTCGTTCCTTATATGTAGCGAATGCCAATCATGCAGCACTGCACCGCAGAGCTCCACAATTGGCAATCGAAGAAAAAGCTTGTCGTGATCGACTACGTTGTCTTAGGCGCTGATTTTGCCCATGACGTAGTTGATGACGGTTTGAACCTTGAACAGTTCCTGCATCTTGTTGATGTCGGGGTCCTGCTCGAAGTCGGTGAAGTCCGCGTGGGGCATGCGGGTCTTCAGTTCGGTCAGGCCAACGTCAGTCAGCTTGCCGTCCTTGATGAATTCCGGGTTGTTCAAGATGTTGTCCGGGAACAACTCGCCACGGGGGATCTTGATGTCAAAGGCCTTTTCGAGGCGGAAGACGATATCGAGAAAATCGATCGATTCCGCGCCAAGGTCACCCGTGAGGGTCGCTTCTGCGGTTACTTCGTCATCATCCACACCCAAGGCTTCGATGAGGGTTTCCTGCACCTTTTCAAAAACTTCCTGTTCAGTCATCGGCGGTATACTCCTGTTAGTCTGGCCCCACACCACGCGGGGCGTTTCTGTTTCTTGAAAGACAAGCGGCTATATATAGCCGATCCCTGCGGATTTGTCAATGTATCTTCTATGGCCCGAAAAGGCAATTATGCCTCTGTCGCGGCCTCGAGAGCTTGCGGTCCACCCACAAGATCCCACGTTTTTTTCACTTGCTGGAGCACGCGCTTGTCCGCGTCGGCGCCCCACTGGCCCTTTTCAGCGAGATTCTGCCACATCAATTCCAACCGTGCCGAAACCGCCAACCGGTCGCCGACATAGCCTGATGCTTTGAATTTCGCCACTTCGCCGTCAATCTTCATCAATTGCACTTCATAGCGCATCGTGCAGCCCGGACGGAGGAAGTAGGAATATTTTACGTTCTTCGCGGCCTTGAGGACCACAATACTGTGTTCAAAATTCTGCTCCAGACGTACCAGCCATGCGGCCGACTGGATCATCCCTTCAAGCATCAACACGCCCGGGATCACCGGAAAGCTCGGGAAGTGATCTTGAAGATATTCCTCGGCCAAGGTCAAATTCTTGGTCGCAACGATGCTTTTGCCGGGTTCAATCGATTGAATTTTGTCGATCAGAATATATTTCATGGTTCGCTTTTACCCACCGTTTCACTTGGCGAGATGCCCGCGGAAACGGATTGGAGGATAGTTGGTCTGAAATGGAGAAAGCCCCCTGTAATGGAGGATGGCATGTTTTACCCGTTGAGGGGGCAGGTTGCAAGTTTTTTTTGAAGTTCTCGCGCGATTTTCACCGGTTTGCGCGTGGCGAATTTCACTCTCCGCCACCCAAAGCGCTCCCTCGGGTTTGGGTCGCCCGAACTCTCCTGCGAGAAATCCGTACAGAAATGCAGAAAACTCGCAGGGCATCTTGCAAAATCAGTGCGAAAATCGTACACTCGTCGCCTCTATCTACACAGACGTACGACCCCGAAACACCAAGGAGACATATCCATGTTCAGTCTTGCTACTCTTCGTCGGAAACAAAAAACCATTTTCTGGATCATGATTCTGTTGATGCTCAGCTTTCTTATCGGCCTCCAGGGCTTCCAGTCCATGATGAAAAAGGACCCCGGCGCGGCTGTGCTCGCGAAAATGAAATTTGGCGATCTCACCCACAACGACCAGAAGACTGCCGAGCACGACATCGCGCTGTTGACCTCACAGCACCTCGTAGTGGTTGGGGAAGCCCGCCGCGCAGTAACCCTCGCCGATGGCCTGCCGCAAGACTATCGCCAGACGCTGCTGTTCCTTCGCTATCTCAACAATGCACTCCATGGCAAAGAATCCGTCGTGATGGCCTACGCCGTGCTACTCGCCGAAGCCCGCGCCAATGGGCATATCACAACCGAAGGCGAAATCGACCAGGTCATCAAGGCCATGGAAGAGGCCCCCATCGCCGAATATGACTTTGCGAAGATCTGCAAGGAAATGCGCCTGAGCAAGCAGCAGACCACCATGTTCCACATCCGCGGGACGCTGGGGCGACTGATCACGATCTGCAAATCATCCTCCGGTGCCAACGCACAAACCCCGCCGTCCGAGCAGGACCTGCGCCGCCGCTTCCGCGACGAATACGAGAAGCTCGGCCTGACGGTCATCAAACTTCCCCTCGCCAAGGCCAACGACGCCAAGCCCGTCACCGTCAAGGCCCTCTTCGACGCCTACAAGAACATTCAACCCGGCGACATCTCCGACGCAAACAAATTCCCCTTCGGCTACCAAGAACCCGCCAAGGCGCAAATCGCCTCGCTGCTGGTCAACCAAGAAGCGATCCTCGCCGTCGCCCGCGCCCACAAAGACAAGGTCGCCAACTTCATTGCCTCTGCCGCCGAAGGCACCTTCACCAAGCCCGCGCCCGTCACGGCCGACGAGACGAAAAAAGAAGACGAAAAGAAAACCGCCTTCGACGTCAAATATGTGCCGATGACCGAAGAGGAAAAAGTCCTCGAAGCACAAAAGGCACTCTCCCCCACCGTGGGCGTAGTCCTCTATAAGGACCTTCTCAATGATGTTCACAAAGAACTTGGCGCCATTGAAGCCAATGCCGAAACCGCCGTCGCCAACCCCTACCCCGCCGTGGTCAAAGCCTTGACCGCCGACGCGACAGGCCTGCTCAATGCCAAGGTCAAGCTGATCGCCATCAAAGACGCCACCGTCGAAGTGGCCGTTGCAAAAATCGAATCGGCCGCCGGCGATGCTCTGAGTGTGATCGCCTATCCCACGGGCGACCTCGACGCCAAGACCCGCATCACCCTTCGCGCCAAGAACACCACCGTCGGCGCACTGCTGGCGGACCTGCACAAACAAGTTCAGGCCGCAAACAAAACCGTCCCGGCCATTGCCTGGGCCAAGTGCAAGTCCGAAAAATTTGACACCATTCTCTTTCCCGCCGACGGTCTGCCGCTGCAATGCGCCCTCACGCCGTTGGCCGACGCGAAGACCCTGGCCGAGAACCCGCTCTTCGGCGAAACCAGACTCCCCAACGGCGGCGACGACGACACCCCCGCCAACTGGGCCGTCCGCGCCCAACCCGTCGATCCCAAGGGACCATGCAAAGTCGGCAAGGCCGCACCCATCGTCGAAACACCCGAAGGCAAGCTCTTCTGGCGCGTGACCCAGGCCGTCGGCCCAAAAAGCCCCGAAGCCATCTCCCCCGCGCTGACGAAGCAACTCGAAGCCGACGCCGCCGTAGCGACGACGTTTGAATCCACCAAGGCCCTCGGCAAGACCCTAGCCACCGCCAAGGACGCCGAAGCCTATGCCAAGACCAACAAACTCAAACTCGTCGAAACAGGGCTGTTCAGCCGCGCGTCCTCCCTCGGCGCAATCGACGATGCGTTGGCCAACGACATCACCAAGGAACTGTTCAAGGCCGACGCCTTTGCGGCGCTTCTCCCCGAAACCAAGGCGCTCACCGATGGGACCTATCCCAAGGCCTCGACCAAGGCGATCACCATCGCCCTGCCTTGCGAAACCGCCATCTACCTCGTATGGCGCACCGACTATGCCCCCGCGCTCGAAGAAGACTACGCCAACCAGCGCAGTCGCCTGGCCCGCGAGGCAGGCCAAGACCAAGCCGGCGGCATGTCCAACTGGTTGGACTGGAAGCACATCCAAAAACGGACAGGCTTCGGCCAGGAATAATCCGGTAACACACGCTGGCGGCTCATCCGAGTCGCCAGCTTTTTTTTTGGAATCATGTGATATCTTTTCATTCTACCCTGTTTTTTCTCTTGTTTTCACCCTTCTTTCCCGTATAATCGCCACAATCGAATGAGAAGATGTGGCATCTTCTCCTTTTTCATTCCGAAAAAGCTAACACTTTATTCTCAAGGACCCAAGGAGAATCGTATGAACTGGTTAAGCACTACGTCGATGCTGGCTGCGGAAGCCGTAACCAACGTGGCCGAAAAGGCTACGAAAGTTGCCCAGGCCGCAACCGAATCGGGCGGGATCGACATCTCGGCCGTAATCGCGTTTGTCGCGTTCCTCGCGATCGTGATCACCGTCTCGCTGTCGAAAAGCAAAAACGAAAAGACAGGCGAAGACTACTTCCTCGCTGGGCGCAAGCTCACGTGGTACCTCATCGGCTTCTCGCTGATCGCCTCGAACATTTCGACCGAGCAGTTCGTCGGGCAAACCTCCTCGGCCTTTGGCAACTGGGGCATGACCGTCGCGAGCTATGAATGGATGAGTACAATCGTCCTGGTCATGGTGGCGCTGTTCTTCCTGCCCAAGTTCCTCAAGGCGGGCATCTACACCATGCCCGAATATCTTGAGTACCGCTACGACAAGGGTGCGCGGACCACGATGGCCATGTTCTTGATGACCCTCTACGTTCTGGCGTTCCTTTCGTCGGTTCTCTGGTCTGGCGCGACCTATCTCGCCGACTATGTCGAACTTGATAAATCGTTCCAAGCCTGGTTCGGTTTCGAGAACACCGCTGCTGGTCTGAAAGACGCCGGCTTCTGGGCGAACTGGGCCTGCGTATGGGCCATTGCGCTCGTCGGCGCGGCCTACACCGTCTTCGGCGGTCTCTCTGCGGTGGTCTGGGCCGACCTGATTCAGGGCAGCGCCCTGCTGATCGGTGGCTGCATCATTACCTGCATCGGCCTGAACATTGCTGGCGGTGAAGACGGCGTCCTCGCCGGCTGGAACACCATCATCAACGACCCGGATTGCAAAACCAAGCTCGACGTCATTCGCCCGTGGAACGACCCGAACATGCCGTGGGTTGCGATCTTCATCGGCGGGCTGTGGATTCCGAATATCTTCTACTGGGGCCTCAACCAGTTCATCACCCAGCGGACCCTCGGTGCCAAGAGCGTTCACGAAGGCCAGAAGGGGATTCTCTTCGCCGCATTCATGAAGCTCCTGCTGCCGTTCGCCGTTTGCATCCCCGGTATCATCGCGTTCTACTTCATCAACCACTACACCTTGGGCGGCGCCAACGGCGACATGCTCTCGGTCTCCAGCAATGACAAGACCTACTCGAGCTTCATGAAGTTCGTCCTCGAAGGCCAAGGCTGGGTCGTGGGTCTGATGTTCGGTGCAATCACCGGCGCGGTCATGAGCTCGTTCAACTCCGGGATCAACTCGGCCTCGACGATCTACACGATGGACTTCTACAAAGAGTACATCAACAAAGACGCCAGCGGCGAAAAGCTGCTCAAGGTTGGCCGCATCGCCGCGATCGGCTTTGTGCTCTTCGCCTGCCTCTGGGCACCGATGATCAGCCTCTTTGACGGCGTGTTCAAGTACATCCAGGAAGTCTGGGGCCTGATCTCCCCAGGGATCGTCGCCGTGTTCCTCGGCGGGATGCTCTTCAAGCGCGTACCGCGCAAAATGGGTAAGATCGTCCTCATCCTCGGTGGGATCATCTACATCTGCCTGCGCGGGCCGGTGTTCGTTCTCAACGCCAACCCGGACTTCGCAGCAGAAGGCAAATGGCGCGATGAAAAGTCCCGTCTGGTCTGCGAAGCGGACTACGCACAGACCAAGATTGACCTGATCAACAACAAGGACTTCTCCACGTGGCTCAAGGCCGCAGAAGTGCTGCCCTTGATCGAAGACGATGCCATCAAGGCCGTCACGAGTAACACGACCTCCATCCTTGACGCCAAGGCCGACCAAAGCGCCCTGCTGGCCAAAGCCGTTGCGAGCGTCGAAGCCTATGACGAGGCCATGAAGGACGAGACCCTCACCGAAAAGGCCAAGGGAGATCTCAAGAAGATGACACTGAGCGTCGACGAGCAAGCCAAGCTTGCCACGGCCTACCTGCGCGTCTTCGCCGAAGAGTTCAACAAATCCCGCTCCGAAGCCGACAAGGAGAGGTTCCCCACGCTGAACAACAGGGCACTGGCTTCGGTTGGTATGCGGTTCGCGTCTGACAAGCTCACCAAGATGGGCATCACGACCAAGACCGACCTCACGCCGTTCCTCGGCGATGCGGGCAAGGCCCTCGTCGCTCAGGTCGCCACGGGCGATGCCACCGCGATCAACGCGCTGGCGGGCTACCCGGCCTCCTTCCCCGAATGGGGCTACCTGTTCTGCACGAGCTTCCTCCACCACATGTTCGTGATCCTGGTGATCCTCCTGATCATCATGTTCATCGCATCGAAGGTCGCTCCGGAAAAGACCGAAATCACCATGCCGGTCAACGACGAAATCGACACCTCGATCAAACCGTCGATCTATCTCTTAAGCGCTCTGGCGGTCATCGCCACGGTGGCCGTCTACATCTACTTCTGGATGATCGCGAGATAACCAGAACCCCATGTAGTTTCCAGCGGCGGGCCTTCGGGCTCGCCGCTTTTTTTTGCACAAATGCAACAGTTTTCGTGACATGGAGTTGTGAGATGATATAATGGAATGGCTGGAAGGAGATGCCATGACGTCTACCCAAGACAAACCGACACGCGGGATTCTGGATATCTTATTTCTCTTGGTGATGCTGGGGGTCATGTTGTCAGGGATTATCGGGGCGGCCTACCCGTATGTGTCCGACTTTGATAAATCCATCGGCCTGTCCTTTTTACCCAGCCCCGCACACCTTCATCAAATCCTCACGCGCGTGAGTTTTTACATGCACACCACGCAGGAATTGCTTTTGACACTGGTCATTTTTGCAGCTGTCCATCGCGGGATGCTCCAGCGCGTTCTGGCCTCGGCCCCCACGGCCGCAAAGTTCGGATCTTTTTTCTGGCTCGCCTACCTCATCAACCGCCCACCCGCCAGCCCGACCGAACGCTGGGTCTTCCTGGGAGTTTGCGTTGCGGCATCCATGGTCAAGCTGCTCTTTATCATGAGCCACTACGCCCCCCGCGCCTGGGTGGAAGTCACATGGGGAATCGGGGCCGCCGGCGCGATGATCAGTGAGTTCACCTACCTGATCAAAGAAATCATCATCCCCAACAACAATCTGGACATGCAAAATTGGTTCCGCCACTTCTACGCCGAGCTTCAAACGTTCGAGCGCGTCTTTTTCGCCCTGATGCTGGTTTCGATTATTGCGATGCTGATTCACACTTGGAATTGCACCACCATCAAACCCAAACGAACCCGGTCGACCATCAAACAGTAACGCCGAACGCGGACAATTGCGCTCTGGCATTCCGGCCTCTGGTGGTGTACAATTTGTGACGTTGAGCGTGTCAGAACTCGCGCATTCCGCAAGACCTGCCCGTGTTTCAGGCCCACTCTTCGCTGCACGAGGCGCAACCCTGTTCGTCACCCTCGTCAAACCACAACCCATTCAACGCTCCGAGGACAACGCCAAGCGCGCCCTCGACCAACGCGAAGGATAGCACCATGGCCACCCACACTTGCCAACTCGGGCCCTATACCGTCGGCGCCGACAAACTCACACTCCTCGCAGGCCCCTGCATGGCCGAAAGTCTCGACCTCTGCCGCACGATCGCCGAAACGCTTGTCCCCGCCGCCGAGGCCGCAGGCGTGCAACTGGTGTTCAAGGCCAGCTTCGACAAAGCCAACCGCTCCAGCGCGACGAGCTATCGCGGGCCCGGCATCGAAGAAGGCCTGACGATCCTCGAGGTCATCAAGTCGGAATTTGGCGTCCCCGTCGTCACCGACATCCACCTGCCCGAACAGGCCGCCCCCGTTGCGGAAGTGTGCGACGTGCTGCAGATTCCCGCGTTTCTCTGCCGCCAGACCGACCTGCTCGTCGCAGCCGGCGAAACCGGAAAAACCATCAACGTCAAAAAGGGCCAATTCATGTCACCGGCCGAAATGCAGAACGTCGCCGAGAAGGTCCGCTCCACCGGAAATCAAAACGTTATGCTCACCGACCGCGGCACGTTCTTCGGGTACAATCGCCTCGTGACCGACTTCCGCTGCCTGCCGCAGATGAAGCAATTCGCGCCGGTCTGCTATGACGCGACCCACTCGGTGCAAGAACCCGGCGGCCTCGGTGCGGCCTCGGGCGGCGAGCGCCAATACGCGCCCATGCTCGCCAAGTCCGCACTGGTCTGCGGCGCCGATGCCCTGTTCATCGAGACCCACACCGACCCCGACAACGCCCTGAGTGACGCGGGCTGCCAAATCGCCACCGCCGACATGCTCACACTCCTGCCCCAGCTCGCAGAACTCTACCAACTCAGCCGCGCATAGTCGCCGATAGCAATTGCCCGCATTGGAGCTCCGATGCCTTCCATAGAACAGGACAAGCGACAACTTCACCCGCCCCGCAAGACTTGGTGGACCGTGATCACGGCCATTACCATTGCCATGGCCTACTGGCAATTGCTGTCCTATTTTTTCTGGTGGCCCGGCCTATCCGCACTGGCTGGAAGTTGCATGGAATCCACGCCCGAAGGAGACCACGCCGAAGACCTCTTCCTCACGTTTACGATCACGCTCCCCCTCCTCTGGTACCTGGTGATACTGATTGCCACGCCGATGTGTGTCGTTTTCTCAAAGGGGGAAAAGCGCTGGCTGGTCTCCCTGTTCAGCGTGATCGCGGGATTCATCATGACGGTCGTCGTTTGCTTTAATCACATGCTTGACACCATAGACTGAGCCTATCGCGGCACACCCTCGCCAATAAAAAAACAGGGTCGCTCGTGATGAGCAACCCTGCTGAATTCGAT
>JABGPZ010000008.1 GCA_018644725.1 Phycisphaerales bacterium
AATCATGCAACCGACTCTCACTTAGCCTGGTACATAAAACAGGGGCAGGTCAACCGCTTGGTACTTTTTGCTGCACATCATGTTTCACCCCCTGGTGTTCGTGTCCCGTTTCGCATCCGTGCTCAGAGTAGCATCCTGCAAGTTGATTATGGAAATGAAAGGGGGTGAAAACCAGAAAAAAAGAGGACATGGAAGCAAATAAAGTGAACAAAAACATACTATTAATGCACGAGTGGCGACAATATGCTAATAGAAAGTAGGTTACAGGCGGGTTAACAGATATTCTGAATAGTAGAAAGTATAAAGAATAATTCTAATTCAGGGTGTTTGTAAGCATTCGGCCATTTGGAGGTCTTCGGGGCGGGTGACTTTGATGTTGCGCAGATCGCCGCGGACGGCCGAGACGGGGTGGCCAAGTTGCTCGACAAGGGCGGCATCGTCGGTGGCGTCGGTGCCGTTGGCATAGGCGTCAAGGAGCAGGCGCCGCTGGAAGACCTGGGGGGTTTGGGCCTCGTGAAGATTGTGATAGGCCTCGCGATCGAGGGTGTCGGTGATGGTGTCGCCTTCGACGCGTTTGACCGTGCCATGGATGGGCATCGTCAGCATGGCCGCGCCGGTCGAGTGGGCCTTGGCAAAGACACGGTCGATGGCATCTTGGGGAACGATGGGCCTCGCCGCGTCGTGGACGGCGATCAGATCGACGTCGTCGCGGACGGTGGCCAGCGCATTGCGGACCGATTCGCTTCGGGTCGCTCCGCCCTCGACGAGGAGCGCGCCGGTTGCGGCAAGAGCGTCCTGAAGATTGGCATCAATCCAGGCGCGGTCGACCTGGGCATGAACGAGGATCAGCTGGATCACGTCACTGCGCTGAGCGAACAGCTCGAGGGTGTGCATGATGAGCGGACGGCCTGCGAGAGGCTGGAAGAGTTTATTTTCGCTGGCCCCGAATCGTTTACCGCTGCCGCCGCCAGGAAGGATGACACAGACGCGCGCCATCAGAGGACCACCTTGACGGCCGGGTGGGATTTGAGTGCGAGGAACACGGCGTCGCGGTCCTCGGCGGTCTGGACCTTCATCGAAAGGTTCAGGGATACAAATTTTCCACCCGACGAGGCGTTGGCGGGTTGGGAGGTATGGGGGCGATGGCCGACGAGTTCGACGACGCACCGCTGCAACGCAGCGAGGTCACTGCCGATGAGGCGAAATTGCCACATGCAGGGGTAGTCGATTTTGCCGGAGTGTGTGGGCGGTGCGATCATGGTTATTTGCCGGAGATCTGCCCGCGGCTGCCGAGGTAGACGTTGTCGCCCGCGTGAATGTTCAGGGGCTCGGGGAGGGTCGCGAGGCTGGCCTTGAGCATTTCGGGTGAGTCGGCAAAGAGGGGCGAGATTTCGATGGCGGCAGCGATTTGGCCCATGGCGTCACGCGGAATCGCCACGCCGGCGGCTTCGAGCCAGTTGGCGTACCGGCGGACCTGGTCGTGCTTGGAGGTCGCGGGCGAGTCTTCGCCTTCGGCATTTTTGATCGGGCTGAACTCTTCGCCGCGGGAGGTGGAATAGATGACGGTTTTTTCTGCGAGGGGCATGGCGTCGAAGACGAATAGTTCGAGCTTGACGGCATTGGGCGCATCCGGCGAGACCCGTTTGCCGGTGGCGGGGTCGATGTGGGGCACTTTTTTGTCGGCGCGGTGGATCGGCAGCAGGCAGGTTCCCCCGGCTGTGATGCGTTCGACAAAGTCGCGGCGGAAGATGTGGATGGCGATCGAGCCAGCGGAGAATTTCAGTCGTCCGTCGGGGTTGCATGCCTCAGCCAGTTCGGCCGGCAGGTCGGAATATTCGATGATGGTGGTTTTGTCGTCGACCACGCAGAAGTTTCCGAGTTTTTCGTAGGGGTCGCGCTTGGAGAGTGACTTGGCGGCGGCTTCGGCATCGCCGAGGGCGACGAGTCCCAAAAAGACGGGGTCCAGCACGCGCACGAGCGGGTTGTCGACTTGGAAGTAGCTGATGTAGTCGATTCCGCGCTCGGCCATGTCTGCCAGCGCACCGGATTCGGCAAGCGCCGTGAGGCTGCCGCCGTGGCCGTTGGGGTTGACCGCGAGGCGGTATTTCCGTCCGAGCAGCAACTTGCCGTCATAGCCGACTGCTGGCAGAGTCCCTTGCGGGATGAATTTGACATTGGCAGGATCCAGACCCCAGAAGTTGTTCTGGCGGAAATGTGCCTGCGTGGCCGTGTCGTTGATCGGGCTGGTGAGAATATACCACGGGATGGATACCCCGTAGGTCTGCTGGGCGGCGTTGATCTGCTCGGCGAAGACGCGGAAGAGCGGCTTTTCCGTCACGGGAGTCGCGGGGTAGCAGCCCTTGGGGCCTTCAAATCCGAGACGCGTTCCCTGTCCACCCGCAACGACAAACGCGGCCACTTTTCCAGCACGCAGGAGCTCTTGGCCCTGAGCGCGAGCGGCCTCGGCGTTGTCACCACCGCCAAAGGGAATGATCTGTGGCGGTTGAATGTTGGTGGGGATTTCGAGGGTGGGCTTTTGCAGAACGTATTGCTCGATCCAGCTCTGAATTTGCGGGAAATCCAGGGCATCAAGCTGGGCCAACAGGATGGATTGCTGGGACGAATCGAGTTCTTCAAACCATGCCAGCAAGTGTTCTTGGTCATAGGTTTTGAGTATCGTACGAATGGAACCAAGGTCAGCCATTGGATTCTCCTTGTAGGGGGCGCGAATCAATTCATTGTGGAATAATGGATTGTAGTTTTTGGGCGATGGGATGTCAACCGGAGGAAGCGGTTTGAGGCATAAAAAAACTGACGGAACACGAGGTCCCGCCAGAGAATTTGTTCGTATGCGATTGTTTATTCTTTGGAGCGGCGTCGGAGATAGCCACCCGCGCCGAGGCAGCAGAGCCCCAGCGAAGCGAGGGTGATCGGTTCGGGGACGGCCGGGGGCGCGATTTCCTGGATGAGCTTTTGCTCGATGGAGGCTTGAAAGTCGGAAAAGCCCGCGGCGGGACGCACGAAGGAGTCAACCCCACCAATGACATTGTCAGTATACCAAGCAGCCAGATTGGCTTCGGCATCGAGAATGGGAAGACCATTGATGGTGTCCACCACGAGCAGTGCCGCATCGCGGGCATCTGAGGTGTCCGAGCCGTAGTTCTTTGAACCGTCACCAGAGACATCCATCACCAAGCGTGTTCCTTCAAAGCCGTTGTCGCCTTGGAATTGTGTGAGGCCAAACAGAATGGCATCGCCAACCGGGGTCGCTCCGGAGAAGGGGCGTCTCAGTCCCGAAAGGGTATCGGCAAAGGCGTTCGCCGAGGCCACCGAGTCGATCAGCGTCCAATCGGCCATCACTCGCTGTGCCGCGCCGCCTCTGTTGCTGCTCCAGTAAACGAACTGGACCGCGATTGCACCGTGGTTGCCGTTGGTGATTGCCGTTTGGACGGTCGAGTTGCGGAATGCGTTGACGTAGCCCTGAAGCTGGAGGTCGTATTCGGCCCGATTAACGCTGCCGGAAACGTCCACGAGCAGTTGGAGCTCGGTGTCGACCGGAACAGCCATTGCCGGTGAGCAAAGTGCTGTGACGACAAGGGTCAAGGCAATCAGTGTGACGATACTAGAGTGTTTTCTTTGCTGTTTCATAATAGTCCCCCAGTGAAAAGGTTGTTCAATGTGTGCCTATAAGTATAGCACAAATAGTTAAGAAGTCAATTTGATTGGCGGATTCAAGTCTCTAACGTGACACGTGCGACGTTAGAGTGCGAGGCTATC
>JABGPZ010000007.1 GCA_018644725.1 Phycisphaerales bacterium
CAAAGCCGTCCATGTTGCCGCGCGTGTCGGTGTCGAGCATGGTGTAGAGATCGATCGTCAGGGCGGTCAGTGCCACGTCGCCTTCGATCGTCAGCTTATCGTTGTTCTGAGCAAGGCCCAGGCCGAATTCCAGTTCATAGGCCGCGCCGTTGAGGCCGCTGATGCCGCTGAGGGTCTGGCTGCCGATGGAGTTGCCCGGTGCCAGCGTGTGGCTGCTGCCGAGGGCCAAGCCGCCGAAGTCCACATCGCCTTCGCCACCGATCGAGCCGGAGGTGAAGGTGATGTTCGTCAGTTCCGTGGTGCTGTTGTAGCTCAGCAGGCCACCGTCAACGGTCACGTTGCCCGCGACCGAACCAGTGATGTCCAGTTCGCCGGCCGAAACCGTCGTCGTACCCGTGTAGGTATTCGTCCCGCCGAGAACTACCGTGCCATCGGTCGTCTTATCCAAGCCAGCATCGCCAGCGAGAACCGTAGTAATCGTACCCGCGCGTGCATCCACATCAGCGAGCACCGTCAATTCGCCCGTTCCGCCGATCACCAGAGCATCGGTGCCGTTCAGAATCAGGCTGGCGATCGTGTCGGTCTTGGTATTCATGTCGACCTGACCCTTGGTGATGTTGATCCCACTGGTATTCGCGATTTGGTCATTTTGGCTGAAGAGGACATCCGCAAGGGTGGCCCCAGTTTGATTAACGAAAATGGTGCCACCAACGAATGTACCGTCCACAGTAGTCTGGTTCAGTTGGAGCTGTCCCACTTCAACGGTGATATTCCCTGTGTTCGTGTTGGCAACGGTGCTATCAAAGAGGAGTTTTCCTTCTCCTATTTTCGTGATATTGCCTGTGCCCGTGTAATCACTGCGGACCCGAATGAGGGCACCAGTGTTTGCGTTCATGATCAGGTTGGCGCAACTATTTTGAAATGTCGCTGTGTTGACATAGAGGGCGTTTTTAGCATACCATACCGCCTCGCCGTTCACGGCTGTCTGTACCAGCAAACCGGCCCCGGAGAACGACATGTACTTTGTCGTATTAGCCTGATTGACGGTTAGTCCAGCGTTCTCGTCGAGGTACAACGTGCCATTCACGGTAAGAACCAGGTTACGGGTCGCGGTGGTAAGGAAATTGATCTTGCCAATGTATCCAATTTTAGTATCGCGAACTTCTGGCTGATCGTTCCCCGTGAAGGTAGCATTGAATGCAGCAATGTCACCAGCGCCTGGGACAGCGCCCGTATTCCAGTTACCGGCAAAGTGCCAGTTGGTACTCGAATCCCCTTGCCAGGTTGCAGCCTGAACGGTGGGAACACCGATGGCCAAGGCCATGATTGCTACGAGCGTGATCGCATACATCTTATTTTTCATTTCGAAACTCCTTGTTGGGGTCGCATGAGATTTCTTCTGCCCATTGACTGAGACGCGCAGTCCGCAATGCTCAAATCGCGGGTGAGTACTCGTCCCATTTCTATATCACATATTATACCATTTCCCCTGAACCCCGCAAGTACCAATTGTGGATTTTATAGGTCATTTTCGGAAAAAGCGAATGTGCTATATGATATGGTACATCTGCGATTAAACCACGGTTGACTGTTATTCCTTTCCTGTCTCGTAGGGGCGAATGATTATTTGCCCAAGTGTTTCGTGCATCTGTCTTCTTTTTCTGTCTTGCGCTTCGTATTTTTCTGGTTTGTGTTTGTCTGGTTTGTATCCTTTTTCTGTGTCATCCTGAGGAGCTTGCGACGAAGGACCTCCCGACGTATGCAACCCGCGAAATGCGATGAGTGGTGCCGTAGACTGTGGAGATGGTCTTTGTATTTTTTCTCTGTCATGTCGAGCATAGCCGAGACATCTCTGCAAAGAAAACGGGCACCCACAAGGGGCGCCCCTACGGCCGAGGGTTGTATATCGTCTTGTGTCATCGCGCCTGATTGGTTCCACACGTCGGGAGGTCCTTCGACTGCGCTCGCAAGCTCGCTTCGCTCAGGATGACAGAATAGAAAGAGACAAATGGGCGAAAGATTTTTCGCCCCTACAACACAGAACACAAAAGAAAGAGAATAAAAAAAAGCACCCACAAGGGATGCCCCTACGAAGGAGGACAAAAAAAAAGCCGATGCGATTGCACCGGGAAAAACCGGGACTGGTACCGATTTTCAGTTTGATTGGAATTGGATAATTTTCTTCCGTGTGTTCTCACGATCCTACGATATCGAATGCCCAAGAAAACTCTGTACCTGTCCCTGCTTTTCCCCTGCAAGAAAAACGGGGACAGGTACCTGACAACAAATAGGAATCGAGAAAAGAGAACAGAATAAAGGGTACCAGTCCCCATTTTCCCAATCCCCCTTTTTCTCGTGACACAAAAAAAGCCCGATGCAATTGCACCGGGAAAAACCGGGACTGGTACCGATTTTCAGTTTGATTGGAATTGGATAATTTTCTTCCGTGTGTTCTCACGATCCTACGATATCGAATGCCCAAGAAAACTCTGTACCTGTCCCTGCTTTTCCCCGTCTTTGCGTTTCCCCGAATCAAAAAAGGGGGACAGGTACCTGACAACAAATAGGAATCGAGAACGAAGTACAGAATACAGGGCAGGAGTCCCCATTTTTCTCGCCAGTCCCCATTTTCTCTCAAAGGGTCAATTCCAAAATTCTCACCGCATCCTCACGCGGATTTGGTATGCTATTGGGATGAGTAGTTCGCCGAAACATCGATTTTACGTCCCAGCCCTCGCGGCCGGAGTTGTGCGCCTTCCCGACGACGAAGCCCGCCACGCTGGCGGAGTTCTGCGGCTGGGGGTCGGCGATTGCGTCGAGCTGTTCGACGGCCGGGGCCATTTCGCCCTATCTACATTAGTAAGCGTCACGAAGCGGAAAGTGAGCGCGCAGGTCGACACCGTGCAAACAAGCCCGCCGGCGGCGATGGAGCTGCATCTGGCGTTCGCGATTCCCAAAGGCAAGCGCCTTGACTGGCTGCTGGAGAAAGCGACCGAACTCGGCGCGGGAAGCCTCACGCCCCTGCTCTGCACACGGAGCGTCGCGGGCGGCGAGACCCTCACCGTCAACAAGCGCCAGCGATGGGAAGGCCACTGCGTCTCCGCCGCCAAGCAGTGCGGCCTGAACACCCTGCCGGAGATCCGCGAGCCGATCACCCTCGATGCCCTCGCCACGAGCGGTCCCGGTGCGATGCTCTTCGGCGATCTCGCGGGCGACACGATTCCCCTTGCCGCCGCCGTGCAAAGCGCGGGCCGGACGATCACGATCCTCGTCGGGCCTGAAGGCGGCTTCACCGAGGCCGAATGTGCCACCCTCCGTGAGGCGGGCGCAACGCCCGTGCGCCTCGGGCCAACCGTCCTCCGAATCGAAACCGCCGCCGTCGCACTGCTCGCCGGCTGCCTTGCGGCAGGAGATGCCCAGTGAAATTCCACGCCAAGTTCCTCCTCTATGCACTGATCGCCTCGCTGGTCCCGCTGGTCGTCGCGACGGGCTTCTACGCCGTCTCGCTCCAGCGCATCGAAGCCGACCTCTCCGCGCAAGTCTTCGACCACAGCCAGACGCAACTCTCCAGCCACCTCCAGACCATCGTCGTGGACTACCAGCAACTCGTCGCGCGACGCGGTGCGCTGCTGCGGATGGCGCTGAATTCCCAATCCCTCGCCGTCGAAGAGCTTCTCACGCAAAACTCCAATGACTACAAAAGTTGGTGGCTGCGGAACCGTCGACGCT
>JABGPZ010000050.1 GCA_018644725.1 Phycisphaerales bacterium
CCTGTCCCCGTTTTCGACATTCCCACCTATCGGCGACGTTTGCTGCTGGCGCGGTCCATTTCGCATAGAAAATGGGGACTGGTACCCTTTATTCTGTCCTGTGTTCTCGCCGTTTTTTTCGTTGTCAGGTACCTGTCCCCGTTTTCGACATTCCCACCTATCGGCGACGTTTGCTGCTGGCGCGGTCCATTTCGCGCTTGGCCTGCTTTTCTTTGAGCGTATGGCGTTTGTCGTGAGCCTGCTTGCCCTCGGCGATGCCGATTTCGCACTTCGCCCAGCCCTTCTTGAAGTAAACGGCGAGCGGAATGAGCGTTTTGCCCTTCTGCGTGCAGCGTTTTTCGAGTTCGCGAATCTGCCGACGATGAGCCAGCAGACGGCGTTTGCGGGTGGGGTTGTGTTGCATGCCCTCCGCGGCCATCGGATATTTCGCGATGTTCATGCCCATAAGAAAAAGCTGGCCGTCGAGGATCCGCCCGTGCGCCTCGTCGATCTTGGCCTGGCCGGCGCGCAGGGACTTGACTTCCGTCCCGGTCAGTTCCATGCCGCACTCCATCTTCTCGGAAATGTGGTAGTCGTGGAACGCCCGGCGGTTGCCGATCCGCACGCCGTGGTGCTTATGTTTTTTCTTCTTCTTACTCATGGGACAATCCGATTATCCTTGGAACGTTGCGAAATAGCCGCCGTCGTACCACTGCTCCGGCGTCTCCGCCGAGCCGGTCGGCAACGTGCGCTCTTCGTGTTTGAGGTGAAGATGATCCGCGCGCTTGGCGAGGGTCTTGGCGACGTGCTGGTCCTCGTCGTGTTCAATCGAGCACGTCGAATAGACCAATTGCCCGCCGGGCCGGACGAACTGGGCGCCGGCCATCGCGATAAATTGTTGATCCTTGATGAGCTTGCCCATCGCCGCGTCCTCGAACCGCCAGCGCGCCTCGGGCCGACGCGCGAGCACGCCGGTATTGCTGCACGGCACGTCGAGGAGGACCGCGTCGTAGGTGCGCAATTCGAGATGCTGCGCGGCCTCGTCGGCGAGGATCGTCTTGACGATATCGATGCCCATCCGTTCGCAATTTTCAGTCACACGCGAGAGCTTCCCGCGGCTGACGTCGACGGCGAGAATTTCGCCCTCGTTGCCAAGTCGCTCGGCAATGTGGGTGGTCTTGGTGCCCGGCGCGGCGCAGAAGTCCAGCACGCGCATGCCGGGTTTGAGTTTCATCGACGCGACGACCTTGGTCGCGGTGGGGTCCTGCGGCTGAATCAGCCCTGCGGCAAAGGCCGCGAGCCCCGTCAGGCCGTGAGCATTGGGCAGGATCACGCTGAGGCCATTTTCGTGCGGGATCGCTTCGATGCCGTCCTCGGCCAGTGCGGCAATCGCGCTGGCAATGTCGGTCTTCAGCGTGTTCACGCGGCAGATCAGCGGCGGGCGCTGGAGCGTGTGGCGCATGAGATCGCGAGCGGTCTCTTCACCAAAGGCGTCGATCCAGCGCGTGGTCAGCTGCGGCGGCAGGGAGTAGGCCTGCGCGTAGTAATCGTGCGGGCGGGTCTGCGGATCGTGGAAGATCGTCCGGCCCATGCGGCGGATGCGTCCGTCGCCGAGCGGGATGATGTTCTCGGCCGGCGCGGGTTCGAGCGCTTCGGCAATGGGCGCGTTCATCTCGCGGATCATCGTCCGAAGGATTCCATTGACCATGCCGGATTGGCGCTTGTGGTGCGAGCGGACGATCTGCTTGACGGCCTCGTCGACGGCCGCGAACGCGGGAACCTTCTGCAGGAAAACGATCTGATAAATCGCGACCTGGAGGATTTCTTTCACGGGCGAAGGGACCTTCTTTTTGCGCTGGTGGAGATAGCTGCGCAGAATCGCGTCGACCGTCGAGCGGTGGCGCACCACGCCGACGGTGATCTCGTGGGCCAGGCCCCGGTCCACGCCAGAAAGCCCCCCTTCCCCAAGCAGACGTTCGAGGTGGGCGGTGATGTTGCCGCTGCGGTCTCGCAGGGCACGGACGGCGATGTCTCGGGCCGTAAGGCTCATTCGGTTCCTTCTTTCGGGTGGGTGTGGTCGGTGTTCAGGAAGTGGATGGGGATTGAAATTTTCCGCCGTGGAGGACGCGGTAGCCATTGCAGAAGGCTTTCCAGTCCATTTCGCGTTTCCCGGCGGGTTTGAGTTCGAGAATTTCCAGTCGGCCTCGGCCGGTGGCGATGGTCAGGCCCGGTTCAATTTCGCCGGGCGGAACGTCGGCGATACCCTCGGCAAGGCGCGCGCGGGTGATGGCGACGTCGATGGTTTTTTTGCCTTCGCAGCAGATGTATTTCGCGTGCGCTCCGGGCCAGGGATAGGTCCCGCGGATCACGCGCAGCACGTCCTCGGCCGGTTGGGTGAAGTCCAGCCAGCCATCCGATTTCTTCAGCATCGGCGCGAAGGTTGCGTGATCTTGGTCCTGTTCGACGGCGTTGGCGTGGCCGGATTCATAGTCGTTCAATGTGTCGATCACCACACCACAGGCCAGCTCGGCCAGCCGTTCGCGCAGTTCGCTCGCGCGCTCTTCGGGACCGATGGGCAGCTCTTCGGCGCGGAGGATCGGGCCCGCGTCCATCTTGTCCACGAGTTCGAACGTCGTCACGCCGGTGCGCTCGTCGCCGCGCAGGATCGACCATTGGATCGGCCCGGCCCCGCGCAACTCGGGCAGAATGGAGGCGTGGAGGTTGAACGCGCCGTGGGTCGCGATCTGGCAGGTGTCCTGTTTGAGGAACTGGCCAAACTCGACGACGCAGATTGATTCGGGGTTGCACGAGCGGAGGAATGCGTGGCCGACATCGTCGTTAATGTCTTCGCAGGCCAGCACATGCAGCCCCGCTTTGAGGGCGGCGTCTTCCACGGGCGTATGGCGCACACGGCGACCACGGCCGGCGCGGTGGGCCACAGGGGTCACCACGCCAGTCACCTCATGATCGCTGGCCATGAGTGCCTTCAGAATTTCCAGGGCAAACGTACCGCTGCCGCATAAAACAATGTTCATAGTGGGGCCATTTTCGCGCTTTTCCGACATTTCGCAAGCAAAAAGTAGAATGCTCGACATTTTCTTGCAAAACATGGTGATTCAATGTCAATTCTATGATTTGTGTTCTCCGTCGTAGGGGCGGGGCTTGTGCCGCCGCGTGCGATTGATCCTGACCTCTGCGGCCGCCGCGTTGGACGACTGAGTTTCTGTAGGCGCAAAGGTCAGGCTTGCTTGTTGTTGTATTTTGTGATCCTATTCGATTTCTTGGGGGACCCGAGGGACACCCCCCTGCAACACAAAATCTGAACACAAAAAAAGCCCGATGCAATTGCACTGGGAAAAACCGGGACTGATACCGATTTTCAGTTTGATTGAAATTGGATAATTTTCTTCCGTGTGTTCTCACGATCCTACGATATCGAATGCCCAAGAAAACTCTGTACCTGTCCCTGCTTTTCCCCTGCAAGAAAAACGGGGACAGGTACCTGACAACAAATAGGAATCGAGAAAAGAGAACAGAATAAAGGGTACCAGTCCCCATTTTCCCAATCCCCCTTTTTCTCGTGGCACAAAAAAAGCCCGATGCAATTGCACCGGGCTTTTGTATTCGTTTGTTTGCTATGCGCGTTTGCGGCGCTTGAGCATCGCGATTCCGCCGAGGGCCA
>JABGPZ010000020.1 GCA_018644725.1 Phycisphaerales bacterium
AGACTCCCGCGCCAAACAATCCCGAATTTACAGAAACAAATTTACACTACCAAAACCACGAAATCCCAGAGTACCGTCAACCATTTGAACTCGAACGAGTGCCGGGCGGCCGTTGGGGCCTATTTCACCTCGTGGCAGACGAGGGTGGATGTCGTTGCGCTTTTGGCATTGGAGCGGAACCAGGCCTTGCCCTGGGCGACGAGGGGCGAGGTCCAGCACGGCGTACAATTGAACACCCGCAGAGACTGGAGAACGTTGCACCCTTCACGCGTCGTTTTGAGAAGCTCAACCTTGCCGGTATAGCCGATCACCAGCAGGTTCGTGCCGCACTTGATCAGGTTCCCCGAGCCGACATTCTCGCGCTTCCACAGCACCTTGCCGGTCTTGACGTCCATCGCCACCAGCGGAGTTTTCGCGTTGGTATTGCCGTGGAAGCCCACGAGGTAGCCCTCTTTGGCGAAGAGCATCGAGTTGGCCATGTGGTTGTTGAGATTCATGTTCTTCCACACCTGCGTCATATTGCCCTCCGGCGAAACCTTCAGCATCGCACAGCCGGTGTTGTAGGCTGTCGAAATGAAAATCTGATCTTTGCCAATGGCAACGGGAACGGTGATGGTCGTACCGATCCGCGGGGGCGTCCATTTGAACAGGTCGAGCGTTTTGCCCGTCTTGGGGTCAATCGTGACGATCCCCTCGTAGGTGGTAATCACCAGCATGGTGTTTCCGCCGATGGTGAGGGTTCGCGGCGTGTTATAGGCTTTGGTGTATTCCGTACGCGAATACCACTTCACCTTCCCGGTCTTGGCGTCAAAAGCGACGGCCCGGCCGAGGTTTACGATGCACAGGCCATTGTAAATCAGCGCACTCGACGCCGAGCCAAACGTCGGTTCCTTGACGCGAACTTTTTTGGACGAGACCGACCAAATCTTTTTGCCCGTCGTCGCATCGAGGCAATAGGTATCACTGATACGACTGGTAAAATAGAGCTTGCCATCGGCGATCATCGGTGTCGAACGAGTGCCTTTGTATTTGCCTTCCTTCGTCGGATACTTGTAGGTCCAGAGTTCCTTGCCGGTGGTCGCGTTGAGGCAATAGATCACGCCTTGGGTTCCATCGAACCCGGCCGTGTAGAGTTTGTCGCCGACGACCGAGACGTTGGAATAGCCCACGCCGAGGGTCTTGGTCCAGAGTTGCTTGCCGATGGAATTGACCTGGGGATGATGCCCATCGCCGGTGGGGCCGAGGAATTTCGTCGAGTCGGCCGCAGCCAAAACCACGCTCGATACGATCAGAAGAGACAGCAGTGTACGTTTCATCGGAAATCTCCTTGGAGTGCTTGAGAGGTCAGTCCCGCAGGGGGAGTTTGATGTCGAGGCCGTCGAGGTGATCGCGGAAGCCGGTCAACGAAGGGACCGACGCGGTGGACTCGGCCGGGGGACGAAGGAGGAGGATCGGCGTGATGTCGTCGACAAAGCCCGGCCACAGTTTTTCCAGCGGCAGGAGATACACGCGCACATCCTCATCCGCAATGGCGGCGAGGGTATGCAGCAGCGCGCCGTGTTTGGGATCCACAAGCACACTGTGCGGGCCGAGGAACAGTGCATCGACGCCTGCATCTTTTCGCACGGTCAGCAAGGCCCAGCCGGCCGAGGTCTTCGAACTGCGTTTCCGGAGAACCTGCTGGAACGTCCGCGCGACGTGGAGCAGATAGCGAATTTTCGTGGGCGAGGTCTGCGTGCGGAGCGCGAAGATTCCCGAGGCCTCTTTCAGCTCGCCGGTCACCGGGTCGGGGCAAAGCGTCAAACTCATCGCACGCACCCGCCGCAACAGCGTCTCGTTGTAACAGTCCCACGCCGCAGGGTGATCCGCCGGAACGGGCGCAAGGAACAGTCCGTCGTAATATTCACAGCCGAGGCCCGCGAGATAGTTGTGGCGCGCGAAACGGAAATAGTTCGGATGGCTATAGCTCACCGGAGGCCAGCGGTCGGCGCTACCTACCAGCGGTTCGACCGACGCGCCCGTAGCAAAAATTCGCGAATAAATACTCGGGTCGGAATTTTCCTCTGGGCGCGCGGGAAGGTCTTCGTGATTGCTGACGACCATCCACCATCGGCCACGGAACGCGCGAAACAACTCGGCCACGCCGCGGGTGATGTACTCGGAGCGTCGGTCTGCGCGGTGGGGAAGATAGCCGCAGCGAAGTTTGAATTTTTTGCCCTGAGTCAAAAGCGTCACGCCGCTGCCGATCTGACAGTCTCCAGGGAAGCGCGACGTGGCCTCGTACACGAACCCGCCCAAACACGCCGCCGTGACCACCGGCCAAAGAACCCACGCGGGTCGATGCGCGGCAATTGCCAGCGCACGCGCGCCCAGTCCCAATCGCAGCAGCAATGCCAGTGTCGCCAGGAGCCAAACCGCGCCGCCGCCCCACAGCAAAATGCCACTGAGCAAAAACCCGCCCAGCACCATGCCGCGCAACATACACTGGACATAGTTGCCCACGCCGCCGCCAGCAAGAGCATAGTTGCGGCGGGTGTGATTGATGTAAGTCGCGCCGAGCGAAGCGATGGGAATCTGCGCGGCAATCGCCAGCAGAATCATCGTCATTCGTCCCGAACCGCCCAGCGTCACCGCGTGGGACAATTCACCGACCTGACAAAGCAGGCCGACGATCACGCCCATGCCGCAGCCAATGATCTGACGACGCGAGGGGGCATGACTTCGGCGGTCCAGCCGCGAAAGGAAAAATCCAAGCAGCGCGATCGACAGTCCGACCCACGCCATCTGTCGCGCAGGGTTCAGCCCCACCACGTCCGACAGCAGTCGAAGCTGCACCAGCAGCACCAGCGTCAATCCGCCGAATCCATATTCCACCATTCGTCGTGCGGAGCGATCGACCTGGCCGAAGGGAAGCATTGTTTTGCGCGGATGGGTCGCGACCTCGGCGCGGCTGACGCTCACCAGTGATACCAGGAGCATCGCCCCCGCGACCGTCCAGACCACGACCAACAAGTCGCAGCCGAAAAATCGAATCGCCGCCAGCGCAAACGACGCAATCGTCAATGACATCAACCAATCCCGCAGCACGCTTGCATAGGTATCCCGCCCGCCAGTCACGCGGACGACGTACGTCGTGTAGAGCAGCCCCACCAGCCCGGCCGCCATCGGCAGCATCCCCACCGCCAGCAGAACGCGCTCGATCAGCCACCATGTCGTCTCGCCGAAGAGGAACACACTGCCAAGCCAGTTGCAAATGACCCCCGCCAGCGGAATCCACAGCGTCGAGAGAATCCCGCCGATCACCGCTCCCACGCTCGCCGTGGCCAGCAGGCGCATGCGCTTTCGGCCATCTTCACGCGTCGTGCCCAGCCGATGACGCAACGCATCACTCAGCGGTACTCGCTTCATCCATCCGCAGCGGGCGATGACGACCTCGGCCATCGATAAAAGTTTCCATCGTCGTGAACACAGCACCCAACACTCGATCAACAAAATCACGACCATCGCCAGCCGCTCGCTCTGAACGGTATCCAGCGTCAGTCCCCACAGCGTCGCGAGGCATCCAAGCCACACCAACACCCCGGCGAGTACGCCAAGAACCGCCACTCGATCTGTCCATACCGGTCGCATGGCACTAGCATATCAGATTGCGCGAGAGAAGAAAAGGAGCAAGCAATCCCCGAGGCCGTTATTCGCGCGTAAGACGCTCGATGACCGAACGATGCTGCGGGTGGATTTTCAGAAGCTCGGCGCGCGTGGGCATGGAAAAATCGGAGAACTCAAATCCCGGTGCCACCGTGCATCCCACCAGTGCATAGCCCGCTGGGTCCGCGAGGGCGGCGCCAAAAAGCGTTCCCGCCGGGATCACACATTGGAACGGGCCCTCGGGGCCGATGGTGACTGCGCGGTAGTCCCCCTCGGGGGTGATCTGGTGAATCGTCAGCTCGCGCCCGGCGTAAAAATGGAACACTTCGTCCTGGCGCAATCGGTGAAACGCCGAAAATGCGTCTTCGGCCAAGAGATAATAGATCGATGTCATCGCCCGGTGAGGCAGGTCGAAGTCCTCGGCCGAGACCGACATCTCCGAACGGTACACTTCTCGATACCAGCCACCTTCGGGGTGAGCGGCCAGCTCCAAACGGTCAATCCAATCCTGCGCAGCGGGTCGAGGGTCCATGGTGGCTCCTGGGAGAGGGGAAATCATCTCGCTCCAATATACACACTACCACTGCCCGGCGATATGATAAAATCGCCGCGCCGCACGAGAAGAATCGCGTTCGCCTATTTGCCGTCTTTGGAAGACTTGCCCTGGAAGAGGGCCTTCGGCAGATTCAACGAATTGGGGTCATCCGCAAGTGCCATCGCCTGCAACAGCAGATAAGCACGATGCTTCGTGGGAAGCTTACGAAACGCCTCAAGCAACTCCTGCTCTTGAGGGTTGCATGGCTGCGGCACGGGGTCTTCCTCGCGGTAGAGCGTATCACGCTTAACCCCAAGTAAACCCGCAAGCCGTCGAAGAGTCGACAGGCCGCACGCTTTGCTCTCGCCTTTTTCCAAACGAATTATGGTCTGACGAGATACGCCAAGAGAATCCGCCAAATCTTGCTGGCGATCATACCCCGCTGATTTGCGGAGAGTCCGAATTTTTTGTCCATCAAGCAACATGGTCATACCTCATATTCTCTATTAAGTTGTTGTGCATTTCCAGTCAAATCCAACCTCTATTCCATTGTAGCGGAACATTTCAATTATCAAATGACTTATCCATGTTCTTATGTAGCGATACTTTTGACCTGTGCAATCATACTTGTAATAGTACGATTATAAAGAAGATACAAAATCCATCTCTCATGAAAACCAACTTCAATCGATGGGAAAAATATAATTTTTTCTGCCCAAATTCCACTCCCGTTCACTTCTTCAATCAAAAACCGTACCGAGAGACTTCTGATTTTCCCACTCTTTGGCTTTCACTGGAGCCTCCGTGGAGCTATAATGACGCTTCATGACCCGTTTTTGCGTTCACAGCCCGTTCGAGCCCGCTGGCGATCAACCCGCAGCCATTGATGCTCTTGCCGCGAATATTTCCGCCGGCCAGACCCACAATGTGTTATTGGGGGTCACCGGGAGCGGCAAGACCTTTACGATGGCCAAGACCATCGAGCGTCTCCAGCGCCCTGCCCTGGTCATCAGCCACAACAAGACGCTCGCCGCGCAGCTGTATGAGGAATTCAAGGAGCTCTTCCCGGACAACGCCGTGGAATATTTCGTGAGCTATTACGATTTTTATCAGCCCGAAGCGTACATTCCCCAGCGCGACATCTA
The DNA here is from genome assembly GCA_018644725.1 of Phycisphaerales bacterium. Taxonomy (GTDB): domain Bacteria; phylum Planctomycetota; class Phycisphaerae; order SM23-33; family SM23-33; genus JABGPZ01. The sequence continues at coordinate 5,326 of JABGPZ010000020.1, forward strand.
CATTGAAAAGGACGCCTCGCGCAACGACGACCTCGACCGCCTTCGCCTGGCGGCGACGGCCTCGCTGGCCTGCCGCAAGGATGTGATTATCGTCGCGAGTGTGTCGTGCATTTTTGGTCTCGGCAGTCCGGCCGAATATCTCCGCAGCGTCATCCCCCTCGAGGTCGGCCAGGAGATTGACCGCAACGACATGCTGTTGCAACTCGTCGCGCTGCAATACGAACGCAATGACATCGACTTTCAACGTAGCCGGTTTCGTGTGCGCGGCGACACGGTGGACCTCTATCCCGCCTATGAGGAATTCGCGTATCAGATCGAATTTTTCGGCGACACGATTGAAGCGATCCGGCTAATCCATCCGACTACGGGCGAGGAGCTGTCCACGACAGATCAGGTCACGATCTATCCGGCCGTGCACTATGTCGTCGGCGAGGAGACCATCGAACGCAGTGTGAAAGAAATCAAGCGCGAACTGGCCGGTCGTGTGATCGATCTCAAAAACGATGGCAAGCTTCTCGAAGCTCAGCGCCTGTCCGCGCGAACGAAGTACGACATGGAGATGATGCAGGAAGTGGGCTATTGCCCGGGCGTGGAAAATTATAGCCGGTACTTCGATGGCCGCGCGCCGGGGTCCAAGCCGTACACGCTGCTGGACTATTTCGACGACGACTATCTGCTGTTTATCGACGAGTCGCATGTGACGCTTCCGCAAATTCGCGCGATGTACAACGGCGACCAGGCGCGCAAAGGCGTCCTCGTGGATCACGGATTCCGTCTGCCGAGCGCGCTGGACAATCGCCCGCTGAAGTTCGAAGAATTCGAATCGATGAAAAAGAGTACCACCTACGTTTCGGCCACGCCCAGCGACTATGAACTGACCCAGGCCGGCGGCGATGTTGTGGAGCTGGTGATCCGCCCCACGGGTCTGCTGGATCCAGAGATTGAAGTTCGCCCCGCCACTGGCCAGGTCGCGGACATCCTCAAAGAAATCGCCCTCCTCGTCGCCGACGGCTACCGCGTGCTGATTACGGCGCTGACCAAACGCCTCTCGGAAGACCTCTCGGACTACGTCCGCCAGCAGGGCTTCCGCTGCCAATATCTCCACAGCGAAGTCGACACGCTTGAACGCGTCGAAATTTTGAAACAATTGCGCGAGGGGAAATTTGACGTTCTCATCGGTGTGAACCTGCTGCGTGAAGGGCTCGACCTGCCGGAAGTGGCACTGGTCGCGGTCCTCGATGCCGACAAGCAAGGCTTCCTCCGAAGCGAGACCGCGCTGATCCAGACCATCGGCCGGTGTGCGAGAAACGCCTCGGGGCGCGTGATTCTCTATGGCGACACGATCACCCCCGCGATGAAGTCCGCCATCGGCGAGACCAATCGGCGGCGCCAACTGCAAACCGAATACAACGAGCAACACGGCATCACACCGACGACCATCCAAAAGGCGATCCGCTCGCAGTTGTCCGACAAGCTCAACGCGCGAAAAACCGCCCAGGCCGCACTGCATGCCAGCGATGACGAATTCGACCGCACCGAAACGATCACCGAACTCGAACACGCCATGCTGGACGCGGCCGAGAATCTCGAATTCGAAAAAGCCGCTCGACTACGCGACCGAATCAACGAGCTCAAAAACCCCGACGCCGCCAACGACGCACAGGCGACCGGGGGCTATCAGGAACCGCTGAAAACAACCCGCGGGAAAAAGGGTGGCAACGCCCGCCATATACCAGATGATACGCAATAGGCATCTGTCCTCCCCGTTAATAGAGTACACCCACACTTTTAAGGAACCCCACAATGAAACGATTTGCATTCTTCGCCCTGCTGGTCTCAATCGCTCTGACCATTCCCGCCTACGCCACGCCCAAAGCCCCGGCCGCAGTTGATGCCAGTGAAGTCAAGACTCCGAAATACATTTTCCTGTTCATCGGCGACGGCATGGGCAAAGGCCACGTTGCCGCCACGGAAGCGTTCAAGAAGGCCACGCAAAACGCGCCGCTGAGCTTCACCGCCTTCCCCGCTTGCGGCGAGATCTTCACAAAGTGCGCGGACAAACCCGTGACCGACTCGGCCGCAGCCGGAACCGCTCTCGCTTGCGGCGCCAAGGCCAACTACCACGCCGTCGGCATCGATCCAAAAGGCAAATCGCTCACGTCCGTCTCCACGGTCGCCAAGGCCGCAGGCATGCGCGTCGGCATCACCACCTCCGTCACACTCAACCACGCCACGCCGGCTTCGTTCTATGCCAACGCCAAAGTGCGCAGCCTCTACGACGACATCGCCAAGCAACTGCCCAAGAGCAAGTTCGACTTCTTCGCTGCAGGCGACGTCACCGTCAAAAAACTCAAACACGACGCCATCTACAAGCTCTATCGCGACGCGGGCTACTCCGTCGTCTTTGGCCGTGACGGCCTCGCGACACTCACCCCCGGCAAACCCGCCATTGCCCTGCACAAGGCCAAGCACAACGACGGCCTGCCGCGTCGAATCCTCTCTGCCAACGCGAAAACGCCCGACCACATCACCCTGCCCGACATCACGAACAAGGCCATCGAGCTGCTCGAGAACCCCAAGGGCTTTTTCCTGATGGTCGAAGGCGGCGCGATCGACTGGGCGTCCCACGCCAACGCTGGCGCGACGATGATCCACGAAACGCTCGACTTCGACGCGGCCATCGCCGTCGCGCTGAAATTTTACAAGGCGCACCCGGCCGACACGCTGATCGTTGTCACGGCCGACCACGAAACCGGCGGGCTCCAATTTGACCCCAAGGGCGACATCAAACTCCTCAGCAAACAAACCGGCAGCGACAAAGATCTCAAGCGTATCGTCTCGGCCGCGATGAAAAAGAAAGTCTCTGCCAACGCGATCCTCAAATCGATGGAACGGTTCTTCGGTGCGCCCTTCACCGACGACGAACGCGCCGCACTGACCAAGACCCACACCGCCACCGCGACGAAGAAAACCGCCAAAAACAAGAAAAACCTCTACGGCAAGACCTCGACCCTCGCCGCCCAGGCGATCAAGCTCGTGAACAAACGCGCCGGGGTCATCTGGACCAAAAGCAGCCACTCCGCGACCAACGTCCCGCTCTATGCCATCGGCGCGGGCAGCACTCTCTTCCAGGGAAAAATGGACAACACCGAGATCGCCAAACGACTCAAGGCACTGGTCGCCAAAAACGCAGCCGCCAAGAAATAGCGTCACGACCACACCTCCCCTGCCAGGCGATCCTTCTACTCCGTGTTTTTTGCTTGCGGTTTTCGGGCTTTCCTGCGAAAATCTCATTCCCTTTGACGCCCTCGAAACGGCGGGCTGCCGGCGTCGTCAAAGGCCCCCAAACATCCCATTCCCTTTGCCCGCAGGTGTACTATACCATGGACCGCGACAATCTCTACCAACCCGATGCCCCCCTCGACGATGAACTCCAAAAAGAACTCGACGCCGCCCTCGGCGACATGTCGCTGGAGGACCTTGTCGATCTCGAATCGGGCAAAACGCCCAAAGCCAAATCCAACGACCGCGTGATCGAAGGGCGCGTTGTGGGCCTCCACGGCGACGACATCTTTGTCGACATCGGCGGCCGCAGCGAAGGCGTACTCTCGGCGACGACCTATACCGACGCCGACGATCTGCCCAACGAAGGCGACACCATCAAGGTCCAGGTCGAAGGCTATGACCGCGATGGCACGTTGCGCCTCGCACGCGAAGGGGCCGTCCGCGCCGCCGCGTGGGACACGCTCGAACGTGGCCAAGTTGTCGAAGGCATCGTCACTGGCGTCAATTCCGGCGGGCTCGAGCTCAAGGTCAATTCCCTGCGCGCGTTCATGCCCATCAGCCAGATCGACCTCAGCCACACCGAAGACGCATCGATCTACCTCAATCAAAAACTCGCTGCCGAAGTCACCGAAGTCGACGAACGCAGCAAGAAATTCGTCATCTCACGGCGTAAGCTGCTGATCTCTCAGCGCGAAGCCCAGGCCGAAGAATTTTGGCCCAGTGTCCACGAAGGCAAAGTCCTTCTCGGCACGGTCCGCTCGATCAAGCCCTACGGCGCATTCGTCGATGTCGGCGGCGCCGACGGCCTGCTGCACATCCGCGACATGAGCTGGACCCGCGTGGAAAAACCCGAAGACATCGTCCACGTCGGCCAGCAGCTCGAAGTCCAGATCCTCAGCGTTGACCTCGAAGCGAAAAAGATTGGCCTCGGCATCAAGCAGACCCAGGGCGACCCGTGGATGAACGTCGAAAGCAACTACCCCATCGGCACGAGCGTCGACGTCAAGGTCGTCAAGCTGATGGACTTTGGCGCGTTCGCCGAGATTGAACCCGGCGTGGAAGGCCTGATCCCGGTGAGCGAAATTTCGTTCCGCCACATCGGCCACCCCAAGGAAGAACTCGCCGCAGGCCAAAGCGTGCGCGTGAAAGTCATCCGCATCGAGCCGGACAAGAAGCGCATCGCCCTGTCGATCAAGCAGGCGGGCGACGACCCGTGGATTGGCGCGGAATCCCGCTTCGCCGTGGGCTCCGCCGTCGAAGGCACGGTCACACGCCTCGCCGACTTCGGCGCGTTTGTCGAACTCGCGCCCGGCGTCGAAGGCCTGATCCACATTTCGCAACTCGCCGACCGCCGCGTGGAAACTGCCCGCAGCGTCGTCTCCGAAGGCCAAACCGTCAACCCGCGCGTGGTGAGCGTGGACGAAGGCTCCCGCCGCATCGGCCTGAGCCTCAAGTCCGAACCTGACACCTCTGCCCAAGAGGCCGAAGGCTCGCTCGCCGATGCCGACGCCGTCCAAAAGCGCCTCAACGAAGCGCAGTCCGACAAGAAACTCAAGGGCGGCCTCGAAGGTGGCTCGGCCATGACCAAGTTCGGCGAAATCAAACTCGGATAATCGCAATACCGTGGGGCGGGTCTTCGGACTCGCCCCACGCGCTCCATAAAAACGGTTCCGAAAAGTAACCTTGCAATCCTTCGAAAATCGTCGATAATATCCTTTCAAAATGAGACACCTTCTCCCGCTTTGAAAGGATATTTTCATGAAGCGACTTCTTCCGCGATTCCTCTTCCCCGCACTCCTTGCCTTGGCCTTGGGCACTGGCGGCTGTGGAGCCAAACAATCCCTCATCAACACTCCACACACCTCACCGGCCGCATCGGCCGCGCAGGTCGCCCCGGCCGAGATTTCCGCACGGGCCAAAGTCTGGGACAACTGCAAATTCGTCAACGATGGCTGGCTGTATCTCGACAAAGACCTCCCCACCCCTCCCGCCAGCAATGAGCAGTACGTCAAACTCTCGCTGCCGCACTGCTGGAATGCCAAAGACGCCCAGCGCACCAAGGACTATCGCCGCGCGGGCAGCTGGTATCGCAAAGAGTTCTTCTTCCCCGTCCTCAAGGCGGATGCGTCCTCTGTTGCGGGAAGGCACTTTCTCCGTTTCGGCGCGGCTGGGCAGATGGCCAAGGTCTACTGCAACGGCAAGCTCCTCACGACGCACATCGGCGGTTATTCCGCGTTCACCGTCGAGATTCCCGCCAGGGGCAAGAACGTCATCGACGTCTACGTCTCCAACGCCTACAACGATGACATCGCACCGCTCGCGGCCGACTTCACCTTCTATGGCGGGCTCTACCGCGGCGTGCAATTGATGGAAACCGGACGCACCTGCATCTCCCGCACCCGCGCGGGCGGCCCGGGCGTGGAACTCACGGCCAGCTACGATCCCGAAACGGGAAAAGGCACACTCTCCGGCAAGGCCCATATCGAAGGCCTGCCCAAGGGCAAACATCAACTCAAGCTGATCGTCTCTGTCGCGGGCCAAAAGAAGTTGTTCGCCCCCGACGCACCCTTCAAGCTTGACCTCGGCAAAGTCGAGCCCTGGAGTCCCGATTCCCCGAAGCTCTATCCCGTCGACATTGTCTTGTGGGACGAAGCGCAAGACACCAAAATCCACCACCTCGACGCCGTTTATCAGCGCGTGGGGTTCCGCAGCTTCCGCTTTTGCGCCAAGACGGGCTTCTATCTCAACGGGAAAAAGCTGTTCCTCAAAGGTGTCAACCGCCATCAGGACTGGGACCAAAAAGGCAATGCCCTCGCGGATGCAAACCACCATCGCGACATTTCCCTGATGAAAGAGCTGGGCGTGAACTGGCTGCGTCTGGCGCACTATCAGCAGGACGACTACATGCTGCAGCTGTGCGACGAGATGGGCCTGCTTGTGTGGGAAGAGGTCCCGTTCGTCAACAAGATGACGCTCGGCAAAGCGTTCGAAGGCAACCTGATCTCGATGATTACCGACATGATTACCCAGCACCGCAACCACAGTTCGGTGATCGTCTGGGGCATCGGCAACGAGTACATCATCGCCCAAAAGGCGCACGGCCCGGAGAAGGTCGCGATGATGAAACGCATGGACGCGCACTGCAAAACGCTCGATCCCTCGCGCAACACCGTCTCGGTCGGGCACTATTCCAGCGGCTATTCCAAGGGCGGCTACATGCAGATCCCCGATGTAATCGGCTATAATCTTTACCCCGGCTGGTATGGCGGCCAACCCCCGCAGATCGCGGACGTGATTCGGAAGTTCCACGGCATGGACCCCAACAAGCCGTTCATTCTCAGCGAATGGGGCGCGGGGTCCGACCAACGTCTCCACAGCGAAACGCCCCGCCGCCAGGACTTCACCGAAGAGTGGCAGTGCTACTACATCGAGGAATATCTCAACGCGTTCGAGACGTTGCCCTTCCTCGCGGGCGTGAACTACTGGAACTATGCAGACTTCGGTTCGGCCAACCGCGGGAACTCGATTCCGCACGTCAATCAGAAGGGCCTGGTGAATTTCCGCCGCGAAAAGAAAGACGCGTTCTACCTCGTCAAATCGCGCTGGAGCAACGAGCCCGTCGTGCACATCGCCGGCCAGGACTGGACAACCCGCTGGGGCGATGCGAAGAAAACCTTCCGCGTCTACTCCAACTGCGACAGCGTCGAATTGATCCACAATGGCACATCCCTCGGCAAGCAAACCAAGACCCGCAAGCACAACTTCCCCGTCGTGCTGACGGTCGGCAAGAACACGCTCGTCGCGAAGGGCTGCACCAATGGCACCGAATTCACCGACACGCTCGTGGTGAGCTACAGCCTGGAAGACCCCAACCCGCCCGCGATCATCGCGACGGCAACCAAAGCCAAGGGCGCGCCGAGCTATGCCGTGGACGGCGACAACACCACGCGCTTCAGCTATCTAGGTAAGGGATGTTTGACGCTCGATCTGCAGAAGGTCAAAACGCTGAAAGGGATGACGATCCGCTTCTACAAGGGCGCCGAACGCGACTACCCCTATCGCGTAGAGGTCTCAACCGACAAGAAAAACTGGTCCAGCGTCGCCAAGGACACGAGCAAGAAGAATCAAGCGCTCAAGCTGACGTTCGAGCCAGTCAAGGCGCAACACATCCGCATCCACGGCAATGGGCAGGTCGGTCGGCCCAACGCGTACGTTGCCTATGACGAGATCACGCCGATTGAAGCCAAAGCGGCCAAGTCGATCTACGAGACCGTCGGGCCGCAGAAGAAGCCGGCTGCGAAGAAATAGCACGCGCCATAAATCCATAAGAAAACCGCCTGCCGGAGTCATTCCCGTAGGCGGTTTTTCTATTTCGTCTCGCGGCGCTATTTGATGCGCGCGTGGAGGTTTTTGTGTTTCGGGTCTGCGTTGGGCACGGCCGAGAGGAGCTTCTTGGTGTACTCGTGCTGGGGGGTGTCGTAGATCGAATCGCGGTCGCCGTGTTCGACAATCTTCCCGTTATTCATCACGCAGACATAGTCGCTAAAGTGTTCGACGACGGCGAGATTGTGCGCGACGAAGAGATAGCTCAAGCCGAGTTCCTTTTGCAGATCGTCGAGCAGATTGAGAATCTGCGCCTGAATCGACACGTCCAGCGCACTGACCGGCTCGTCACAGACGATGAATTCCGGGTCGCACGCAAGCGCACGGGCGATGCCGATACGCTGACGCTGACCGCCGGAAAATTCGTGCGGATAACGGTTGAGCCACGTCGGGTTCAGGCCCGATTTTTCCAGCAGCTCGCCCACGCGTTTGCGTCGGGCGGTGCGGGTGAGCTTCAGGTGTACGTCGAGCGGTTCGGCGACGATGTTGCCGACGGTCATGCGCGGGTTGAGGCTCGATGCGGGGTCCTGGAAGATCATCTGCATCTTCTGACGGTACGGGTGCATCTCGCGCGGCTTGAGCGACATGAGGTCCACGCCGCGATAGATCACCTCGCCGCCCGCCGCGGGGATCAGTCGCAGCAACGTGCGGCCAACGGTGGTCTTGCCACTGCCGGACTCGCCCACCATGGCGACAGTTTGGCCGGGATAAACTTTGAAACTCACATCATCGACCGCCTTGACGAGTGTCTTGCCCTTGCCAAAGGTGGTCTTGAGGTTGCGAACTTCCAACAGCGGTGTATCGTTCGATTCGGTCATAGCGGGGTTCCGTGGTTGCAGGTAAGCGGATTATTCCGCGGGGGCGATATGGGCGGGCTTGGCCTGGGAGAGGCATGTCTCGGGGGCGCTTTCGAAGCCATCGACTTCCCAGCAGCGCACCCAGTGACCCGGGCGGATTTCCTTCAGCGGCGGCTCCTGAGCTTGGCAACGTTCTTTGTTGCAGCCCAGCTCGCAGCGCGGGTGGAACTTGCATCCTGTGGGGAAGTTCAGCGGATTGGGGACATTGCCGGGGATGGTTTCGAGTTTCGTACTGCGTTCGCCGAGCTTGGGAATCGAGCGCAGCAGCCCGCGGGTGTAGGGGTGTTGCGGCTTGGCGAAGAGCGTGTTGACGTCGGCGTGTTCGACGATTTTCGAGGCGTACATCACCGCGACGCGATGAGCGACTTCGGCGACGACGGCGAGGTCGTGGGTAATCAGCAACATCCCGAGGTCACTGCCGGATTGCAGCTCGGTGAGCAGGTCGAGGATTTGCGCCTGGATCGTCACGTCCAGCGCGGTGGTCGGCTCATCGGCGATCAGCAATTCCGGATCGCACGACAACGCCATCGCGATCATCACGCGCTGGCGCATCCCGCCGGAAAGTTGGTGAGGGAACGAGTGGTACCGCTGGGCGGGATTGACGATGCCGACCTTGTCGAGCATGTCAATCGCGAGGGCCTTGGCCTCGGCCTTGGACAGCTTGCGGTGCAGGCGAATCGCCTCGACGATCTGGTTGCCGCAGGTGAACACCGGGTTCAGCGAGGTCATGGGCTCCTGGAAGATCATGCTGATGCGCCCGCCGCGCACCTTACGCATTTCGCGTTCGCTGAGGGTCAGCAGTTCCTTGCCGTCGAGTTTGATTTCGCCGCCGACGATTTCTCCGGGAGGCTGGGGCACGAGGCCCATGATCGAGAAACTCGTGACCGATTTTCCGCAACCACTCTCACCGACGAGCGCAAACGTCTCGCCGGGATAGATGCAAAAGCTCTGGCCATCGACGGCCTTGGCGAGTCCGTCGTCGGTTTTGAAGTAGGTCCGCAGGTTTTTGACAACCAGGAGCGGCTGGGATTTCGATTTGGGTTCAGTCATAGTCGATTCCATTCATCGGCCTTAGCCGGCATTTTTCAGTTTGGGGTCGAGGGCGTCACGGAGACGGTCGCCAAAGATATTCCATGCGAGGACGACGAGGAACATGGCCCCCACCGCCGAGGCGAGCTGCCACCAGTGCCCTGCGATGAGGTCCTTGTCGGCGGCCGAAATCATATTGCCCCAGCTCGGCGTGCCAGCAGGAACGCCAATGTCCAGGAAACTCAGCATCACTTCGGACTGAATCGCCCCGACAAAGCCGAGCGAAAAGTTAATGATCCCGATGTGCATCACGTTGGGAGCAATGTGCTTGAGAAGGATCATAAAGCGTCCCCGGCCGCAGCAACGCGCCGCCTGAACATAGTCGAGTTCACGAAGGCGCATCGTTTCGGCACGCACCAGTCGGCAGGTCCCAATCCAACTCGTCACCGCCAGCGCAAGATACAGTCCCGGCATCCCACCAAAATCGACTCCGAGAATCGTGACGCCCTTGAATGCAAACTTGATCGCGATCAGGAGGATAATTCCAGGAACGCAGGCGAACGTCGTATATACCCACACGATGAAATCGTCCACCTTGCCGCCATAATAGCCCGCGATCGCGCCGAGGAGCATCCCCAGCGGCACGGCAATGATGTTGGCCATAAAACCAACACTCATCGAGGTATTCGCACCAAGGATCGTTTTGCCCAGAACACTCCGGCCAAACACATCATAGCCCAAAATCCCTTCGATCCCGTTCTGGAGCGTCGGGCCATGGTCGCGAAAATCGCCGTTGCGTGCGGCATCCCACCAGTCGACCAGATTGAAGCCACACCACGATGCCACCAGTGGCACAAGTGCGATGAGCACATACACCATCACGATAGCGAAAAAGATCATTGCGACCTTGTCCCGAGTCAGCCGGCGTAGCGCGTCGGCCCAGAGGCTCCGGCCCGGGGTCAATTCGCCCGAGTCGGCATTGGGATTCAATTGAATTTCAGTCTCTGCCATATCTATAGTCCTTCGATTATTTCAGCCGGATCCGCGGATCGAATACGGCGTACAGGATATCAGTGAGAAGAAGACCGACGGTATAGATTACCGCCGTCAGGAATGTCAGCGTATTGATAATCGGCAAATCGCGCTTCTGGATCGAGTCAATCATCAATCCCCCGAGGCCGGGGATGCCGAAGAATTTTTCGAGAAGCAAGTTGCCCATAATCAAGAAGGGAAGAATCATAATCAGGTTGGTGATGATCGGGAGCATGCAATTTTTCAACACGTGCTTGAAGAGGATCGCCGGCAGCGGCAGGCCTTTCGCGCGCGCGGTGCGGACATAGTCTTGGTTGACTTCGTTGAGGATCACCGTGCGATAGAACCGAACGCTCCCGCCGAGGCCAGCAACCATGCCGATGAAAATCGGGATGTAGACGTTGTAACTGTGCTTCAGGCCATAGGCCATGTCCGGGCGGATGTGGAACATGAGATATTGCCCGGCAATCATGTAGGCCAGCAGCGGGATGCACATCCCCAACACGCTGAGGAACACGCCGAGTTTGTCAACGAGCTTGCCGCGATAGTAGGCCACGAAGCAACTGATGATCATCGCGCTGAACCAACCCAACGCCAAGCCGGGAATGGTCAAGGCCAGCGAATAGGGGCCGCGCTGGACAATGAGGGTCGAGAGCTTTTTCTTGCTGTCCCAGCTCACGCCGCTAAACGTGACACACTGGCGCAGGTGCCAGTAGAATTGCGTCCCCGTGAACACCTGAGAAATACTGCGCGATGGGATCGTCGCCTTGAGGCGCCCATGATTGGCGGAGTTGGCATTGATCGCGGCGAGCACGTCGCCGGCGGTCTTGCAGGTACTCATATCAATCGCAAAAATCACCTTGGTCGTCAGCGGCGTTGCCTGATAGGTTCCCGCCTCGATCTTGGCGACCATCTCCTTATGCTCCTTGTCCTGCTTGGCCAATTCGGCCGTCTGCTTGGCAAGAATCGACGTAAGCGCATCCTGAACCTCAGGTTTCTTCGCGGCCTTGAATTTTTTCTGAGTTTCCGCGTGCTCCGCCTTGGCACTTTCAATGGCCTTTTCCAGCTTCTCGCGCTCCGTTTTCCCATACTCCTTATCAAGCACAGCCTGCTCTGCTGGCATGAGGTCTTTACGGCAAAGGCGGAACTCCAAAACAGGTTCCGCAGGAAGAACGGGTTTCTTCTCAGCATCGCCCTCTGCTTTGGCCTCGGGGGTTTTTTCAGGAGCGGGGTTTTTCTCGGCATCCTTCTCAGCATCGCCCTCTGCTTTGGCCTCTTCTTTGGCCTCGGGTTTGGGGGCGACGGGCTTGTCCACCATCTCAACACCCTCGACGAGCATCTCTGTCACATGCGTATCCTCACCCAGAAGGGAGACCCACTGACTGTGATAGAATTTCTGCGCGACGGGTTTGGTGCGATCAATCGCCCAGTACAGCCCCAGCGCATTCATGACATTCGCGCCGCCCTTTTGGTCCACGAGTTGAAGCGTCTTGTTGGCAGAACAATCTTCAATCTGCAGGCGGCTGTGAATGTTCGCCAAGACGGGCAAGTCCAGATGATGCTCCGCCTTAAACGCCAGACGATCCTGCGTGGTGGCGTGCTGGCCTAGGAAACTGGACGAAACATCGCCACTGACAATGTTGAACAACAAGAAAGTCAGCGCCATCACACCCATCACGGTGATCAGCGACTGGAAGGTTCGTCGTAGAATAAATTTCAGCATGGTCTATCCTGTCGGTTCGGGAAGTGCCGGTGGTTAGTTTTTCTTTTTGCGGCGGGCTTTTCTCTCACGGTCGATGGCGCGATATTTCATATATCCCGCACCCAACGGCATGACATTGTAATTGCGGTAGTGGTCGTAAATCAGGACCATCATCTGATACTCACAAAGCATCAGTACCGGGCAGTCGTCACAGAGCATCTCGATCATCTGTGCATATTTTTTCGTTCGCAAGGGGCTGTCGGGCATGGTTCGAATTTCTTCGTACAATGCATCAAATTGCGGGTTGGAATACCGCGAGTTGTTCATGCCAAGCTTGGCATTGGGGCCATAATAGAGCTGGAGAAAATTCTCTGCGTCATAATAATCCGCATGCCACCCCGCCACGATCAACTGAAACTGTCCGCGCTGGCCCTTGCTTTGCATCGTCGGAAAATCATTGGTCGTCACCGTCACATCGATTCCCAGGCGTTCGAACTGGGACCGGAAAAACTCGGTCTCATTGGTATCGCCGGAATGCATTTCCACTTGAATGGGAGGGATTTTTCCGTCCTTCAAAAGCCCCTTGGCGGCGAGCTCTTTCTTGGCATCCACCAGTTTTTTCTTAGCGCCTTCGAGGTCATAGTAGTACGCATAGTTTCCTTGCTCGCGAAGCTCCGCGACCCGACCAATCACATCCTGCGCCGCTCTGAAGTCGCCCGGCACAGGGGTCTGGGCGCGTCGGCCACGGTCATTCAGCAAAATCTTGAGATAACTTTCGACATCAAAGCACATGCACAAGGCGTGGCGCAACGAACGACTCCCACCGATCACCGGGTCTTGCATATTGAAATACAACACCGCATTACTGGGGTCCCATGCCTTGATAAGGCGAATGCCATCCTTGGCCCACGAATCGGTAAGGCTTTTGCTGGGCGTAACAATTTTTTTGAACATTTCTCGCGGGATCGCAGACACATCACGCTCGCCCTGGAGGAACAATTGCCACGCGGGCAAATTCTGAGCCGTAAACGTGAACACGGCCCTGTCGATAAAGGGCATCGCCTTTCCTGTATAGTCCGGATCGAGGAACCCGGCCTTCACAAATTGCTCATCGCCTTTGGTCGGGTACGGATCAAAGCGAAAATCGGGATTGCGCGTGAGGACGTAGCGATATTTGGGCCAAAATTTCTCAACGAGATACGGGCCAGTCCCAACAAGCTGCTCGGCCTTGGTGAATTCAGGATTCCGGTCGTAGATCGGTGTAACGCCTGCGGGGTTCCCGCGCTCTCCAGCAAGCCAATAGTCCACCGCTTCACGCGGAATGGGCGCAAGGTTGGAAATCGCGAAAAGGTAGACAAACTGCGGGAACCTCTCATGGAGAGTGATTTCCAGCGTGTATTTGTCAATCGCACGCAGGCCCTTGATGGACTCGTCGTAGCGCTTAAAATCGCCCTTGTCATATTGCATACGCACTTTGGTACGCCAGTCGTCAAGCCCAACAATCCGCTGTCGCAAGAATGGCCACACCAGCGTGCAGTTGACGTACGGGTCGGCCTGGCGCTTGAACGCAAGAATCACGTCCTCTGCCGTCATTTCATGCGTGTTGTACACGGTATACGGTTTCCCGTCGACTTCGACATCGTGCAATTTTCCGAAACAGGGATTGCGGTGATACTTCACACCCTTTTTCAACTTGAACGTATAGACGCGGCCATCTTCGCTTACGGTCGGAAGTGCCTCAGCAAGACATGGCTGAACAATGGGAACGGTGCCATCCAATTCGAGATACTTATAGCTCAACAGGCCTTCGAACGCCTGGCCCAACAACGCGCCAGAGGAGACATCGCCGCACACGGCCGGATCGACTGTCTTGATCGCGCTGCCATACATCGAGTGCACCACAACGGGATCATGCTCGATCACCGGCCTGCCATCCTTGTCATAGGCCCGAATCAAACTGCCGCCAACAACATCAGTCTTCAGAAGATAAAACGGCGAAGCGACCATCGCCGCAACCAGGAGTAACGCTATGATATAGAAGAGTTTCATTGAAGTCCCATTCTCGTTTTTTCGATAAAAAACCTGACATCAACCCACCAACGGTACGGTCGATCTATAGAGTAGACAATATAACACAATCCAGCCCACAAGGGGGCGCGAAAAATGAAGTTTGAGGGCAAATCCTCCCCCTGCTACGACACCTGCCCCTCGAAAATGCCTGAGACTCGGAACCCACCATCACTGGGCTGCCTTGTCAGCAGCGTTTGCGGATTTCGTCGAGGACGTGTTGCATGTCCTCGGGAACTGGCGCGGTGAGCGACATTTTTTCCTCACTGCGCGGATGGTAAAATGCGATGGTGTGGGCGTGGAGCGCCTGGCGGTTGAGCAGCAGGCCACTGACGTCGGAGGGGCTGCCGCCGTCGAGCTGGCTTTCGTAGAGGGGCCAGCCGCCGTACATCGTATCGCCCACGAGCGGATAGCCGAGATGGCTCATGTGGACACGCAACTGGTGGGTGCGCCCGGTCTTGGGATACAGCTCGACGTAGGTGAACTTCATGCCCGACGGCAGTACGAATCGCTCGAGCACTTTGTATCGCGTCACGGCCTCTTTGACCTGAATCGGATGGATCCGTCCCGTGTCGCGATGGACGGCCATCTTCTCGCGGAACTTGTGATGCTTGCCGAGCGGCACGTCGATGATGTCCTCGTCGAGCGGCACGATGCCATGGACGATCGCGCGGTAAGTCTTCTCGGTTTGGCGGTGTTCGAACTGCTTGCCCAAACGCCACAGCGCAAGCTCAGTCTTGGCGATCAAAATCACGCCCGTCGTGTTGCGGTCGAGGCGGTGGACGATGCCCGGGCGGAACACTTCGCCGTTGCACGGCAGGGTCACTTCCTCGCGCCAGTCCTTCTGGAAGTAGTACGCCAGCGCGTTGACCAGCGTGCCCGACCAATTCCCCCGCGCGGGGTGAATGATGAGGTTGGCCTGCTTGTTGACCGCGAGCACGTCGTCATCCTCGTAGACAATTTCGAGCGGGATGGGCTCGGCGGGAATTTCCTGCGGGCGGGTCGTCGGCAACATCATGTCGATCACATCGCCGACGGAAATGGTGTAGCTCGGCTTGACCACGCGCCCGCTGACGGTCACATTCCCCTCGCGGATATATCGCTGGAGCGCGGTGCGCGAGGTGTTCTTGCCGAGACGCCCGGCGAGATATTTATCCAGCCGGCGGTGGGTGCGCGTTCGGAGGATCGTCACCTGCCGATGTTCCAGCCCGTCGCCCTCGGCGGCGATGGTGGTCTCCTTCGCGTCAAAATCGTCATCCGACACTTCGACGGTCTGCGATTCATTCGATTCGGCGGGAAGTTCTTGTTCGTCATCGGCCATGGTTACTCGGCTCCAAATGTTTTGCGGAGCAGCTCGGCTCGGCGGATATCACGGTCACGCCGGGATAACTCGCCCCCCATTCGAAGCTGGAGGTGCGCGGGGCAAATCTCGCGCATCAGCCCACCGATCGCCGGAAGGTCCATGCACTCCAGCCGCCCCAGCAATGCCGCCAGGCGCATAATGCTCAGGTGGAACATCGCCTCGGAGGTCGACATTTTTTTCGCCACGCGCAACACGGCCTGGCTGCGGAGGAATCGGTCTTCGAGGTCGAGCGGCCAGTCGCGGCCTATGGTCTCGCGGCAGGTGCGTTCATACGCGATCACCTCGTTGATGACCGAAAGAAACTCGTCAACGATCTGGCCTTCGCTCTTGCCGAGAGTAATCTGATTGGAAATCTGATAAATGTCGCCGGCGGCCTCGGTCCCTTCGCCAAACATGCCGCGAATCGCCATCCGCATGTCGCGACACGCGCTGAGCGCCTTGTCCAGCTCGCCCGTCAGCCGCAAGCACGGCAGGTGCAGCATCACGCTCACCCGCAACGCCGTGCCGACGTTCGTCGGGCAGGCGGTGAGATAGCCGTACTGCTCGTGAAAACTGAAATCGAGTTTGCCCGCGAGCTCGTCGTCAATGGCGCTGATGCGGTCGAACACTTCGCGGACAACTTGGCCCTGGCCGAGCGCCTGAAGGCGAAGGTGGTCTTCCTCGTTAATCATGATCGACACGTCGCGGGCCTTGGAAATTGCCGCGCCGCAGGCATGGTCCACGCCGACAAGTTCGCGGCTGACGAGATGCTGCTCAACGAGAAGCTCGGCATCTTCGTCGGTCAACGACGCGACGTGAATAAACTCCATCTCGGGTCCGAACGTCGATTCTTCAATCGCGCCGTGGATGCGTTCGACGATGCGGCTACACTGGGCGGGCTCGCACCGCGAGACAAACGGCAGCGACGCAAGGTTCCGTGCGAGGCGCACTCGGGAAGAGACAACCACATCGCCTTCGTGGAAGCCCATGTCATCGCGCTCAGGCATTCTCGGCCTCCATCTGCTTGATTTCGTCACGCAGCTCGGCGGCGTGTTCATACTGCTCGGCCTTGACGGCCTGGTCGAGATTGCGCTTGAGCTCCAGGAGCTTGCTCTCGCGAATCCACATTTTGTCGAAGCCCGCGGGGATCTTCCCGCCGTGACGCGTCGCGCCGTGAATGGATTGCAGCATGGGCTCGATCTGGTCCGCAAAGGCAATGTAATCGTGCGCGCAGCCAAGTCGGCCGCAGGATTGATACTCTTCAAACGTAATGCCGCACATCTCACACGCTGCGGGCGCGGGAGGCTCGGCGGCCTCGGGCGCGGGCGCGGGAAGTTCCCCCTCGTGCTCGTCGTCGTGGGCGTGGCCAAATTCCGCCTGCATCCCACCGAGGTCCAAACCACTCTCGGCGAGCATATCTTGCAGCTCGGGAATGATTTCGCTGGCCTGCTGGAGCGCCTGCTTGGCAATTTCTTCAAAGTCCGGCAACGCGTCACCGAAGGGAGAGTTCGACGGTTTGGTCAGTCCCATCTCGGCCGCGCAATCGGGGCAGAAATGCTTCTCAACCTTCTGGCCGTTGACGATCTCCGTCAGGTGCACCGTGGCTTCCTTGTCGCAATGGTCGCATTTATGATCCATACACACCATCGTAGAAACCCCCACCACGCATTGCAAGCGGAAAGAGGTTCTGCGGCGCGAATCGCGAAAAATCAGTCTTTGTTTGCGCGGTGCCAGGCATGTTCGGCGAGGACGGCCGCGCCCATCAGGACGGGGTTGTCGCCGCGTTCTTCGATGACGCTCGGGCGGAGATAATTCTTCAGGCCGACCTTGGCCATCGCGCGCTGTGCGCTGGGTCCGAACGAGGCAATTGCGGCCGTCACGTCGCCGCCGATGCAAATCGGAACGGTCTCGCCGATGCCGTCGCGCGCCGCTTGGTGCATCAACGTGCTGGTGGCCTTAGCGAGAATCCGCCCGAACAGCCGGTCGGTATCGACGGCCGCCTCGACGCGTTTGCGCGCGAGCTTGGTGATGCTCACGCTCGCCGAATCGGGATCGCCCATCTGGCGCACTTCGTAGTCATCGAGGAATCGTTCGTAAAAATGATCGTCACCGACAATCGCGCGGAACAGCCGACAGCGGCCATGGTTCGACAGTGCCAACTCGGCGCGGATCGTTTCGGGGTCCTGATTCGGGCCGTGGATCATGCCATCGGGCGTCTGAAATTCGTCCACGAGAAGCTGCTCGAAGCGCGCGTACGACGCGTTGACCTCGTTGAACATCATCTGCAGGTCGAGCTTGGACAGCGGAATCGCGTAGCCCGGTTCGCAGGTGTAGTGCAGGCTCGAGTCGCGCCCGTCCCAGCCGTGGGCGGTGTAACGAATCTGCCCATCGCGGCCAACCCACGCGCCGCCCCACCCTTCGGAAAAGTTCCAATAGAGCGTCTCGACCCGGCGGATGGACCACTCGGCGAGTGCGCCGCAGCTGGCGTCGTTTTCGATGTCCACGACCAGGTTCAAGCGGTCGGCGAGCGCAGTTTTAAGATTGCAGCCCTGGAAGTCGGCGAGGAATTCCACGAGTTGGAATTCGCCGTCGCGCCCGAGGATGCCCGGCGCGGCAATGCCCAGCGCGCGGACGTTTTTCGTCGTGATGCCCTGCTCGACCAGCAAGACTTCAATTGCTTCGGCGAGCGCGTCGACAAACTGGCCAAATTCGCGGTCGTCGTCACGACGCAGCAGACTTTGCGCGAGAACGGTGTGAATGTCTTCGAACAGTGCAATGCGGCACCCGCGGGTGACGTGCAGTTCCAAACCGATGTAAACTGTCTTTTCGTTCGCCATGGCGATCTCCTGATAAATACACCGCAGGCTCCACAGGCCTCGGCGCGGAAAATGCCGCCCAGCCCGCCCAGCCACGGATCTGTGTCCAATCGCGCGCCACAGTGAACGCGCCATTGGTCAGTATACCAGAAACACACATTCCGTTTCCAGAAGAATCACGCGAGCGCCCCGGCGGGGAAAAAGAAAAAAATGGGGCCTGGTATGCTCTGTATCGAACATCAAGACTCTCCATGTATAGAAATTCCATGATGAAATTTTTCTGTTTGTTTGTATGAATTGAGGCCTGAAAGGCCGGCCGTCGATAGCCGGGGGCG
>JABGPZ010000046.1 GCA_018644725.1 Phycisphaerales bacterium
ATTGTCGGCTAAGACTCCCATTCAACTTGGTACATATTTTCGGGGGCACGTCAGTGATCGTGATCGTGCTTGAGATCGGTTTTGTAGTCGTGTTGGGCGGTGAGCCCCATCGCCAGCAGGCTCTTGCCCGCCGCCGCGAAGGACGCGCGGGGGACCAGTACGTCGATGTCGGTATAGCTGCGCAGCGCAGGACGGGGGTAGACGGTTTCCGCGAGAGAGGGCCCTTTGAAGATCACGCCAGGAAGGGTTGCTTCGCGGAGGCGCGTTTCGATGGTGCGGCCTTGGTGAGCGAGGGCCATCGTGTGGGCGGTGTGCGCCAAAAGCCGGGCGCTCAGAGTTTCGAGGGTGGCGTCGAGCGCGGCCGGGTCGGCGTGCGGCAGGTCCTTCAGGCGCGGGAGATTGCTACGGACGGCGGGCGTCGTGCCATGATAATCAGCGGCCCGGATCAGCGCGTCCAGCGCGGCCCCCTTCGGCGGAGTGCCTGCGGGAAGAGGGACCTCCCCCTGGGGGTCACTCAGTGCAATCAACCAGCGATGTGACGTTGAACTCATGGACTCTCCTGTGGATGCGGGGCGACGGCCCTACTGTATCACCCCGCATCAGCCAAGTCAATCCTACGCCGCAAACACAAAGCCCGCAGATCGCTCTACGGGCTTGTTTGTGCGCCTCCATCCATGGGGGCAGTGGGAGAATGTGTTGTGTGCGGTGGCGGCTGGGGTCTAGATAAAGAGGTTCATCGAGCCGCGCTCGGCCGCGTCGAGGTACATCGCCACGCCGCCGATTTCGACGCCGTCGATGAGTTCTTCTTCCTTGATGCCCATCACGTCCATCGACATCGCGCAGGCCACGAGCTTGATGCCCGAACCCTTCGCCGAGCCGATCAGCGCGTCGAGCGTTGCGACGTTTTTCTTCTTCATGATCCCGAGCATCATCGCTTTGCCCATGCCCGCGAAGTTCATTTTCGAGAGCGGGAGCTTCTTCGCGCCGCGCGGCATCATCCAGCCGAATAGGCGCTCGACGAAGGTCTTTTTCACGCGGACTTTGTCGTCTTTCCGCAAGACGTTCAGGCCCCAGAAGGTGAAGAACAGCGTCACTTGAGATCCCATCGCAGCCGCGCCGTTGGCGATGATGAAGGCCGCCATCACTTTGTCGAAATCGTTGCTGAAGACGACGATGGTTTTCTCTTTCGTGCTCACACCGCCCGCGAGCTCGGGTGTGGCCGCGCCGCCTTTGCGGAGGACCGCTTCATAAACGCCCCCGCCGGCGGGGGCTGCCGAGATCAGCGTGTTGCCCGTCGAGTTGCACCAGCTCGGGATGTCCGCGAGGAAGCCCGGGTCCGTGGTCTTTACCGCGAGGGTCTCGCCCGCGGCGAGTGCGTCGATTTCGGATTTGACTTGCATGATCGGCCCGGGGCATTGCAGGCCGCAGGCGTCGATGGTTTTGGTGATGGGGTTGGTCATGGATTGCTCCGCAGGGGTTGGTTCGATGGGTTTTCCGCAGGGGGTTGCGGGGGCGAGTGGCGCGTCGAGCGCGTGGTGCATGGTCCACGTTTTGTATCCGCCGGTGAGGTTCGCACAGCGGTAGCCGTGTTGCGTGAGGATCCGGCAGGCGACATAGCCGCGCAGGCCGGCCGCGCAATAGACGAGCAGTTCCTTGTCCTTGGGCAGCTCGTCGAGTCGCCCGCGCAGGTCGTCCACGGGAATCGTCAGCGTCGCGCCTGCGTCGCCGATGAGGCCCGCCGCCACTTCGCCCGCCGTTCGTACATCCAGCAACACCTGATCGCCAGTGGGTGCGTCGAGATCGGCCGGGTGGCAGAGTGCAACGTCGCCGCGCAGGACGTTTGCCGCTACGAAGCCGGCGATGTTCACCGGGTCTTTCGCCGAGCCGTACGGCGGCGCGTAGGCGAGTTCGAGTTCTTCCAGGTCGAACACCGTCATGCCCGCCGCGATGGCGGTCGCGAGAACGTCGACGCGTTTGTCCACGCCGTCGGAGCCGACGACTTGTGCGCCGAGGAGCTTGCCAGTGTCTGGCGCGAAGAGCAGCTTGAGTGTCATGCCGGCCGCGCCGGGATAGTAGCCCGCGTGATTGGTCGGGTGGACGGTGATGTGCTCGGCGGCGATGCCGTCGCGCGCGGCGGCGGTCGCGTTGATGCCGGTCGCTGCTGCCGTCGCGTCGAACACTTTGCAGATGGCCGTGCCCTGGGTGGCGGTGTAGCTCACGTCCCGGCCGAAGATCGCATCGGCCGCCAGGCGACCCTGCCGATTGGCTGGGCCCGCCAGCGGAATCAGCGTCGGCGCGCCCGTTACAGCGTGCGTCACTTCCACCGCGTCGCCGACGGCATAGATCGATTCGTCGGAGGTTTGCATGGCCGGGGACACCGCGATGCCGCCCGTCGCGCCGAGCGTCAGCCCCCCTGCCTCGGCCAGCGACGCTTCGGGTCGCACGCCGATCGCCAGCACGACCACGTCGGCCGAAACCGTTTCGCCCGTTGTGAGCGTGACGGTCAGCGCTTCGCCGTGTTCGGCGATGGCGGCCGCCGTCGTTCCCAGCCGCACATCCACACCGTGGAGCGAAAGTTGCTGCATCAGCGGCGCGGTCATCTCGCGGTCCAGCGGCGGGAAAATTTGTTCGCCGAGCTCCAGCAGCGTTACTGCCAGGCCCTTGTGGCGCAGCTCTTCAGCCGTTTCCAGGCCGATGAATCCGCCGCCGATCACGACGGCCGAGGACGCGCCGTCGCGGTCGATGCGCGCCTTGATTGCGTCCATGTCCTCGAGGTTGCGCAGCGGCGTTACGCCCGGAAGATCGATGCCGTCAATCGGCGGCACGATGGGTTTCCCGCCCGGCGACAGCACCAGCGCGTCATAGCTCTCGACGAGGTCCTCGCCGGTTTCGAGGTTGCGGACCGTGACGGTTTTTCCCGTGCGGTCGATGGCGGTCACTTCGTGGCGGGCGCGGATGTCGATGCCGAAGCGGCGGCGGAGCATGTCCGGCGAGGTGACCAGCAGCTTCTCGCGTTCGGCGATCGTGCCGCCGAGGTGATACGGCAGGCCGCAGTTGGCGAATGAGACGTGGGCGCCGCGTTCGAAGACAATAATCTCGGCCGACTCGCTGATCCGGCGGGCGCGCGCGGCGCAACTCATCCCGCCGGCGACGCCGCCGACGATGACGATTTTTTTTGGGGAGGGTTCGGATGAATTGGTCATATTCGCTGGGTCCGTCATATTGAAATGCTCCGTGAGGGTTACTTTGATTCGGGTTTTGGCGCGGCGATCCAGCTGGCGCAATTGGATTTCATGCACTCCAGAAGGCTCATCGCCTGAGGCGCGATGACGCGATAGAAAACGGCCCGGCCTTGTTTTTCTGCGTCGAGCAGGCCACAGGTTTTCATCAGCCGCAGGTGTTCGCATGCCTGGTTCTGCGGGATGGCGCAATGCGCGGCGATTTCTTTGACGCTGCATCGTTGACGCGTGAGCAGCTCGATCATCCGGAGCCGCGCAGGGTGGGCGAGGATGCGCAAACACTCGGCTGCACCGTCCAGCCACGCCGGGTCCATCCAGTCGCGCGTCTTGGTTTTTGTCGTTTTGGGCATGCGTGATTCCTTTGCTGCAGTGTTCGATTATAGGGGCGGTCTCGCGGGGTGTCCACGCGAGTCGGTGGCAGGTGGCCGCGGCTTGTGTCTCATTATATCGGGATGTCCCGATATGTCAAGTAAAGAGAAAGAAAACCTGCGCGGGCGCTGGAGACCTGCGGGTTGTCGGGCGGGGGGCGATGTGCAGAAAAATTTTCAAAAAGGGCTTGCCTTTTAATCTGTTCAGCCCTAGACTAAATATAGTAAAGGACAAAACCACCCCCGCGCCCCGTCGGCCTTTGCACGGCGCAAATGGCTGGCGGGGCAAATAGAGGAGACTCTCATGAGACGCGCACACATTCCCGCCGCTACGAAGGAAACTTTTGGATGGGCGTTGCTGTTTTTGGTCGCGCTCTATTTCGCGGGCCTGTCGCTGGCGAGTGGCGTGCTCCACTTCCCGGCCGACTCGACGCTCGTGCGGGCGTTTTGGACGCTCTGGTATGGCCTGATGCTGGTGCCCTACGCGATGTTCGGCCTGTTGGTCGCGCGCTGCGGATTTGACCATGGCCGCGCGAGGCAGTATAAACTTGTTGTGAGCAACGTCGTCCTGCTGGCGATCCTCCATGTGATCCTTCACATCGGCGTATTCACCCTGATGGCCTTCCGCCCCGCCGGCTAACCTTGACCAAGGCACGAATCAATGAAACTCAATCAAAAAACAAACTCTCAAAACCGGAAGCGCCTGATGGGCCGGCCGCTGTTGTTGCTGGCTGGGGGTTTTGTGCTACTAATTGGGGGTTGTGCGCAGGTCCCTACGCGAACAGCTGCGGATGGACACAGTTTTATCCCACTGGAAGGTTTTGGCGCAACATTGTCTCATCAAGGGTTGCGAGTAAGCGGCCATAGTGTAGAAATGAGCTATGAGAGTTTATATGTCTGGTGCTCCTTTTCGAAAAAAGAACCCTTTCAGGATATAGTTCGATTTTGGTCCAATGGAAGTGGTTTGAATAGAACAAAGTGGGAAAATGATGCAGCGAAGGCTGACGATATGCGAATTTCTGCGTATGATGGTCAATTTGTAAATGATTGGATTTCTGCTCCCGGTCCCGAATCACGGGATCATTTTTCACAGTACGGGTATCCATTAAAGTGGTGTGTTTATAACGGCCATATGTATATTGAGGTGTTTGACTTTACCCCTGAGGGCAGAGTGTTTATCGTAAAGCGTGGTCCGGTAACAGCGGGCGGTTTTATTTTGAATGAGAGGCGTTATAATACGATTTTCGGCTCGAAATGGCAACCGATTACACCTCGGCACTACATCAAACAGCACGTTGGAAAAATGATCGGCAAGCCGACTTGGTAGTCAGTTTATACGGCTGGTTGGTCCCAAATTGGAAGATAGGAAATAATGATGCGAATCAAAACACACAATACACCATTCTGGATCACCGCTACCATTCTTGCGGCACTGGTTGCAGGGTGTGCGCGGATACCGATGCGAATCACAGCCGATGGATGTAGTGATATCCCATTGGAGGGCTTTGGGGAAAAATTACCCCAGCAAGGTCCACAAGGAAACGGTCAAAGTACGGAAATTGACTATGAAAGTTTGTATGTCCGCTTCCCATCATCTACGAGTTCGATAAGAACAGGGAAGCAACGCCAGTCGATAGTCCGATTTTGGCCCAATGGCAGCGCTCTGAGTCGAGGGAAGTTGATCGATAATACAGGAAGGGCTGGGGATGTTCATCGATTCTCTGCGTATGATGGCCAATTTCTCAGTGATTGGATTGCCGCCCCTAGTCCCGAATCGCGACATCAATTTTCAGTTTTTGGATATCCGTATAAGTGGTGTATTTATAAAGGCCATATCTATATTGAGGTCTATGGGTTTACTCCTGGCGGCAGAGAGTTTATCTTGCGACGCGGCCCGGTGACACCGGATGGTTTTGTTATAAATGAGAGATACTCTAATCCCCTGATAGGCTCGAAATGGCAACCGATTACACCTCGGCACTACATCAAACAGCACGTCGGAAAAATGATCGGCGAGCCGACTTGGTAGTCAGTTTATACGGCTGTTAGAAATGGAAAGTTTACAATGAACGAAGAAAAGCAGCAGAGCAAATCGGTGAAATCGACTGCGGCCAAGTGGTTCCTTTGGGGCTGTATCTATGGTGTGGTGTCTCTCGGGCTTCTATTGTCTCTTGGGCTTCTATTACCGCTTGATCAGACCAGCCCGACTCTGGCGGTGGATATTATCAACCTTTTTTGTGCCCTGCCTTGGTGTGTAATGCTATTGTTCATGATGCTATTCACGCATGGAGGGCTCGAATCCAGCGCGGACGGCAGGGTTACGCTGGTGTTGGCTGGCCTGGCTACTATCGTGCTGATGGGTTTGGTTGCGTTGGGGTTGCGCGGGATGGTCCAAAAAATCCGGGATTACCGGGATCTTTGGCGTCGAAAATAGGTGAGAACGTATTCTAGTCTCGTTTTCGTTTGGAGAGCAGGATGAGGTCGCGGAGGTGTTCGATGGAGGGCGCAGCGAGCCATCGGTCGAGGAATTGGCTTTCTTCGACGACGGTGGCGATGGCCATCAGCGCACGGAGGTGATAGTTTCGCTCGTCGGCCGAGCCGATGAGGAAAAATGCGGTGCTGACGGCCTCTTTGGCGGGATCAAAGACGATTCCGCCCTTGCAGCGGACGAGTGCGATTTCGAATAAGTGGTGTCCTGGCAAGATGATATGAGGAATTGCGACCGATGGGAGGATTTGTGTGGACGAGTCGGCCTCTCGTTCGAGGAAGGCCTCGCGGAGGGTGGCGGCGTCAAGCTCTACGCGCGGAGCAAGCTCATCGGCGACCTGCTCGAAGACGGCCTTATAGGGGATCGGCCCGGGCAGATCGAGGACGATGGCATCGGCGATGAGGTAGTCGAAGCGGTCGTGGATAATTTCGTCGCGCTCGGTGGCGATGGTGCGGAGCTCATCGTCGAGTCCGGCGTGGTAGAGGTCTTTATGGACGGCCTTCTTTACGAGATAAAGCAGTGCGCTTTCACGACTTGTGGAGCGCCGGACGTAGAAAACATACCACGCGACCCCCCCGAGGACGAATCCGACGGTGGTTGCCAGTGGCACGATGCCGAGCTTGGCGATGAGTTCGTAGATCAGGACGGCATACATCACGATGCCGGCGATGGGGAGGTAGGGATAGGCCGGGCATTTGAAGCGCGGCTGGTAGTTTTGCAGCCCCGACGAGCGCATGATCAACACGGCGAGGCATTCCAGTAAAAACATCAGTAACATCATTGTACTGGCGACTTTAACGAGGTCTCCGATGTCGAGAAGCAGGATCGTTCCGGTCATGAATGCGGCGGTGATGATGATTCCGGCTTGGGGGGTGCTGCGGCGGTTGAGCCGTGCCAGTCCGGCCGGGAGGATGCCATCGCGGGCCATTGCCAGCGGTGTTCGTGCGGCCGCGAGGATCCCGCCGTTGCCCGTGGTGACAAACGCCAGAATTGCCGCCGCCGAGATGAGCATCATCGGGATTTGGCCACCGAAATTGCCCGCGGCGGTCGACAACGGCGTGAGGTTTACATAACCCGTTGATTTGTCAGCAATTGCGCCCGGCTCAACGGTGCCGACGAGGATGATTGTGCAGGCGATATAGAGCAGTGAGACGACGAAAAACGCCAGCAGCATCGCTCGGGGGATATTGCGGTCTGGGTGGCGAACTTCTTCGGCGACGGCGCAGGCCTTGGTGAGCCCGCCGAACGACACGAACACCAGCCCGGCCGTGGCGAGAATGCTTCCAAAGCCGCTGTCGAAGAGATTGTCGAAATTGGGATGCTGCTTGACGGCCGGGGCCCCTGCGACGACAAACCACGCCAAAATCGCCAGAAGTCCAATTACCAGCACACGCTGGAACTTTCCAGCGTGGTGTGCGCCCATGCAGTTCAGCACCGCGAACCCCGCCGTGCACCCGGTCGCGACGAGCTTGATGATCCAAATCCACTGCGACTCGCTCAGTTCCAGGCCCGGGAGCACCAGTCTCACGAACGCGCCGATGCCGACCATGGCGAACGCGCTTTTGAGCGCCAGCCCCAGCCAGCCGCTGAGTCCCGCGAGCGTTCCTGCCAGCGAGCCCATGCTGCGTTCGATGAAGAAGTAGGTTCCGCCGGATTTTGGCATGGCGGTGGTCAGTTCGGCCTTGGCCAGAAGTGCGGGCACCATTCCCAGTGCCGCCAACGCATAGGCGATGGTGATGGCCGGGCCACACTCGGCGAACGCCTGGCCGGGCAACACAAACAGCCCCGACGAGATCATCGCCCCCGCCGAGAGGCAGAACACATCCCAGAACCCCAATGTGCGTTTCATGTGCATCGCAACCTTTGGTCCAGAGCTTCCAAAGCGCCGGGCGAGAAAGACTCGCCGACCACTACGTCTTATTGTATCTTGACTTGGGGCAAAAAAACAAGGAGAACTCTGCAGGATTTGTGATCTATGGGGGACATTGAGAGGATGTTTTTTGGAGGAATTGTGGGTTTTCCCCTTGTTATATGGCAAAAATGGGGTAGTGTCGTGGATGGACAAGATCCCCTTTTGGGGGGAAATGTCTGGGTCAAGGAGGACCGTCGGCGAGGGCTGCCTCTGGACGACCCGTGTTGTTTGAGTGCAGACGGTTCACGCGTCGAAGAGTTCGGCGGAGCTGTATTTCCTTCTGAGCGTGTTGCTCGATTCCGGCCGCAGTGAGAAAAATTTTTCATGGAAGTGGAAAAAGGATTAAGTCTGCGGGGAAAAACCGCCGAAAGATAGGATGACGCTATACCGATAGACTCGGAAGGATTTGTCATGAAACAGACAGAGCAAACAACAATACAGAGCGCCAGACCTGCAGGATTGATGGTCTTGGTGGTGATGTCCATGGTCCTTGGCGTTGCGGCCTGGGAGGCGGCAAGGCCTTCTCGCGCTGATGCAGCGATTCCCAATCCCGATGCCCTGCGTGGCGAAATGGTCACGCAGCTCAAGGCGATTCGGGCCAGTCAGGAAGCAACGCAAACCGAGGTCAAGGCGCTTCGCACCCTTCTCGCCAGCGGCGGCGTAACCGTCCGCGTGGCCGAGGCCGCGACCCCCTCGGGGACCAAGAGCAAAAAATAACCATGCAACGATCTGCACAACAATCTGAATTCCGAACGGGCCTTACCATGGTCGAGCTGTTGGTCACGGTGGTCATTCTTGGCATTTTGGCCACAGTGGCGATTCCGATGTTGACGGTCACGGATCATTTTGTCTGTCGTTCCGCCGCCGAGCGTGTCCAGGACCTTCTCGGTCACGGCCGCAGCGAGGCTGTGCGATTGCAGAAGTCGGTGACAATTCACTTTGAACACGATTGGAACTCGGTCAAGCTGATTGAGTTTACGGGGCTTGACCCCTTCCCGACCGATCCGCAAGTGTATGAGGTGAATCTGGCGGATGAACACAAGACCAATTTGACACTGACCCCAATCTCACTGCCGGGGCATCGAGTGAAATTTACTCCAACAGGATCCGCCGTCGACTCGACGACAGGCGCAATGTTAGATACACAAGCAGGTGTTGTGATCACCGTGGGCGATGAATCGACGAAGGTGTCGATCAGTTCGTTTAGCGGTGTGGCAACCATCATGGAATAAGAGAGGCCGATATGAAACATGTCAGGACGATCACATTTGGGTTTGTATTTCTTCTTGGAGCGATTGCTCTGGGACAGCAAGCAAACATCAAACTTTCTCCCCAAGCGCCCGCGAAAGATGCCAAGGCCGTTGGCCTGAAGCACAATGAAGTGGCGCGGACGTTCACGTTCAATCTCTCCCAGCACAACGCCGACGTGCGCGTGGTTCTGTTGCAGATGAGCGAGAACGAGGAGCGCGCGATTGTTATGAGTCCCGCGGTTCAGGGGAGTCTTTCGATTGAGTTCCGTGGTGCGACGTTTGACGAAGCACTGGGGATCATTGCCAAGGTGATGGATTTTCAGCTTGTCAATGTGGGTTCCCGCGTGCTGGTCTATACCCGCGCAGAGTGGGACCTCAAGCAACAGAAGATGGGTGTACGCACCTATCGCTTCCACAACATTCGCGCAAAGGAAGCCAGCGAACTGCTGGGCGGCCTGGTCAGCGAAAAGGGCAACATCAAACTTCCCGCGCCGCGCCCTGTGGGTCTCGATGGCGGGTCGTCGGCTACGACCGACCACACTGCCCAGGACGTGTTGGTGGTGTTTGACCTTGAATCGTCCCTGATTCGTATGGATGCTGTCGTGGCGGAGATTGATCGTCTGCCGCTGCAGGTTTTGATTGAAGCAACGATTTTGTCAGTGGTTCTTGACGACTCCAATGCCCTCGGCGTGGACCTTTCGATCCTCGGCGGGCACACCAACCACAACCGGATGGACATGGTTTCGACCCTCGATGGTCTGCCCTCGTTTCAGGAGGATGCGACTGGAATCACGAATTTCAAGCGCCTCGCTGCAGGCGGTACGACCAGCTTTTCGAAAATGGTTCCCGCTGCCGATGGCGGGTTGTCGATGGGGATTATCTCCAACAACGTCGCCGCGTTCATCCGCGCTCTGGAAACAACGACCGACACGACGGTGCTGGCGAATCCCAAGCTGTTGGTCGTGAGCCACTGCCTCGGCGAAGTCAACGTCGGGGAAGAACAGGGCTACCTCAAAGGCTCGACGTCGACGGCCTCGGCCACGACCGAAACTACAGAAATGCTGGAAACCGGTACGATCCTGAAGGTTCGCCCGTTCATCGGCAAAGATGGCAAGATTCGCATGGAAATCCACCCGGAAATCTCCAGCGGGAACGTCGTGGAAAAAGCGAATACAGCCCTTCCCGAAAAGAAGGTTTCCCAGGTCGACACGAGCGTGATCGTCAACGATGGAAAAACGATTGTCATCGGTGGGCTCTTCCAGGAAGAAACCACTCTCAAGCGCAATCGCGTTCCGCTTCTGGGAACGCTGCCGACGGTTGGCGCGTTGTTCCGTGGCCACAAAGACGAAGTCAAGCGCAGCGAGTTGATCGTGCTGATCACGCCGCATATCGTTGGCTATCAGGAAGCCGAAGCCGCTTCCGAACAAGTGATGGAATACATCAACCGCGCGCGCCTCGGCGCACGACGCGGACTCAAGTGGTGGGGCCGGAATCGCCGTAGCGATATGTTCCTGACCCTCGCACGCAAGTCCGTCGCCTCGGGCGACCGCACCAAGGCGCGCTGGATGCTCTCGATGGCGCTGGCCAATACGCCCATGCGCGAAGAAGCCATCAAGATGGGCCAAAGCCTCAATGGCTGGGACTACTCGTCCGAAGAACCCACACTGCACTTTGTGGAAACGATGCTCAAACAGAAGGCCCCCCCGGCTCTGAAGACAAAGATGTTCCCCGCCAACGCCAAGCCCAAGGCCAAGGCGAAGGCAAAAGCCAAGATCAAAAAAGCATCCAAGAAGGCAGCCGTCAAGATCGTTCCGGTCAAGACCAAGCCCGCAAAAAAAGCACCCGCAAAAAAGGCACCCGCTGAAATCATGGCCACGCCAGTGGCGGTGATGATGCCTGCGCGTCCCGAGCCCCAGGCTCTGGCCCTGCCGACCCCGAAGAACTAGCGAACGACAACCCCGACGGCGGAGCCGTCACGGAGGATTCCCCATGAAACGTATTGCCCTGATGACACTGACGAGCCTGCTGCTGTGTGGCTGCAACACCAAGGATCTGCGCCCGGCCGACGAAAAACCGTTGGCGTCGAAAAAGGTCGCGAAAATGCGCGGGACCTATTACATCGGCCTCGCCGAAGCCAAGCTCGCCCAAGGGCGTCTTGATGCGGCATACCGGTTGTCCAAGGATGCCAACGACATGCTCGAAACCGACCTCACGGCGAAGATGCTCTTTGCGCGCGTCTGCCTCGAAATGGGCCGGCCGGGCGAAGCGATGGAGGCTCTCAAGCCTGTCGTCGCCGAACACCCCGACAACAATCCCGCGATCTATCTGTATGGCGTTTGCTATGAGATGATGGGCGAGTATGAAAAGGCACTGGACCTGTTTGGAGTGATTGTCCGCCGCGAACCCGACAGCGTGGACGCCGCGATCGCCATGGCCGAAACGCAGATGGTCCTTGGCCGTCACGACCACGCCCGCAAAACGATTCAGTCGATCATGCCCGTCGCCAGCACACGCCTGGATGCATGGGAAGTCGCGGGGCGCATTGATCAGGCCCTCGGCAACGATGCCAAGGCCGTAGAAAGCTTTCGTCAGTGCGTGGCGATGGCGCCCAAGAATCCCACATACAGCCTGCTTCTCGCCGACAGCCTTTGGGCCAATAGCGAAAAGAACAAAGCCGCGAGCTGTTACCGAAACTACATCGCCCTCGTTGGCAAGGCTGTCCCCGTGAATGTGTTCCGCCGCCTTGCGGTGTACTACACCGAAACGGGAAATGTTGCCCTCGCACGCCAGTCCTACCAGGCCGCTGTCCAGGCCGACCCGGGCAACCCCAACCACTACCTCGCCCAAGGGCGCATGGAATGCCAGCAAGGCGACTACGCCCGTGCAATCGAATGCTGTGACCGCGTGCTGCGGAACACCTCGCACTCGCAGGAAGCGTTGATGCTCAAAGCCTATGCACAGATTGAATCGAGCAAGGCCGCGGATGCCGTCGAGACTCTCTTGTACGCGCAGAAATCCCACCCGCGCCTGACGCTGGTTTATGTCATGCTCGGCCGGGCCTACACCGAACTCGGCGACGATGTCAAAGCCCGAAAATGCTTCGAGTTCGTCCTCCGCGCGAGCCCGAACAACCAGATCGCACAGCGCTACATTCAATACCTTCGCCCCGAAGGTCCCGCGCTGGCGACCACCGCCGCACGCGTCGAATAGCGCACGCCTCGACAACAACAAACCGCCTGACGGTCCCATGGATCGCCAGGCGGTTTTTCTATGATTGGTTGTTGGCCTACGGGCTGGGGCCTATTGTTTCTTTTCCGATTTCTTTTTGGAGGCCTTGGATTTCTTGGGCTTTTTGGATTTCTTTGACCCCGGCGCAGGCAGGGCGCGGACGCGCTTGGCGGTCGCGGTCCATTGTTCGGCCATCTCTGCGAGCTTCTTGGGCATCTTCGCCGCGAGGTTGTTCAGTTCGCTACGGTCCTTGGAGATGTCATAGAGTTCCCATTGTCCGCCCCGGCCTTGGGCGACGAGCTTCCATTGGCCGATCCGCAGAGCGCGGTTGCCTTCGTGTTCGAAGAACAGAGGCCTCTCGGGTGTGGCCTTGCCGGCGAAGCTCGGCGTGAGGGATTGGCCTTCGAGCGGCTGAATTTTCTTGCCGCCAAATTTCGTCGGATAGTTCGCGCCAGAGAGATCGATGCATGTCGCCATCAGGTCGATGAGGTGGCCGGGGGTGGCGTCCAGTTCGTTCGCGCGTTTGATGCCCTTGGGCCAGTGTGCGATCAGCGGCGTGGAGATGCCGCCTTCGTGGACGTAGTGCTTGTAGAGGCGGAACGGCGTGTCCGAAACATTCGCCCAACTTTGACCATAGCCGATGAAGGTGTCTGCCGGGCCGGGCATCGCCCCGACGCCTTGGCGGACGGGATAGCCGTCGCGCGTGTATTTGCGTTGCAACATCGACGGCCAGACGTCCGGCTTGGTCGTGGGATGGGTGGGCTTGGGTGGGCGAGGTTTGCCGATGCTTTTGCGCCCCATGGACTCGGCGCAACCGCCGTTGTCTTGCAGGTAGAGGATCAGCGTGTTGTCGAGCTGGTCGGTGGCTTTGAGTTCGGCGACGATCTGGCCGATGCCCTGGTCCATGCGGTCGAGCATGGCCGCGTAGACTTCCATGCACGCTGCTTCCCATTTCTTGTTGTCCACCTTGCTCCAGTCGCCCGATTGCGGCGAGAGCTTGACGTGGTCTTCGATCACGCCGAGTTTCTTCATGCGCTCGTAGCGCGCGGTGCGGATGGGGGTGTATCCCTCGTCATATTTGCCTTTGTACTTTGCGATGTCCTCGGGCAGGGCGTGCATCGGCCAGTGCGCGGCCGTGTAGGCAACGTACATGAAGAACGGTTTGTCCGCGTGGTCTTTGGCGTGTTCGCGGACATACTTCGTCGCGTGGTGGGAAATGGCGTCGGTATAGTAATAGGTTTTGGGTTTGTACTCGGGGTCGGCATAGGGGCTGATGTAGTCGGTGTCGCGGGCGAGCCCGGCCGGGTCGTAGAAGTTCCCGCCGCCAGCGATCGTGCCGTAGAACCGGTCGAATCCGCGCGCGGTTGGCCAGTTGGATTTGTCCTTGGGGTTGTCCTTGGGATCCTTGGGATAGGGGAAGGGCGTGACGTGCCACTTGCCGGCCATGTAGGCGCGGTATCCGGCGGGTTTGAGCGCTTCGGGGATTGTCACGCAATCGCGGCCGAGGTTGCCGCGGTAGCCGGGGAGCTTCTTGTCGTTCATCATGTGGCCCACGCCCGCCTGGTGGGGATAGAGACCGGTCAGCAGCGACGCACGGGTCGGGCAGCAGCGCCCGGTGTTGTAGAACTGTGTGTAGCGCAGGCCGTCTTTCGCGAGGGCATCGAGCGTGGGGGTCTTGATCTCGCTGCCGTAGCACCCGAGGTCGGAATAGCCCACGTCGTCGGCCATGATGATGATCACATTCGGCCGGGGTTTGCTGGTGTCCACCTTCGGCGCGGCGGCGCATGCGGGGAGTTGCGTCGCGACTACGGAAAGCGCGGCGGTTTGCAGAAATGTGCGTCGTTGCATGAGGTTCTCGCTTCTTTCGCCAGAGGGGCGTTGGGCTATTGGGTTTTCTTTTTGGACTTTTTAGGGGTCTTGGACTCCTCAGCCTCTTGCCTCTGCCACTGGCGCGTGGCCTTACCCGTTTTGACTTGCAGGACTTTGCATTTTTTGGATTTGAAGTTCAGCTTGGAGCGCTCTCCGGAGTTGATCCAGATCAGCTCGCCCGTTCCGGCGTCTTTGGGGTCTTCGAATTCATCATCCGGCCAGTCGTACCACCACCAGCCGATTTGCTTGGTTTTGCCTTTTTTGCCCTTGAGCACCTTGCCGTCGGCCGTGAAGGTGAACGTGTTCCCGCCATCTTTGTAGGAACCGACGAGCTGCTTGTCGAACGGGCCTTTGGGCTTTTTCACTTTGCCACCCGTGGGTTTCTCGCCATCGGATTTCCCGGCCGAGTCGTCGCTCCGCAAACGCGAATCGGTCACCGGCTCGGCCTTGCCCTTGGTCGTGGTTTCGTGCATCTTCAGGTAGGGCTTGCCCGCTGCAAATACGGTCGCCTTGATGGTCGTGGTTCTGTCAATCGTGATCGCCCCAGAGTACTCCGGCGACTTCAGCGTCGGTTCGCTGCCATCGAGGGTGTAGTGGATCGGCATCGCCATACGCTTGACACGCATGCCGTGCGTGGCAAAATTTCTTTGAATTGTCGCGGTCGTGGAGGTCTCAAACCATGGCGAGACGAAAATGGCGCCATAGCCAATATCGAATTGATCCGCCAGTTTGATTTTCGCCAGCGCCAGGCCATGGAAGAGGCGGCGGTAGGGTTTGGTGTGTTGGGTGACGTCGATGGGGCTTCCGTTGTCCATACCGAGAATGACCTTGGACGAGTCGCTTACGAACACCGTATTGTTGCAGCGCGGGGCGAAGTTGCCTTTGGCGTCGAGCGCTTTGAAAACGAGACGGTTGGGATGCTCGGGGTCGAGTTTGACTTCCAGCGTTGTTGCCGGGCCGGCCGTCACGCGTTTGGTGCGCGCGGCCTCTTTGCCGCCTTTATAGCCGACGGCTTCGAGCGTGCCGGGGGTGTAGGGCACGTCCCATTTCGGCGCGAAGGGTTCGCCGGTTTTCTTCCGGCCGAGGGATTTGCCGTTGAGGAACAGCTCGGTCTCGTCGCAGTTGGAATAGGCGACGACCGGGATCACGGTCCCGAGTTTGAGTTCCGGCCAGGTCCAGTGCGGCAGGAGGTGCACCATCGGGGCGGTGGCCCATTGCGACTGGTAATAGTAGTAGTGATCTTTGGGGAAGCCGCACAGGTCGATGATGCCGAAGTTGCCCAGGCGTGCGGGCCAGCCGCGGCCACCGAAATAGTTTTCGCCGATGTAGTCGAAGCCCGTCCAGCGGAATTCGCCCGCGATCCACGGCGAGTTCTTCGTGCGGTTCCAGCAGGTCTGCGCGTTGATGCGCACGCCGGCGTTGTCGTAGCTCGAGTGGAAATACTTGTGGCCGTCGAAGAAGATCTGCTTTTTCGAGAGCGGCTTGATCTCGTGCTTCGCCCGGCCTCGGTCGCGCCACCAGGTCGCCGCGCGATAGAACCCGCGGGTCTGGAGGGTGTGGGGCACTTCGGTGAGGATGACGGGCTGGTCGGGGTGGGCCTTGTGGTAGTGTTCGAGTTTGCCGGGCATGCCGCCGTGGCCGTTGAAGCCCGCCACGTCGAACAGCGCTCCGCCGGAGAGGCCGGCGGTGGATTTGCGCGAGGGGTCCAGGGCCCGGAGGAAGGCGACGACTTCGATCCCCTTGGTGGCCTTGAAGCCGCGGATTTCGTTGCCGACGGACCAGAGGAATACGCACGGGTGGTTCGCGTCGCGGCGAACGACGTTGGTGATGACCTGTTTCCAATATTTGGCGAACTCGTGGCCGAAGTCACCGGCCGCTTTGGGTTGGTACCAGCCGTCGAAAAATTCGTTCATCACCAGCATTCCCATCTCGTCGCAGAGGTCGTAGAATTCTGCGGCGCGGGGGTTGTGCGCGGTGCGGATGGCGTTGCAGCCCATGGTCTTGAGCAGGCTGATGCGGAAGCGCATCGTCTCGACGGATTTCGCCGCGCCTTCGATGGCAGCGTCGTCGTGCTCGCACATGCCTTTGATTTTGCACGGCTTGCCATTGAGCAGGAATCCTTCCTTGCCGCTCCAGGCCAGTGTGCGAATGCCGATGCGCGTGGTGTGCTGGTCGATGAGCGCGCCTTTGCTCGTCGAAAGAACGCTCGTCGTGAGCGTGTAGAGGTAGGGCGATTCGGGCGACCAGAGCTTCGGGCTCTTGACAACAATCACCCCTTTTTCATTGGCCGTGGCGACGAGGTTGCCTTTGTGGTCACAAAGCGTGTGCTTCACTTCTCGTTTGATCCCGCTGGCAGGGGTGAGTCGTGCCACAACGTCGATTTTTGCTTCTTTGGCGGTGGAGTTGTTGTCGACGCGGGCGGTGACGGGCCAGGGTCGCGCGAGGCCATTGGCAGGCGCGGAAATCAGTTTGACGTTACGGATGATGCCCATGCCGGAGTACCATCGTGCGGCCGGGAATTTCTTGCTCATGTCGATCCGCACCGCGAGAGTGTTTTTGCCGGTGAGGTTGATGTGCTTGCTGATGTCGAAGGCAATCGGCGCATAGCCGTAGGGCCAGTGGCCGAGGTGGACGCCGTTGATGTAGACATCGGCGCGGGACATGAGCCCGTCGAATACGAGAGTTTGCGGCCCGGCGGGGACGCTTCTGTCGGTATAGTCGATGGTCGTGCGATACCAGCAGGTCTTGCCCGTCGGCAGGCAGCCGTTGCGCGCGGCGGAAGGGTGGTCGGGGGAATAGGGCTGGCGGATCATCCAGTCGTGCGGCACGGAGACTTTTTCCCATTTGCTGTCGTCGAATTTTACGCCCTTCGCGTCGGCTGGATCGCCGAGGGTGAAGGTCCAGCCTTCGTTGAGAGTTTGGACGGAGGCCAGTGGGCATTTGGCCACTTTGGTTTGTGCCTGTGCCAGAGGGCAGATGCACAGGGATGCCAGTGCAGTCAGCAAAATCATTCGACGGGTCATAGAAGTCTCCAGAGAAAAGGTCAGTGGTGGTGCGTATAGAATAACTCACAGGGTAGCAGATTCATTGCAAGATGCAACCGACAATTTGAAAAGACGGGAAAAGGGCGAGGGGCCTCTTGTCATCCTTGTGTAGAAAATATCTTTTACTGGTCAGTAAATCTCTCTATACTGCGTTATTCACAGTCACGGTAGAGTTTGTTTCAAAAAGAGAAACGCCCGTTTCGGGATAATCGATCGGCCAGAAAGCGAGACAGTATGAAGCATGCACGAATTGGAATGACAGTCATTGTGAGCCTGTGCGTTCTTGCGAACGTGGCGAACGCGGCGGCTGTGACGCAAGACGATTTGCTTGCGGCGGTCCGTGAATCGAAGGGGGAATTTACAAAGACCGTTCGAGAGGCTTTTCTTCAGCACGGTTTCACGGAAGTGTGTTCTCAATTGAAGGCCATTGAGGTGGAGCTGTCTCCGCAGAATCTGAAGTTCGTTCAGCAGGACCCCGAGCTGCGCGACGCCTGTTTTGGAACGGTCTATCCTGCCGATGCGCGTATTTTGATGAACCTCCTCGAGCTTCGACACCAGCTTGGTGCGGAGTTGTTTGCGAAATACAAAGGGTTGTGTATTGCCAACGCGATCATGCGCCGACATGCGGGATTGCACGAAGGGGCCATGATCGAGAAAGAAGAGTGGTGCATTGGCCGCGGCGGGAAAAATTCCGATCCGGCAAACTATGTATGGAGACCTTACACCTTCACCACAATCAAAGCGAAGTATCTACGAAACCCGACCACCTCCATGAAACGTCCAGACTTGATGCTGTACAGGCTGGAACGGCTCCGGGAGGAGGGCGACCTCGATGCGGCAGAAGCGTTGGAAGAAGAACTGCAAGCTGCGGGAATCGAAGTGGGCGAGGAAAAGAAAAACTATTCGAAAGAGAAAGAGGCATACCTGAAGAAGAAAGTCCGGAAGACCGACCGCAAGGCGGCGAAAAAGAAGAAGGTCAGCGATGCCCAAAAAGTGAACGAAGCCGGCGTTAAGAAATATGCCGCGTTTTTGCGCCAACACAATCTTACGCCCTCGGACACCTATACCAACACAGAGTGGCACGACAA
Organism: Phycisphaerales bacterium; assembly: GCA_018644725.1. Taxonomy (GTDB): domain Bacteria; phylum Planctomycetota; class Phycisphaerae; order SM23-33; family SM23-33; genus JABGPZ01. The sequence goes on from JABGPZ010000046.1 coordinate 18,487, forward strand.
AGCCATTGCCGCCATGGGCAAGGATGCGCCCACTGGAAAGCGTCTGACTCAATCGTTTTATGTCGATTATATGGTGACCTCCGGCCTGCGTCCGGCCAAGCGAGACCTGTTCCCCTCGGCCGAGCAATTTGTCCGCTATCTGGACCGGACGGAGACGTTGCGCTCACAGATGCCCGGCCCGCGCTTCCCTGTGACAAAGGCCCCGTGGCCGTTGCTGTTTCCGCTCGCGAAGGGCTGGCCCATTCGCGAAGCAGAGGACATTTTGCGCCGCCACGTCGGTAAAACGAAGCTGAATACGTATGGAAAATATCAAGGGAAGGAGAAGGTGTTGGCGCTTCGGTACAAGCCGCTTGACTGGCATAATGCTGCATGGCAAGGGAAAGTTCAGGCGGGTGGTGTCTGCCATCAAATGTCCACCATTGGGGTTGGCGCGTATCAAAGCATCGCGACGCCCAGCTGTAAAGCAGGTCGCCCGAACCACTCTTTTCTGATGTATTTTACTCCGGTGAAGGGCGGGTATATTTCCCGCACCAAGCAGGGCGGGGGCGGCTATTCCCAGTGGGGGTTTGCGGACCCATTTGTGGAATTGGATATGCACTTCCACGACGGTTTGGCGCTTGCGGTCAGTCAGAGCCTTGAACAGTATATGACCACGCGCATGGCCGTGAATGTCGCGAAGATTCTCATGGCGAAGGGGGACAAGACATTGGCCCTGTCCGTGCTGGAGCGCGCAAGTGCCATCAATCCGTATAACACCGAGATCTGGATGTACCTTGCACACTACCACGGTTACGTTGGAAAGATCGACGCCTATGGCGTGAAAGCCCGCGGGCAAGCGGGAGACGGGCCTCTCGAAAAGGCAAAATTGCTGGCGTTGCTGGCGAAGCGAATCCAGACTTCGGCCAGTGATGTGATTGAGGAAAAAGAATATGCGGCCGACACAGATTTCAGCAAGGTCATCAATGAAGGCGGCAGCGCGTCCAGCCTGAAATCAGAAATCAGCCAATTGGTCATGCGAATTTCTCAGACCATCGGACAGATTGATCTGGCAGAAAGCGCGGAAGAGAATCGGGCGATCTATGCCATTCTAAAACCTCACGAAAACTCATCGCTGAGCGGGATCAAAAAGGCCCTCCTCCAACTGAAAATCGCGGCGGATGGGTGGCAGTCGGAGGCAAACGCCATGTTGGGCAAACTCCAGAAAACATTCAACCCCAAGATCGGTGTCGCAACCCCCCGTGAGCTGGTGGACAAGTGCGCCCAGATTGTGGAGGCGGCAAAGAACTCGGCGAAGATAAAGCCGCAATACTTGAAATGGCTCAAAAGCATGATGGCCGTCGCGCAACAGCAGCCTCATTACAGGCGGTTCCGCAGGAAGGTCAATTTTGATCCGCTCTACGCATTGTTGATGCCCCATCTGCTGGAGGCCTTGGAGGAAAGTGGTGAGACAAAAGAATACCAGCGTTACGACGCCCAATTCCAAGCCGAGAAGTTGAAGCTTAGGCCGCAGCCCAGGCCCCCGAGGGTGCCGGAAAAATAGAGCGCCCCAATAGGCGCCCCGAAGCGCCGCCGATAAGAAGCTCTTGTTCGGCCATGTGCAACATTTTTCAGTGGAAGATTTTGAATGAACTCGGCCGGGCAACTCGCTACGATGGACGGCCACAATGCGGAAACGCCGCAACGGAAAATTGAATTTACAATCAAGCGGGTTGGCCCCGCAGAAGGAGATCGACGATGACCGAGTTGAAACAGAATATTGCCGTGTGTAGCTGGTCGCTTCAGCCGAGTGACGCGGATGATCTCGTTGCGAAGGTCCAGGCCGTCGGCGTGACCAAGGTCCAGCTCGCTCTCAACGACCACCGCGGCAGCGCGGGCGGTGCGGCGATTGCCGGCAAATTGAAAGAGGCCGGGATCGAAATCGTCTCCGGCATGTTCGGCACGGTCGGCGAAGACTATTCCAGCCTTGACGCGATCCGCGAAACCGGCGGCATTGTTCCCGACGCGACCTGGGAAGAAAACCTTCAGCTCGCCAAAGACGTTGCCGACAGCGCGGCCGACCTCGGCCTTTCGCTCGTGACGTTCCACGGCGGCTTTTTGCCCGAAGACACCACCGACCCGACCTACGCGAAACTTTCCGACCGTCTCAAGAAGATCGCCGAAGTCTTCGCCGCCAAGGGCATCAACGTTGCCCTCGAAACCGGCCAGGAAGAAGCGTCCCACCTCGCGGCCTTCCTCGACGAGCTGGCGATGCCCAACGTCGGCGTGAACTTTGACCCCGCGAACATGATCCTTTATGCCAAGGGTGATCCGGTCGAGGGCCTGCGCGCGCTGATGCCGCATGTGATGCAGATCCACCTCAAGGATGCCTGCTGGACCAAGACGCCCGGCGAATGGGGCTCGGAAGTCGTGATCGGCACGGGCGAAGTCGACTGGGTCGCATTCCTCGACATCCTCAAGGCCGCAAACTTTGATGGCGCGATGGCCATCGAACGCGAAGCCGGCGACACCCGCGTCGCTGACATCACCGCAGGCCGCGAATTCGTCGAAGCAATCCTCGCCGTGTAATACCCGCGCCGACGATAGATAATTTAAACCGCTGACGCTCTCACGAGTGTTCAGCGGTTTTTTATGCGCAAGGCAAGCGGCCGAAGGGAGTCGGCGTGGGCTTCAGGGTTTCCCCAAAGCGTTTCGCAGAGTTTCCGCCGTGTTCACGCGGGGGTGTGAAAAATTAGTCAACACCTACATCGCGCCGAGCGATGTCGGCTTACACTGCGCGGGTGAACGGTCGCGCGGAACAGATGAATTCGAGTGGTTGCTCTAGGTGAGTTCGACGTTGAGAGCCTTGGGGCCCTTTTCGCCTTCTGCCACTTCGAAGCTGACCGGGTCGCCTTCTTTGAGCGAACGGAATCCGTCGCCGGCGATGTCGCGGTAGTGGACGAAAACGTCCTCTTGCTGGTCATCAGTTTCAATAAATCCGAACCCTTTGGTGTTGTTAAACCACTTCACTTTTCCTGTCGCCATGGTACGGCTCCTGGCTGATACAGCCAAATTGGGGCAAAGCCCACTGTCTCCCATGCAGTCGTGTGAGTCCGCTTTGTAATCACAACAACCGACTGCAATTCAATTGAGTATGATAGAAACGCTTAATGAATGTCAATCAAATTCGAAAAAAAAGTTCATTTTGCGAGGGTGGCGTGACGTAGGCGGGCTACTTTGCAGCGGCCTGGACGGAGAGATTGGTATCGGCGCGGAGCTTCGTCAGCGCGGCGGCGGCTTGGGGGTCGCAATAGCGTTTGAGCGCACCGGCGGCCTGGAATCGCACGAGGGGTTGTGGGTCACGGGCGGCGACGAGCAGGGGTGCGAGCGCTTCGGGAGAAGCGATCCGGCCAAGCGCGGCGGTGGCGGCGGAACGGACCGCGATATCGCGATGGAGGCTCGACGCGGCGAGGGTTGCAACGCATTGGCGGCCGAGAGCGGGCGCGGCTTTGGGCGCGAGCAGGCCTGCGCTGCGCACGGCGACGGTTTGGACGGCGGGGAGCGCGGCGGGGATGGCCTTGAGGATTGCGGGGAGCACGGCCGGGTTGCCCAGGCGGCCAGCGGCTTTGAATGCGGCGATCTGCACGGTGGCGTGGGCATCGGTGAAGCATCTCGCCACGGCGAACGCTGCCGCCGGACGTTTGATGCGTCCCAGCGAGGCGCATGTTTCGCGGCGGACCGAGGGAGAGGGGTCCATCAGTGCCAGGCGCAGGGGTTCTTCGGCGGCGGCGTGGCGCAATTCGCCAAGGTGTGTGGCGGCCTGGGCGCGGGTGGCGCTGTCGCCGCAGGACAGAAGAATCATCGTTGAGTTGGCGAGTTCTTCGGCCGCGCGGGGATTGTGCCCCGATGTGTTTCGATAGGCCTGGGCGGCATTGTGAGCGATGCGCTTGGCGTCAGATTCGGCCATGGGTCCCGGCGCAGAGGCCGAAGCCCGCGCCACCGGAGCGGCGGACGGGTTGGTCGCAAGGCCATCGCATCCAGCGACGAGTAGACAGACCGATAGAATGAGTGGGATTCGGATCATCGTCACACTATACGCAACGACAGAGTGGATACCAAGACAATTCTTGGGGAGTCGTTTTATCGCCGCTGGCCTTGGGTAATCTCATCATATACGACATCAAGTGCCTCGTCGAGCTTGGCATCAATATTGTACGTACCAGCCTCAATTTGGCGGCGTGTTCGCAGAATTAGGCTCCAGCGGATCGTTTCGCCGTGTGGCGAGCTGGAGAGGGGAGCGTCGGGAGTTTCGCCCCATGGAATCATATGCATCGTACTACTTCTTTCGTCATCGCCTGCGGGACACCACCACAGCGTGCCAAGCGTCGAAACGCCAGGCCGGGCGGCCAAACACGGAGCATATTGCTCCCGAACTCCGTTCTTTGTTTGGAGTGTCGCCCTGTGATCCGCCAGCAACATCCTGCGCTGCGGAAAACATGCACTCTTGTGCGCTACTCCCTACATCGACCAATGCGGGTGGAATCTTGAGACAAATCGGCTACGTGCTACAGATGTTTTTGAAGCGTAGTCTTTAATTCGTTTAGGTGGAAGGGCTTATACAAAATGGACTGCACGCCACACTGAAGGAGGCCCTGGATTTCATCTGCTTCGCGAAATCCGGTCATAATGATTACGCGGACATCGGGGTCCATGGCGACCATTTGCTCAAACGCTTCGCTGCCGCCCATGCGAGGCATGTTCAAATCCATCAGGACCAGAGAAATTGCCGCTTGCTGTTCGCGGAAACAATCGACAGCTTCTTGGCCATCGGCGCAGAGGATGGACCCCATGCCAAATCGCTTCAAGGCCGCCGCCAGCAGATTTCGTCCCGCAGATTCATCTTCGACCACCAGAATGGTAGGCGTCTGCTGTTCGGATTGAATTGTAGGCTGCTCCATTCAAACTCCCCCCAGGAGTTGGAAAGATAATGACGTTGTAACTTAACTAAATTATACGGCAGGTGGACTCTTCTGCAGGCGGATTCAAGTCTCTAACGTGACAACGTGAGTGAAACAAAAATGGTGAGCGGG